>JBPOIV010000062.1:0-7768 GCA_052034245.1 Myxococcota bacterium
TTTATCATCGATTCATTGAGGATAAAATCTCGTCGCGGATCAATAAGCACCGCATTTTTTGCAGCATTCCCAGCAAAAGTTCCTATACGCGAGGACTCTTTGAGTACTCGTGCGGGCCCGCTCGTCATGAGTTTAATAGCGTGGTGCAAAGATATTTGCCCGCGTTTTACGAGACGCAGCAAAACCAGCATCGAAGTTTCCACACCCACCACCCCAAAAGGAGCTCTTACAAAGGGCATTATTTTTTCTCGACGATGATGGGGCGCATGATCACTGGCAACAGCATCGATAGTGCCATCATTGATTCCCTCGATCATCGCTTCATTGTCAGCCTTTGTTCTGAGTGGCGGATTCATCTTTTTATTGCCATCATAATTACCGATATCGCGATCGAAAAGAAGAAGATGATGCGGGCTTACCTCGCAACTAATCAACACTCCCCGACGTTTCGCTTTTCGAATAAGCGCAATCGATTCCGCGCACGAGACATGCAATACATGATAACGTGCCCCTATTCTTTCAGCTAAGGCAATATCGCGAGCTACCAACTCATACTCAGCACGCCCCGTCTGCCCATCGAGCGCCAAACGCTTGCTCATTTCACCTTCATGCAGGGCATGGCCGCAACTTTGGCATGTATCTTCGGCATGTTGCATACAAAGAAGATCATAGCGACGACAATCTCGTAAAACTTTTTCCATCGCCTCATCACTTAAAATGGGACGCCCGTCATCAGTGATCGCCTTTACGCCACTTCGTTTAAGCATGGCTCTATCGGTAGCTTCTTCGCCTAAAAGCCCCATCGATGCTGCTCCCGCAACCATTAAATCATAGCCCGATGCCCGCGCGCGTTTAAGCTGATAATCAACGTGCTTTGGAGAATCTATGCTCGGTGAAGTATTAGGCATTACTAATGCCGACGTGACCCCTCCCGCCAAAGCTGCACGAATGCCAGAGTTAATATCCTCTTTGTAATGAAAGCCGGGCTCGCGAAAATGAACATGAAGATCGATAAGGCCTGGCACCAAAAGATGCGAAGTTCCATCGATACTTTCAATGGTATTCTTTATGTGCTTCGGAGCGATGCTAATTTCTTCTTCACCAATCAGCACGTCGTCGACAAGATCAAGTTTTAATGCCGGATCTATAATCCGAACATTTTTAATCAAAATAGTCATAGGCGCCCTTAAAAACTAGGACCAATACTAAATTCAAAACTTATGGGTCGATCTCTTTCTCCCAAGCCCGGCGTGGTCGAAGGCCGACGATTAAGTGGGATTCCCCACTCAAAACGCAAATAACCAATGGGACTTTGCCATCTCAAACCAAAGCCTACGGAACTATAAAGACCTAACCATTCATAAAGTCTTAATGGATCACTCGGATGAATACGTTTGGCATTTTCAGACTTTCCGCCGATAAAAAAGAAATTATCTTCTTCTGAATAGGCGTTACCAAAATCAAAGAACACCACTCCGCCAAGTTTTAAACTATTGATGAGCGGAAACTCGAGTTCGACAGAACCCAAGAATTGTTTATTGCCGCCCACTAATAAATCTCGACGAGCGTCAAAAGGAAATAGTGCGCCTGTTCTCTCAACGGGACTAATGGAGCGATAACTGTAGCCGCGAAGACTATTCGGTCCTCCTAAGGCGTAGTTTTCAAAAAGCAGAGGGCGCCCTAAGGTATCGAGTATGCCCATTTCAAAGTTAGCTTTGAGCACGAAGCCTTTGAGGAAAAACCAATCATCGAGATTATGATATATCCTAAAATTCGCGCCGTATTTGATAAAATTATTCGCTTCTGAAAGTGGCTTCATATAGTTCAGGCCATCTTTGAGACGATTATTCTCGCGGCCCTTGCGAATATAATTTTCTAATTTCGCAAGCCCAATTCCACCCAAATATTCGCTCGCAAAATCAACACGGAACTCAGCATACATTCCTCGCGTCGGAAACAAACGGTTATCGCGCTGATCCCATCGTAAACTCGGGCGAATCGACGTGGTGTAAAGAGGTACCCCTTCATAGAGTCCCCAATTCCGGGCATCAGTCGTAATATTGCGGATTTCAACGCGTTCGACGGTATAGGTCAAATAGAGCGACAAAGCTTCGAAATCGATGACATAATTTACCAAACTTGGTTTGGCTTTGCTTTTCCACTTTCGTGAAAGGAAGGAAAGCGGAGCACCAATCGGATAGCCCAAGGTAAAATCACCACCGATAGCACTGCGGGTAAATTCACCCATCATCCGCTCGCGATTGTAGGCGGTGAAGGCAAAAGTAAGAGGATTACTGAAAATATAACTAAGATAAGGCTCGATAAACATCACATCGAATTCCTGACGGAAGTTCGAATAATTTATCTGCGCAGAAAGCGTTTGTCCTCGACCAAAGAGGTTATGATTGGATACTTGTCCGCGTAAGACCAAACCCTCTCCGCCGGTACCATAGCCTGCACCCGCCTGAACATTGCCCGTACTCTTTTCGCTCACTTTAATAGTAACGACCATCGTATCAGGTCTTGAGCCGGGGCCATTGGTCATTTCTACATTTTCGAAATAACCAAGCCGCACTACATTATTTTCGCTGAGACGAAGCCCCGTGGAGGAGTAGAAATCTCCCTCAAGAATATCAAGCTCGCGACGAATAACTTCGTCCTTAGTTTTTTCATTACCAACAATATCTATGCGTTCGATCTTTACCCGTGGGCCACTTTCAATAGCAATTTTAATATGAACTTCTTTGCTTTCTTCATCGAAAGTTGGGATGGGAGAAATGTTGGCATAAGCATATCCGGCATCGCGATATTTTTCAGCGATGGCTAAGATATTTTCCGCCATCATGGATTTATTAAATACATCGCCAGGCTTTTGCGCTATTTCTTTCAGCAATTTGTCTGCATAAAACAATGGCTCGTCGGGATTCGCTTCTTTTTGCAGACGATAAATCGTTTCACTACTTTCGATTTTATCGCCCTCTACCGCAACTGAGCCAAGAGAATATTGCTCACCTTCGATCATTTGGTAGCCGATTTCAATGGTAGTTTTGTCGGGACTCAGCTGCACTAAGGGAGGCAAAATTTTTGCTTTAAGCATTCCCTTGTCATGCACTAATTTTTCGATGATCAGCGTGTCTATTTCTAGATAATCTTTACGAAAAGTACCCATGTCGTTGAGCAATGACAGAGCATGATTTTCATGCGTCCGCAAAAATGGGCGAATTTCTTCATCCGAAATGCGTGAATTACCTAAAAAGTAAATGCGATTAACCTTTACTTTATTATTTTCTTTAATTTTAAACGTCACATCGACAAAATCATCCGTACGCACTTGCGCGGTATCGATATCAACAGCAGGGCCTTTGGATGAAGATGATTGACTCAAGCCTTCCTTTTCACGCTTAGCAATATCTTTCTCGGAGGTCTTGCTTATTTCGTAATTGACCTCGGCCAAGAAATAGCCTTTAGAAATATAGAGGTCGCGCACCTTTTCAGCATTGCTTTGCAAACGCCATTTCGTTGCGCCTTGATAATTTTCTAGAGCAGCAAGAGCCTCTTTTATCTCCTCGTCATTCAAAGCTTTATTGCCTTTGGATCCGATCTGAAAAATGGTCGGATTTTCAGTCATGCGATATTCGACGAGATAGGCCCCAGAAGGAAGTTGCTCTTTGAAAACTTCGATATTGGAAAAAAGACCCATCTTATAAATTTCGCGAATGTCGGCCGCAATCAAAACGGGATCATACATGTGACCGATTTTACTCACCAAACGCAGAGCAACAGCATCAGATTCTACTTTCTTTGCGCCCTTAAAACGAATGCGATAAATATGCCCGGGCTTTTCTTCAGCCGCCAGCAATTCGTCTTTTTCTTTGGAGCGCACAAAAGCGGCTTTGGTTTCGGTATCAAAAACCAATTGTCCTCGCATATCTTTTAGCGTCGGATCCAAATAGGTTTTTTCTTTGTTTGCCTTCGTTGGAACTTTAGGCGACATGCCTGCAGCATGGGTGATGGTGCTCAATAGAAAAGCACAAAAGATTCCAACAACACAAATAGGCTGAATGTGGTAGTTATGCAAAACGATTTCCTAACAGTCGAGGCCTCAATGTCTTTTTTGACCGCAGGCGAATGACTCAACATTGTTCAACTAAGGCACATTGCCCAAGCATTCAATAAGCGTTGGTTTGCTTTTAATTATTCGTTCCGAGAAACCAATTTGCCTTAGGGGCTCTCATATATTCTTTTTAGGGACTATTCCAGCATCTTATGACATTCTTAGCCAAAAGCGCATGCCTTAGGGACAAAAGGAGTATGTATGAAAACGCTGAGTATTGAGCCGGCCTTCGTTGTTGATTCTCAGGGCCACATCAGTGATGGGCCCATCAGCATTTTTGTTCCCCTCTCCTGCCCCATCTCAAGGTTAAAAATTCCCAATCAAGTTATTATGCCTAGCTTTGTAAACACGCATTCCCATGTTTTTCAAAGGCTCTTACGGGGTATGGCCGAAAAAAGCCGTGGCGAGCATAATTTTTGGGGCTGGCGCGAACTTATGTACCGCTTGGCCAATGCACTTTGTCCCAATGATCTTTTTGTTATCGCGCAGTTCGTTTATGGCGAAATGTTGGAAGCGGGATTTTGTCATGTCGGCGAATTTCATTATCTCCATCACGATCACAAAGGAAAGCCCTTTAAAAAGCCCCTGGCTATGAGCCAAGCGCTTGTCGATGCGGCCAAAGCGACCTCTATGCAGCTCACTTTGCTTTTAAGCGCCTACCATCAAAGTAATTTCGGGCACGCCGCGCTTCATGAACAACAGCGTTTTATTTTTGCGAGTGCCGCTGATTTTTGTGCCTTTGCAGAGGAAGCACATGCGACATTTAACGACCCTCTCATCCATGTGGGCCTCTCTCTTCATTCGGTGAGGGCCGTGCCTGAAAATTGGTTTGCTCCTATTTTGGCATTAGCAAAGGAACAAAAAAGCGTTCTGCACATCCATGCCAGTGAACAAGAAAAAGAAGTAAAAGACTGCCTAAATGCTACCGGCTTATCGCCCATTGGTCTTTTGGCAAAGCATGGATTACTCACCCCTACTACTACGCTGATTCATGCAACTCAATTGATTGAAGGGGATCTTGAACTTCTAAAGCGCCACAATCCTCTCATTAGCTTATGCCCTTCAACGGAAGCAAACTTAGGCGATGGGCTGGTTCCACTAAAAGACTTAAATGAGCAAAAGCTAAGATTATGTGTAGGCACCGACCAGCATGTGCGCTTTGATCCCTTCCATGAAGTGTATGCCTTGGAGGCACATGAACGCTTAAGACTCAAAGAACGCGCCATTCTAAATCGCCAAGGCGATTGGTTATATAAAAAACTCCTTCCTATACTCACCACCAATGGTTTGGCATCGCTCTTTGGTCAGACTTTTTCACCTGCACCCAATGACCTTATTGGTGTAGAGCTTCCTCCTGAATATGAATGGCACGGCAGAGAAGCAGCTCTTGAAGCGATCTTCTTAGGTGCTTACCCCCAGCAGATAAAAACGGTCTTTAGTGGAGGCGAGCTTGTCGTACATGAGGGTCATTCATTACAAAAAAACAAAGTTCTTCTAAAAAAAGAAATAGCGAAAATAATGAGCTGCATTAATAGCATTGAGAGATAGATGCCGCATTGTAGGTTTTATCCTTACCACCATTATCATCTTTGCCCATATTACTACATCACCATGGTCACGCTTGCTCACTTCACCATGGGCATCCTTGCCACATCACCATGGTCATCTTTACCCACATCACCATGGTCATCCTTGCCACATCACCATGGTCATCCTTGCCACATCACCATTTTCACGCTTGCCCACATCACCTGCGTCATCCTCCCCCATCACCGTTGTCATCCTCGGGCTTGACCCGAGGATCCACTTAATGGCGATATAGATACGAAAGAATGGATCCTCGGGTCAAACCCAAGGATGACAGCCGCGATGTACTACACCAACCCACCAACACTCATGATCAGTACGTCGCTATTATACAAAGACAAAATTATTTCTGATCTAAAGTTATCGCTTGTGCGTGCATGAACACAACACACTTATTACATCCCCCCGAGCGTTGAGACTCGCGTGCTCAACGTACTAACAACGTTTTTCACGCGTTACCTAGGGGGGTAAGATGAAAACGAGCATAATGACCAAGTACGCAATGCTTGCGTTATTCTCTGCCAGCTTTATAGCCTTGAATAACTGCGGCAATCACTCCAATTCAGCTGATGAATCAGCTTACAAAACTGAAGAAAACGGCGCGGCATCCGACCTGGCTATTTTAGCTTCTCCGCCTGCTGGCTATCCCGTAACACTTGATGCAGTTCTACCTATTTTATCGGTAGAAACTACATGTGGTGACGGTACCGACAACGACGGCGACGGGCTAGTCGACTGCCAAGATAATGATTGCCATGTTCATCCAGAATGCTCCGAGTTCGGACCTCCTTTGGAAGAACTTGACAACAGCCGCTCCATGACTGTGTATCCAAACGGCATTATCGTACCTGAAGACGTAGTCTTCTTGAAAGGTCGTGCCTATGACAGCGATGATCAACACAGCAGCTGGCAACGAAATGCTATGTTTGCAACAAGCATCAAAGATTGCTGGATTGATCCACTCATGCAAGATCCTTACAACTTCGTCGCTCTTGGTGAGCCTTTAGTTGCCGGTCCTCAAGGTCCTATTGGCCCACAACTAAACCCAAGAGTACCATTTGTGGTTGGACCACGCCGTGGTTTGATCGATGAATGCGAAGAAGGCACTGATATCTTCACCTTCCACTTCGACGATGATAACGGCGATGGCGCCGGCGCCGGTGGAGACTTCAGTGATGACGAAGGTGGGACATAACAAGTTTAGGTCGCCGCAGTAGTTACGTTAGGTAACTCGGGGAGAAGGTCATACCCATGGCCTTCTCTTTTTTATTTAGCGACGAGAAAATAGATCATGGACGTGCATAAGCCAGAAAAAATAATACATAGAAAGCGGTTTCGTGAATCATCCCAAAGGGGAAAATACAATGAGAAATGGCTTTTGGATTTTACCTGCAGCCCTCATCGCAGCCTTTTTGTTTATCTCAACCGGCTGTCATTTTGAACTTAATCCTACTCCAGACGCTCAGGTAGCAGAGCTAGAAAGATAGAACTTCCCAAACCACAAAAAGCTATCGTCATTGCGAGCGAAGCGCGGCAATCCAGGGGAGCGCATCTGACGCGTCTCTTTTCTTGCGGGTTTAGTGCTTCGTTCGCAGTGAGTAGGTTATGGGCGGGCGTGAACGAGAATCTTTGGTCCGGTTTCAAAGAGGACTTCAATCTTTTGGGCGTCTTTTTGATCAACAACCACACCCATCCCGAATTGAACGTGGTTGATTAAATCGCCACGCGTAAATTGCTTTCTTATGCTGTAGGGCAAAGCTACATCCAAACCGCGGTTTCTCACCAGGCGGGAAAAATCTTGTGGCTTTGACTTGGCTTTTGATGGCTTGTCACTTTTCTTAGGTGCCGAAGCAGAACTTGTTTTCTTTACTTGTTGTCCTGGTTCATGCTCCTTAAATTGATGCTTACCTCGACAGGTATTGCACTGCACCCTTTTAATGACATTTTGTGCCACAGCCTCGATGGTATGCGCAAGCAAGAGTTTGCATTTGGTACACCATGAATCAATATTGGACCCGACGCGATAGGTATCCATTCGTTTCTTTCCCGTAGTAAATCGTTAATAAT
>JBPOIV010000284.1:0-1643 GCA_052034245.1 Myxococcota bacterium
TTAAAAATTAAACAGTGGTTGAAAGAACTTAGAAAATCTAACGTCTATGTAATTTTTGCCACCCAAAGCCTTGCTGATGCCATGCAGTCAACGATTGCTATGGCGCTAAAAGAGTCATGCCCAACTAAGATTTTTTTATCTAATCCGAACGCACAGGATGAAAGCTCAGCAAAATTTTATCAGTCTATTGGCCTTAATGAGCGTCAAATTGAGATTATTGCTCGAGCAGTACCGAAGAAGGAATACTATCTCTCTTCTCCAATAGGCAACCGGCTTTTTGATTTAGCCTTAGGTCCCATTGCCCTGGCACTCTGCGCAAGCAGCTCCATCAACGACCAGAACTTAACTAGTGAGCTTAAGCTTAGCCACAGCAACCAAGATTTCTTGACGCAATTTCTACGCAAAAAAGGGATTATTCATGAAGCGAACCCTCATCTTACTTAATCTCTTTCTCTGTTTATATGCGCTTAATACCAGGGCTGGACTTCCTGTCTTTGATCCTACTAACCTCATTCAAAATACCTTGTCGGTGTATAAGCAAATAGAGCAACTCGAACAAACAGCCACTCGTATAGAATACGAAATCAAAGCTGCCCAACGCTTAGCGCTTAAATTAAAGAAATTTAAAATCACCAACTTGAGAGACATCGCTTCCCAAATCAATCAGTTCAGAACCAGAGCACGTTCTATTGGCTATACCTACGAAAGTGTGAGCAATCAGTTTGACCGTTTATATGGTAAAAACAATCGTTTTTCGAAGAATTTCAAGGGCTGGCAAAAACAATCTGATGACAGTCTAAAAGATGCCATGGTTTCTCAAGGATTAATGGAGAGGTCTCAAAAAAATATGGACGACCTCGATAAAATCGTAGAAGCAAAAAGAGCATCGAAGGGTGATGCGGAAACCTTGCAGGCTATCGGCGAAATAAACGCTGTTCAATCAAGACAACTGGCAGATTTATCTCAAATAGTCGCTAGTGATGCGCGAGCACAAAATAGTGTTTTGATGGAACAACGCGCAAAAGAAGCAGAGCAAAAAAAGTACGAAACGCATCTTATGAAAGATTTTAACAAAAAAGAAAAATCACGCCCACTTAGTAATTTTCCATCTTTAGGCACAGCGATCTCGCGTCGCTAAGAGGATGTATGGCTGACTCAACCACACTCACCGATATCCTAGGTGCCTTTGTTAATGGCTCCTCAAATGGCTTCAGCGTTATCAAAGGCTATTCCGAAAGTATTTTTATAAAGCTTCTCTTAATTGAGGTTGTTTTATTTGGCATTGGCGTTGCACTTCAGCGCATTGATTTTAAGACTGAAATTGTAGCAAAAGTGCTTGCTATCGGTTTTATTCAGTTTTTACTTTTTCGCTATGTTTGGCTTGTTGATAGCTTAAGAGATGGCTTTGTACAGGCTGGTTTAGCGGCTGGAGGGAGTAATTTAAGCATTGCTGAATTCTTAGATCCTTCCGCTTATATCTCATTGGGTTTTGATAAAGTGTATGCGGTCCTTGAAAGTAGATTTACCGATAATGGATGGCAGTTTTTATCCATGCTGAACATGATGGGTCACATGAACTTGATTATTTTGTTCATCATGTTTTTTGCTTTTGGAGCCATGGGCTTTCAAATTTTCTTGGCAGT
>JBPOIV010000149.1:0-13624 GCA_052034245.1 Myxococcota bacterium
GTGGCAATCCAGAGTGATTACCAGCTTTCCAACTAATCCTTGGATTGCCACGGCCAGTTCCTGGCCTCGCAATGACGTGCCGATTGGTTAAGTCGATAGTTTTACTAAACAAGCTCATAGCGACAAAAAAATTGTGTTACTTTACTTTTTCTATGCATATGCACCGCCGGCAGCTCTCAAAATCTTCTTGAAGAGAAATTATATTTCTCGTCGACCCTCAATCAACGGTAACAATAGCTCCGTCACCGTCTTCACTTTATGCTGCTCTTCGCCCTCAATGCTCACCATCACATTGAAACCTTTCCCGGGCATTTGCGGGTAAGAGCCAATACTTACTTCCGAAAACTGCTCTTGTACTTTGCTTAAATCATGCGCAATCTTACTTTCGGATTGATTGGTAAAAATCAGTTCACGATAAAATTTACCACCTTGAAAAAGCGTAATGCAGCCGTCTAAAAGACGGTTAAATAAAAATGGTACGCCAGGAAAAATATAAACATTTTTAAATTGAATAAGCGGCAGCCATAAAGGCTCGACAAAATGAGGCTGAGACCCTTCGGGAAAAAGGAGCATTTTTCGTTGGGCATCGCTGACAAAAGATCCACGACCTGCTTTTTCTTGCGCGGCTTTAAAATAGCGTAATGCTTCCGAATCTTCTTTCAAGGCCACCTGAAAAGCCTTGGCTACTCCGTCTAGAGTGCGATCATCGTGAGTAGGACCAACCCCACCCGATGTGGCAACATAATCATAGCGAGCGCTATAATTTCTCACTGCCTCAGCAATGACGTCGATGGTGTCCGGGATAATATCGATTCTTTCAACTTTGATGCCCTGATTAAACATGGCATTGGCAAATACAAAGCTGTTTTCATCTTTGACTTTGCCGGTTAAAATTTCATCGCCAATAACAACTAATGCTGCACTTTTCACGAGGCTTTTTTCTATCCGCGCCAAGGAGATTTATCATCACCGTAGAGACTTTCTCTCGTTGGCTCTTGGTTAATGCGTTCTCGGAGTTCTTTGCCTACCGTGAAAAAAGGAACGTATTTTTCTGGAACTTTAACTTCAGCACCCGTTCGCGGATTACGAGCTGCACGGGAGCGTCTAAGTTTAGGCACAAAGGATCCAAAGCCGCGAATTTCAATCCGCTGACCTGTAGATAATGCATCGGTCATAGTTTGTAAAATGGTATTGACCACGAGCTCAACATCACGCCTTTGAATCTCGGGGGTTTGAAGTGCGATATCGTCAATCAATTCACTCTTAGTCACTAGTTTACCCACTGTACCCTAATTGGGCTGAAAAATCTTTTGCTTCCAGTGTTCATTAAGCGACTTAATGAACCCGCATTAATTCATCCTAACGACACTTAAATAGAAAGGCGAATTTATCGCCTCAAAAGGCGCCGTAATCAGCTATTCGATTGTTTTATTAGACATTTTTAAGCCCGGTTGAATAAGACCAAACTTTGCTTTAACTTCTTTGAGCCAGAAAACTTTATAAAAGCCCGGGATTTAAAAGGCATGCTTGAAACACTATCAAAAGGCTTTAGCGCTGCTAAAAATCTTTTAA
Source organism: Myxococcota bacterium (assembly GCA_052034245.1). Lineage (GTDB taxonomy): Bacteria > Myxococcota > UBA727 > UBA727 > JABDBI01. The sequence goes on from JBPOIV010000149.1 coordinate 1,573, forward strand.
AAAAAGAAGCCACACTCAATGACGACAATATCGCCACTGCTTTGCAAGAAGTGCGATTGTCTTTACTCGAAGCTGACGTCGAATATTCGGTCGTCAAGAATTTCATCGGAAGGATAAAAGAGCGCAGCCTCGGCTCGCAAGTTAAAACCACAGTCACTGATAAAAAAGGCCAAACCCATAAGCTGAGTCCAAGCGAACATTTCATTGGCATTTGCTATGAAGAGCTTGAAGCGTTGATGGGCCCGGAAACTGAGGAGCTAAGTTTTGCTCAGCCCCTCTCGACCTTCATGATGGTCGGTTTGCAAGGCAGTGGTAAAACTACCACCAGTGCAAAACTTGCGCGCCTTATCAAAGAAGACAAAAAGAAAAAGCCTTTATTGGTGGCGGCTGATATTTATCGCCCCGGCGCGGCGCATCAGTTACAAGTGCTAGGTGAGCGTTTAGAAATTCCGGTTTTTCACATCGAAAATGCTAGCGCTCAAGAAATTTGCCGAAAAGCGTTAGAAAAAGCCAAAGAACTTAAGTGTGATGTAGTTATTTTCGATACGGCAGGGCGCTTAGCTATTGATGAAAAATTGATGGCTGAACTCGACGACATCAAAGCGATAGTAAAACCAGAGCATACCTTTTTGGTTATCGATGCCATGATCGGGCAGGATGCCACCACTACGGCATCGCAGTTTAATAATCGGCTCGATATTAGCGGCTTTATTCTCACTAAACTTGATGGCGATGCGCGCGGTGGCGCTGCGCTCTCTATCAAAGAAATCACCAAAAAGCCTATCAAATTTTTGGGCATGGGCGAAGACCTTCAAAGCCTCGAGCCTTTCAGGCCTCAAGGCTTAGCAAGCCGCATCCTGGGCATGGGCGATGTGGTTTCTTTGGTAAAGGATTTTGAAAAGCATGTCGATGAAAAAGAAGCGGAAGAAGATGTAAAGCGTCTCATGCGCGGATCGTTTACTTTCAACGATTTCATCAAGCAACTTGGCATGATGCGTAAGCTTGGCTCATTCAAATCTATTATTGAACGCTTGCCGGGCATGCAGGAAATGATGAGTGGCGGTGCCAAGGTAGATGAGCGGGAATTTGTTAAATTTGAATCGATGATCCAGTCGATGACCAAAGAGGAAAGAAATTTTCCTGAGCTTTTATCTAAAGTAAAACGTCGGCGAGAACGCGTAGCAAAAGGAAGCGGGCATAAACTCGCTGAACTTGAGGCCCTAATCGAACGCTTTATGATGATGCGCCAAGTCATGCAATTTATGGGTAAAAACCCTGCCGCCATGGCGAAACTTCCCATGTTTCAGAATATGGAACGCATGTCGCAGATCGGGAAAAATTATGGGGCATCCATGGGAAAAAATCCCATGGATCTCTTTGGTGCGGGAATGGGACTACCTCCTACAAGTGCTATGCCTAACATGACGATGGTTCCCAAAGGTTCCGTTAAACAAAAGAAAGACAAACGCAAGCAACAAAAGCAGGCGCGGAAAAAGAACAAAAAACGCGCCTAAGCTTACTGAGGTAAGTCGGTGTCGGATTGGCTCAAAACTAAGTCTTCATTATTGCTGCACGGGGGCATCATTGTTCTCGTGCTTATTTTTTTTCTGGGCATCAAAGACATGTCCCTCATCGGCACCTTAGGTTTTGAATCTGCTAACTTATTCGTTTTATTTTTTGGCCCTTTATTTTGTCTCGTTGCTATTTTTTATAAAAATAAGAAATCTGGTCGAAGTTTTTCACGAATATTTCTTTATGAATTTTTATGGGCGCTTGGTTCGCTTAGTTTTTACACTCTGCTCCTTTTATATAATGGCGTATTACATCAAAGCTGTAGCCCAGGAGCAGGCTTTATCGCTTATTTTTTAACCCTCGCGCCGCCCATTCTCCTTAATATTTCGCTTGGGTGCCTGCTCGCAGCGCTTGTCCCACATGTAGGAATGCGTTTAGTAATTTTCTTCGTCGCTTATCCTGCTTATGTTATGTGGGTCTTCTGGTCATGGTGGCAAGAAGCTAGTTTTCGGCTCGTCACCCATGCATCGATCATCCTCAACTCAGATCTCATGAAGGGCGGAAGCTTAAACTTAGGAATGGCCGGCTTTAGGATTGCTACGGCTCTAATAGCACTTGCCATCATTATCTTTGGTATAAAATTTGTTAATTTCTCACGGCCCCAACTTTGGCGAAGCCAAGCTAAGTCGCCTTTTTTAAATTTCTTTCTCGTCGCTTTTTTACTCGCCTTAGCAAGTATTATTCATTGGCAAAGCTGGCTAAGCATCGGCAAAAATCGCCATAATCTCGAAGAAGATTATTCCTTGGTGATGAAAGACCAAAATATTACCCTCAGGGCCCATCCGGATTTTATCTCCGAACAACAGGCAAAAGATATTTTAGCGGAAGCACGGCTTTATGAGCAAGCTCTTAACCAAAGCTTAGCGCCCCTTTCTAATGCCCCTCTTACTATTTGGCTTCATGCGGATGATGAGCAAAAATTTGCTTATACAGGCGCAAAAAATGTGCATTTTGCATTACCAAGTCGTCGTGAAATTCACATTGCTGAAACGAGCGTCCCCCATCCGATTTTAGGCCATGAACTTGCGCATATTTATGTCGGAGAATATGCCACCACCTTTCTTGGTGTGCCCGGAAAATTTGGCTTTATTCCAAACATGGCTCTCACTGAAGGTATTGCGATGCTGCTTACTCCTGCTCTCGTCGTGGAAAATGATTTGAGCATGTTCGAGCAGGCCCAGGCTTTTTATCAAGCCGGCCTCAAAGTCGATATTCTAAAATTATTCGCCATTAGTCCCACCCAATTTGCACTCTATAATCCTCGATCGTCGTATGTATTTGCGGGTGCATTTTTAGAATTTGTTTTATCGACAAAAACGGAACCAACGCAGCATCTCAAAGAGACTATTAAAGCAGGCAGCATCAGTCCTCTATTTGTCGATGACGCTGAACGCGATGATCGTATTGCTGCTTTTTATCAGCGTTTGCAGGAGCCCATTTCTCCCTATGCCGTCGCATGGGCTAAAAAATATTTTGTTGGACAAAGCATCCTTGGCAATAATTGCCAGGAGATTTTTCGTCGAGAAAAAGCAAGTTTTAGCAAAAATATGATGAACGATAATTTAACTTCAGCATTAGCAAGTGTTTCAATGCTTCCCAAAGATGTGCAACTATCTTTGTTGATCGACGCTAAAGACAGATTACTCAGCGCCGAAAATTATGCTCAAGCTGAGCAAATTATTAGCGTGCTCCTCGATTTGGTTTCGCCAGAAGATCCTCGCTTCAATGAGCTAAAATTAGATCGGCTTGAATCGCTCATATTTCAAGGACGTTACAATGATGCAAAAAGCGCCTTGGAAAGTATTAATAAGAATTTTCTATCGCTCTCTGCACAGCGTGCCGTCGGTATTCTCACTATTGCACTTGAGCAAGAACCCGAGCGTGCACAGCCGCTCTATAAAATTATTTTCGTTAAAAATTCTTCTTTAGTTTCGAGTGCTGCACAGCTTGGAGTAAGTGTAGGAGAAAATAGCATCTCAAGAACTTCGCTTTTTTGTCTTTCTTCCTATCTTTATGCGCGTCTTTTAATGAGGGAAAGAAATCATAAAAAAGCCTTAGAAATCATTGAAGAGCTCTTAAAAAACGCTCAATCATTGCCCGCATTTTTGATGCATGAAATAACGCTCATGTTTGCAGAAACACACTACAATTTAAAAAACTATCTCCAAGCAAAAGAAATATATCTGGCTCTTGAGCAAGAAAGTGTGAATAATGCGGAGAAAATTATCATTAAAGATTTTCTTTGGCGTATTGAAGCAATACAAAGCCCTTCTAGGTGAAAGCGACAAAGTGCGACAAAGATGAAAATGCCTGACTAAGGTGATAAAAAAGGGATTTTCTATATAATCTCAAAACAGCGTTTAACCTGTTTTTTGCTATGTTATATTTTTCTTATGTCTACTAAAAATAACATAGCTGACGTGCCCTCCATCATCGATTGGATCACTACCAGCAGCTCTTCTAGAAGCGGTCTCTTGAGTGATTCATTAATTTTAGCCCAGATAGAAACATCCTGCGAGCTACAGAAAAATTTGCTGCAAGAAATTGCGCGAGGGATTTTCGCGCTCACTATACCCTGCACCAGCACCACCACTTCACTCGAAATAAAAAAGATTTCAGATAGGGCGCAATATTCTATTCTCTCGGAAAAATTTAAGCATGAGCCGCTCATAAGACTTCCTCTTCTCCAGCTAAAAAATCTTTGTCACGCGCAAGAACCATGCTCTTGGATGCAAAAAATTCGTCTTCAGCCAGAGCATGCGGCCACACAAGTGATTTTTTTCTATCACTTGTTTACCATCGAGGAAGCTTTTATTTATGAACTTAATTGTAATAAATTTAACAGTATAGAAAAGCTGTCTAATAAACTACTCATCATTTCCGATGGGGAAAATAATTATCCTTATAATTTGTCGTTAATTCCTGCATTTGCCTTATGGAAAAACGTGTCTGTTAACGACATTATGAGAAAAGAAATTGAGGCAATTAAATTAAAATTTAATTTTTATCCTCGTCTTTATAAAAGTCTTAAGCATAACTTTTCTGAACTAAAATGGCAAAATATTGATGGTCAATGGCGCTATACCTTTAATGGCTTAACCAAATCCTTTGATTATGCAAGCTTGGGCGATGATATTCTTGCGGCCAAACACGAAACGGAACTTGATCATTATTTAAAAAGCTTCTGCATAAGCGACCTTGATTCCTCATCGTCATTTCCGACGTTAAGCATACGCTCACCTCTTTATTTAAAGGCTCGTCCACAATCTCTTTCCTCGATAGAGAACGGCTACGTCATATGCGCTGCTAAAGAAAACTCGGGAAAACAAAGTCCCGTGAGAGAATCTCCTTCTTTAACAACGGAAAGTTTTAATCGCTGGTTTCATCGAGCATCTCGCTATCTCTTTCGTCATAGCTATCAGGCGCGAGTAATTTTTTCGAATGAAAATGAACCGAATGTGGTTGCGCTCGTCGGTGAACAAGTAGCAAGTATAGCGATCTTTCCTAAATTAATTGTTGGCGTCTTAGAACAGCTAAACTTGCCTCACCTTAAAAGTGTACGAATCATCGCTCATCACGAAGATGTTTTAACCATCGCAAGTGATAAGGCTTCATGGCAAGAAATCAATCAAATAACTACCAACGCTGAGACTCTCTTCAAAATGGTCGCTACCGATGGTGCTGATCCTTTAAATTTATTTGAAGAAAGACTTTTGCCTGAGCATGGCGTAGGAAGTTTTCATTTAGAAAAAGTGCCGAATGAGTTTTTTGAGCTCGTCGACACAGCGACTACTATGAAACAAAATATGCCTTTAGGACGAGACAACTACTTGATGGGTCTTGCCTATGAGTGCCTGCATGAATGGAGCCTCGCTGTAGAACAATTCCAAAAAGCTCTTCGCCAAGACAGCAAAGATCCGGATATTTTAAACGCACTAGGGTCTTCGCTTCTAGAAATTGGCCAGTCAAAAGAAGCATTGCCATTCTTAAAACGTGCCTTTGATCTTCTTCCTGAAGATCCTGAAGTTGCTAATAACCTTGGCCGTATCAGCCTCGAATGTGGGCTCGTGAATGAGGCCATCGGTGCCTTTGAGCGAGCAGTGCGACTTTCACCCGGTTCTGCTCATTTTTTGGCTAATTTAGGCAATGGATATTTACTCGCGCGACGCATTGATGATGCCTTGGAAATGCTACAAAAAGCAGTGCGCTGTAGACCTAACTTCGCGCCAGCTCACGAAAGTCTTGCCCATCTTTATCTACAAAATGGCGACGAATCGCAGGCAAAAAAACATGCATTAATCGCTTACAAAGAAAATCCAGTCGATACCAATATTGCTAATTTGCTATGGCGACTTACCGTTGGCAAGAAAGAATCTTCAAAGAGTTAGCAATGGATAAAATAGTCGAGCTGTTAATAAAAAAACATGTGCTCAGTACTCTCGAACCAATAGATAATCTTCCTTGCTATCAAATAAGCGCTCTAAGAGCACTGACCGAGTTATTAGTTCCCCTCGATTTTCAAAGCCACAAAGGACATTTTGGCCATGTCTTAATTTTAGAGGGCCACCCTCGTTTTGCCGGTGCATCTCGTCTTGCAGCCTTGGCTGCTTTACGAAGCGGCGCTGGTCTTGTCAGCCTATTGGCCAAGGATCAATGTTTTTATCATCCTCAGGACCGATTTGAATTTATGCATCTTAACGCGCATGATCTTAAGCCCGCGCATTTAGAAAAAATAAGCGCCCTGGTAGTCGGCCCGGGCCTCAGCAAAGATCCTGATTATCAGAATTTTGCTCTCGCTATTCTTAAAGAAGCAATGCCCATTGTTCCCACCATTGTCGTCGATGCAGAGGCATTACCCCTCCTTGATTCGCTAAAAGACTTTAGGCGTTCAGGAACGATTATTTGCACCCCTCATCCCAAAGAAGCAGCTTCCCTTCTTCAGTGCACTACCGAAGAAATTGAACAAGATCGTTTTCGCGCCATTCTCAATTTAGGCGCGCTTCCCATCAACCAAAAGCATGCCATTATTTGGCTCTTAAAAGGATCTTCTTCCTTGGTCTATCAGGCCTCAACCGGCATATTTATTTTCAAAGGCAATACGCCCATGCTTGCCACCGGTGGCAGCGGCGATATTTTAGCTGGTGCCATTGCGGGCTTAGCCATGCAAAGCCCTTCTTCTCTTTCAGCCACTTTGCTCGCAATTAGCCTCAGCTTAGCGGCTGCTTATGAAGGATCTCAAAAAGCCGATCGTGGAATTTTCCCAAGCGAACTTGCCGATCGCTTTCCCTCTTTATTGAAACGGCCGGTCTGGTAAGGCTTTTTCATGTCCCAAATATCTAAATATCTCGCTGATAGTGAAGCAACCAAAGCCTTAGGCCAAAGCCTCGCACAAAGCCTAGCCATAAGACCCTGTTTGATACTCCTTTTTGGCGATTTAGGCGCTGGAAAAACTAGTCTCACGACTGCTTTTTTAAAGGCGCTCCTGGGCGCGAATGAGGCCATTCAAAGTCCAACCTATAGCTACATGAACCATTACCAAAGCTCCATTCCGATTTATCATTTTGATCTCTATCGTATCGAGGCAGAAGAAGAACTTTTTGAGCTGGGGCTTTTGGAATATTTAACAAATACTAATGCGTTGAGAATAGTAGAATGGCCGGAAAAGGCGCCGTTTTTACTAGATATGGCCGATATCATCATCCGTTTAGAAAATGATAAAGGCGGACGCCTGGCGAAAATATCTACTTCAATTGAGGGCATAGCTTGACACACTCGATCCAGGGTGTTAGTTCCCATTGGCGTGACGCGGGGTAGAGCAGCCTGGTAGCTCGTCGGGCTCATAACCCGGAGGTCGTTGGTTCAAATCCAGCCCCCGCAACCAAATCAAAACCTCGAAAGAAATTTCGAGGTTTTTTGTTATGTAGTGACGCCGTGTTAAAGTTTTCACACCTCGTCATGGCGACGAGCGTAAGCGACGTGGCCATCCAGGCGCAGTGGCACTCGCTAGATTGCCGCGCTCCGCTCGCAATGACGAAATCCAAAGGGAGTTCATCTTGAACGATCTAGCGGCACAAAAGCTTATTCAGCAAAAGAAGCTTAAAAAAGCACTCAAGCATCTTGATTATAGCTTTAAAAAAGTCACGAAATTGTCTGTCGATGTGGAAAAGTTGGATGAAGAAACACTTCAAACTTGGGAGAGCTTCACTATAAGGTTTGTCCGAGTTTGCGATATATTTTTGGCCCACTACATACCCACCCTCGTGGAGCTAGAAGATCCGGGTTTTTCTGGTACCCTACATGATTGTTTGAATTTCGCCGAAAAGATTGGGGTTATTTCAAACGCTAAAGAGTGGCTGGTTATTCACGAACTTAGAAATATCACAACGTATGAATACTCAGATAAGGAATTGGGGGCCTTTTTTATAACGCTCCGAGATAACTGTCCTAAGCTTTTAGCAATTACTAACTTTCAATGCTCTTAAACGGGGCAATCAGACAGAGCCTCGCTAATCGCCCATTTAATCAATTTCGTCTAATCTGTATTTTTTAAAAGCCCAAGACTTCAGTCTTGCCCATCAAATGGTCTTGCGTTAGGTGCGCATAGCGCTCAGTCACCTGAATGGTTGAGTGCCCTAAAATTTTCTGCAAATCGTAAATATTGCCTCCTCCCATAAGAAAGTTAGAAGCAAAGGTATGCCTCAAATCGTGAAAACGAATCACAGGAACTTTGGCCTCGCGACACATGCGAATGAATTCTTTTCTAAAACAATCTGAGTTAAAAAATGGTGTCACGAGCACACTATCTGACGTCTGCAATCGGCGTAAAAAACCCTGCAAGGCACTGCAAATAGGTACATAGCGAATCTTTTTCGATTTAGTTTGTTCCTTAAATTTTTTACTTACGCGACAATACGAACGCTTAATCGTGATAAGACCTGCACGCTCATTGATGTCTTCCCAACGCAAAGCTTGTATCTCCCCGCGCCTTAGCCCCGTGTAAAGTGCTAATACCGTAGGCCAAAATATTCTTGGGGGATTAGGGTGCTCTAGAAAATAGCCTAAGAATTTTCTCACCTCACAGAGTTTCCAAAATAAAAAATCTCTTTCGCCAATAGAGAACTTCGCAACGCGAGAAAGTTGATTAGCGACTAGAAAGTTCCATCTCACAGCGTCATTGAGGATTTTATTGAGGACTACCAATACATCATTGGCACTTTTTTTAGACATTATTTTATTGGCAACTAAGTTGGTTATCCAAAATTCAACGTCCCTGGTGTTAAATTCAGCGAGCTCAAGTTTACCGAATTTGGGTAGTAAATAGTTTTTCAATATTCCATGGTCGCGTTTGATGGAAGATGCCGCTTTGCGCTCGCGGGCATAACTAATCAGCCAATAAAGAGCGAGCTCAGCAAAGGTTTTGGGAGTAATAAGATTAGTCATTTACGCATCTCCCTTAATCAACAGCGGATTAATGCGAATAAACTCTGAGGTTCCACCTTTGCCAGAGATAGCTTCAATGCGAATCCAGCCCAGTGATTGCAGTGTCGAAATCGCTGATTCAATTTGTTCTGAAGTTCTAAGACCAGCCCAGCATCTCCTTCGCAAATCTCGAACAGTTTCCTGGTCTTTTAACCATCCCTTTTTAATTTTTTGTCCAAGTATTTGAGCAGAAGCCATTGGGTTATGCAGGGTCTTTTGAAATACTTTTGCCGTATGACTCTCAAGAATAGAACACCAGGTTATTGCTCGTCGTGTACTTACCAAATCTACTTCCACAGTTTTTCGGCCAGTCTCAAGCAAAGCAAAAATTAAAGCGAGGCTTGGCATGAGTGAGCGATACTTGCTCAAATGAGACTTCATCATGGGCGAGAGGCTTTCTTCACGCAATCTTTGTTCAAGTCCACAGCGCCAACGATTGGCTATCTCTTGCGCATCAAGGCCAAAACAAAAAGTTATAGGCGCATTTTTGAGTTCTAGCGCATCAAGCTCTTCAAATGCAGCCATCAAGCGAATAAATGCTTCTTTATTGGCTTCTCTATCAATAAGCTGCCAGCCCTTTTGAAGTTCAGGATAAAAGACAATTTGAAATCTCTCTAAAAATCCGTCGTCACCCTGCACATTTGAATGATGATCAATATATTCACTCAATTTCGCTGGCTGAATCCCGCCAAAAATCGATAAGCATAGTGCTTCAACATGGATTGTTCCGCGGCCCACCCGATCAATAGAAAAAGGACTATTGCCATTCCAGGCTTCAAGATAAAACTCACGACTTCCCTCGCGCCCGGTTTTGTAGAGTGATTCAAGCCATCCTGAAAGCTCATCTCTTAGAAGTAAGACTCCTTGAGGATTATCTTTCATAATCATCGCCAGCTTTTCGACTGTAGGGTCATTTGTTTTATAGCGCTTTTCTTTGATGTTTTTTGTCGTCTCCGCTTTTTCTTGCAGCTCACAAAGTTGAGCCTTTTCCTGGGCAAGTCCGTCAATAAAGCCTCCACTCAAATCAATTCTTAACGATTGCTTTAATGCTTGAATCTCAACTGAAAGTTTGCGAAACTCAACTTGAGCTTGTTCACATTCTTGAGCAAATTTTTTGGATGCCTTTGTCGCTAAATTTTCTAATGGCTTGAGTGCTTCAGAGATTGCAGGAGATTTCATCGAGCCCGGGGTTGCTACCAAAAAGCCCCATAAATTTGGAAATACACTCCAAGGATCATGCATCAGAGGGCGAATGGAAGCTTTTCTTCCAATGACCGCACCTGCAGCAATGATAAGAGGAGCGCTCACAAATTCTAAAGGCACTTGCATACGCTCCGTCGTATCGAGAACCCACGGAAGGATTGTCCTCGGTAAATTTTCTGGCTTCAGGGCTATGCATTGCTCGTTATATTCTGGAAGCGGCTGAAGATCTGGCCACGCGTTCTTGATTCTAAATTTTTTAGTTGAAGATGCGATGCCAATGAGTTCTTCATCATTAAGTGGCTGAACGCACCCTTCAAGATTAATTTTTGCAATAACGTCATGAATAAGTGAAAGTCCTATTCCTTTTAATAAAAGAAAACCACTAATGCTCATTAGCGTTTGATTACGTTGTCCTTGGGGGATTTTGCCATCACTATTAACCGAAGAATCAATAGTGTTTTGAGTAAGTAAATCGTGCAGCCAATCTGGCAACTCACAGATAGGTGCATTATCATCGATAAATTCATAAAAAATATCGGAGATATGCTTGCTTGGCGGAGCGACTACGTAGCCTCCTTCGCCACGAAAATCTATTCCAGGAAGAAGCCCTACCCTATTTCTGAGTTCGGATTTAGAAGTTTTGAAGTAAATATGTAGTCCGCCGCCGCCCGTGCGTGCTCTTAAACTGGCAGGAAGTGCCCCATATTTTTTTTTTAAAGATGCCAAGTTTTCAAATCCGTTAGTTTTGGCATCAATATCGAGAACCATAATCCCTGAAGCTTTACCCGTCACAATACCGATGTTAGCGAAAGGCCATCTGCTCCACTATTGTTCAATCTGCTTCAAGTCAGAGGAAGCATCTTTTAGACCATGAGCTGAGGGTGGATGCTTTGCAGGACTTACGCATAAATTATTTTTGCATGTGCACTTTCGATTTTCGACTGAATGCAAAGGAATGAGCTGCCACCCCTGCCTTTCGTAAAACGAAAATAATAAGTCCTTTATGTGACATACTCCACTTAATGAGTTAGTTTTCATACCAGGTGTTCCTCGTGTTTATTCTTATGCAAGATTTGAGACTCTTACATAAGATTATTCAAAAACGGTGGAACGCCGTCAAGTTTAAGGTGGATTTTTATGGCTAATGACTACAAAAAATTCCTTAAAGGTTTAGGCCTGGCGCTAAAAAAAGCACGAATAGAACAGGGTTACACACAAGCTGAATTCGGAAAAAAAGCTGGCCGCAATCAATCAGCGATCTATAAACTAGAACAAGGACCGGTTCCTGGTGTGCCATTAAATGTTCTATTTGAGGTTGCTCAAGCCGGCGGATTATCATTAGCTGAATTATTTAAAGAGGCTGAGGCCCATGCAAGCCATTCTGCAGCGGAAAAAAAGCCATCAAATTTATTGCAGAACCTAAAAAATATGCCGAAAAGCAGGCGAGAAAGTATTGAAAGAATTTTAAGTGAAATACTGATTCTTCTTCCAAACTCCTCGGAGAAGAAATCGAGTGAGTCTTAGACAACTGACAACTTAGGACAGCTTTCTTAAAATGGCGTCATCTCTGCCTTTTATGCAAAAAAATAATTTACTTATTAACCGACAACTAACTGACAGCTCATGAATATCAATAAGTTGGCAAAAGTTGTCGGTATTTCTAGGACACAAAACAAACTGCATTAATACTTAGCAATATTGAAGTTGTCTAAAGTTGTCAGTTGTCAAAGCAACTCACGGTACACACATGTTTTTTATCGATTGTTAATCCTAATAAATGCGAATTTCATTATATTCA
>JBPOIV010000257.1:0-3344 GCA_052034245.1 Myxococcota bacterium
GTTATTAAAAAACTCATTGAAAATGGGGCCGACCCTAATGCTCTTGATGAAAATAATCATACACCTCTAACATTGGCCCGAGCTTCGCTCTCCTTAGATTCTCTTAAATTACTCATTCGTGCTGGCGCCGACCTTTCTTCGCTCGTAGCAAATGACTTTGCCCTTCTTAAGGATTCTATGAGGGCGAATAAAGATGGTCTGTCGCGTTTGATCATCATCCACGGGCTACCTATCGAAGATGAAATCGACGATCTGGAATTTGCTGAACTTAAGTTTCTTGAAGGAGCAGGTGACGAGGAGGTGGAGAGAAATAGACTGAAAGAAAAGATTCGGGCAGATAGACAGCGATTAATTACTGCCATCGAAAATAATAATAGCGATTCTTTAGCGCAACTATTGAACGACGAGCATGTTGCTGCATGCGTGGATGCGCGAACACAAAATTCCTCAAGCCCCTTAGAAATTGCTCATAGGAAATGGGGTGCTGGCAGTACTATTACATCCATGCTCCAAGCTCATTCTTTGCGTAAAAAAAAGTTGTTTAAATCTGCCCGAAAATAATGGACTACAAGCGAACAGGTTTTCCTAGCCACGTTGGTGGTATGGAGAGTCTCAGTAAAGATAATACGGTTGGTGCTGCATCATAGACACGAATAGGGTCATGCTTGATAACCCCTGCAGGAATTCCTGCACCGTTCATGATGAAGGGAATTTTATTATTGGTATCTAAATCGAGGACATGACTTAGGCCCGTGCCGCCATGGTCGGCTGTGATTATAACGGTTGGTCTATTTTTGCTCGCGCGTCGGGCTGTCTCGACAATGGTCTTTACTGCTTCATCGGCTTCTTTAACGGCACTCAGATAAAAAGGTGTCATCCATATCAAGGCGTGTCCTGCCTTGTCTGGATCTGGTAAATGCAAAAAAGTCACATCAGGCAGGCCTGCGCGCTTAACATAAGCTTTAAATGCTTCAGCAACTAATTTGCCTTCGCGATCTGTGTGTTCAAAATAATCGACGCTATTCGGACGATTGAGCGGAATTAATTTTTGTTTTGAGACAATCATTGCAGTATGAAGACCCGCATTATTAGCCACCTCAAGAGCGGTTACATCACGGACTGGACCTTCACTAGGTCGATAATCGTCCCATACAAAACCGTGTTGTTTGGGATCTAAGCCGGTAAGCATGGAAACATGTGAAGGTACTGTTACCGAGGGGCGCACCGTGGTTGCCTTATCAAAAGAAGTCCCTGTATCCATTAATTCAATGAGAAATTTTGCTTCAGCTTTACGGATCGCATCTGGCCTTAAGCCATCGATGCTGATGAGGATAATCGGGTTAGCTGCATAGAGTGGACATAAACAAAGACCCACGACAACATACGAAGATATAGCTAAAAATCGCATAAAATTGCTCCGCCTCTACTTTGATTATCTAAGATCTGACGCAGCTTGCATAAATGTTTTTATAAAATATTGTTTTAGTGAATAAAAACTGCGCGTTATTGCGACGACGTTTTATTTTCTAAGCTCAAATGGGAGTTCACTATGATCGAACGCTATCAATCGAAGCTAATGAAAGAATGGTGGAGCGATGCCCACAAATATCGTACCTGGTTTCTTGTCGAGATTGCCTACCTTGAGAGTTACTTGGGCACTTCAGGCGGCGATGTAGAGAAACTCAAAGCGCTCGAAAAAACTATCGATTGGCCCCAATTTGCAGAGGAAGTGAAAGTTTATGATGCGCGGGTCAAACATGATGTCATCGCTTTTTTGCATGTGCTCGAAGACAAAGCCTCTTCTGCGGCACGACTCATTCACCTTGGGCTTACTTCGTCAGACATTGTTGATACATCTTTTGCGCTTTTACTTTCAGGTGCAGCCTTAGAGATTGAAAAAAAACTCGATATTCTGATTAAAAATCTTTGGAATCAAGCTCAGCGCTATCGCGGTGTTTTATCGCTAGGACGAACGCACGGACAAGCCGCTGAAGCCCATAGTTTTGGCATAAAATTACTTGGGCACGCCGCTGAATTTTTGCGAGCAAAAGAGCGCCTTAACATCGCCATCAAGGATCTTAAAGTCGGCAAGTTTTCTGGGGCAGTAGGCGTGTATGCACACACCGATCCTGCAATCGAGGAAAAGGCCCTGGCACTTTTGGGCCTCAAAGCAGAAACTGTGGCCACCCAAGTGGTAGCACGGGATCGCCATGCTGCTTTTTTTTCGGCGCTGGCCGTCTTAGCTGGCTCCATTGAGCGCTTGGCCACTGAAATTCGTCTTTTGATGCATAGCCAAATCAAGGAAGCCTTTGAGCCTTTTTCCTCGCAACAAAAAGGCTCTTCTGCCATGCCTCATAAAAAAAATCCGGTGCTCAGCGAAAATCTTTGTGGCTTGATGCGCATGGTTCGCTCTTATGCACTCTCTGCATTAGAAAATCAGGCTTTATGGCATGAGAGAGATATTTCCCATTCCTCGGTAGAAAGAATTATCGGCCCGGATGCGACTAGCCTCATCGACTTTGCGCTATCCCGTTTAGGCAGCATTATCGAAGGACTCGTGGTCGATAAGGAACGTTTAGCAGAAAATTTAGCGTATGCAGGCGATCGCTTGTACTCGCAAGGCGTCATGCTTGCTCTGGTAAAAAAAGGCATAATGCGCCAAGAAGCGTATGAACTCGTACAAAAAGCTGCTCTAAAGCCTGATTCTTCGCTTAAGGCAAATCTTTTAGAAATGGGTATCAAAAATCATCTAAGCCACGAAGAGCTCGAAAGCATCTTTGCTGCCGAAAACGCCTTGAAGGCAGAAGATGAGCTTTTTAGGCGCATAGAGCAGTTGATGCTTTAGCTTCTTCTCCAAAGCCAAAACCTACAAGGGCTTTGGCCGATTTGTCTCTGAATATTTCGGCATGGGGCTGCGATATTGCGGAGGTGTGGCTTCCCATCTCAATCGGTAGAGATGTAAATCGTCGATTCCCCATTCTTTGGCCAAAGCATCGGAAGGTAGCCCATATTCATCACTGGTGCCGGGTGTTTGCCAACCTAATCTGTTGCCTCGCTCTTGAAATTCTTTTTTGTAATCATCGCTAAATTTTTGTTTCCAAGCGCGCCAAACGTCAAAAGCATCTTGCTGCATAGCTTGCAGATCTCCTTTCGTGAGGTTCATGGAGGTTGCCTGGTCTTCCCATGAGCGTAGCAAATTTTGATAGCCGGACACCCAATTTGCGTTAATACCAGCTTTGATAAAAGCACTCTTATAGTTTCTCGCGAACTCTTCTTTGTTGGCTTCTAATCCTTCGTTTTTTAAAGCCATTACAAGTGGAGAAAAGAGTAAGAGTAATAAATAA
>JBPOIV010000216.1:0-2373 GCA_052034245.1 Myxococcota bacterium
ATTTTTTTAATATATAAATCTTCTATTAGGAGTTGATTCTCGCAACCAGCGTCCGCGTTCTCTAGAGAAAGTTCCTTTGATTGAGTTGCGCTAACAAAATACGGAAAAAATAACATCAACAAAAAAATAATATTTTTCATAAAAACTCCTAAAAAATCGTATTATAAACAGAAATTAACATATCAATATTAAAAATAAAGACCATACAAGACATTTAAAGATACATAATTACGCCCTTATTTAACTAACTAATTTAACTTAGTTAAATCATCTGAACTAACGTATGCTCTTAGTCTAGTAGGACTTTCCACTAGAAGATAGCTTCCTATATCTTTTAAAATTCTTAGTTTGGTTCCTTCTTTCATAGTTCCATCCGGGGCGCGGCCCTGCCAAGGACCATCAAGGTAGTAAGGAGTCTCTTTGGTCACGATAAAATTAAAATCATCCATTATTACCGTTTGATTCTTCAAGGCCGCCTGCGCTTCTGCAAAATGCTGGGCGTCTTTGGGAGCTTGGACATTGCTAATGCTGCATGCGCCTATAGAAAAAACATAGATACTTAAAAATCGAAGGGCAGAATTAAGAGATTTTACTTTTTTCATATGCTTCCTCATGCCTCGCGTGGCGATCATATTTTACTATGCTATCTTCGCCTGATACTTTGACACAATTTGATGGTCTTTTAGGTAATATTCATGTCCTCCTTAAAACGGCTTATAACTTACGCTAAAAATTTTCGCGTCGATATCATTCTTGCTACCACGTATTCGGTATTTAATAAATTATTTGATATTTTGCCTGAAGTTCTCATCGGTGTTGCTGTGGATATTGTGGTGAATCGCCGCGAATCCTTCCTGGCACGTTTGGGCGTTATCGATGTTTTGCATCAGCTTATTCTTTTGGGTCTCGTTACCTTATTTGCCTTTTGTTGCGAGTCAATTTTACAATATTTATTCCAAGTTAAGTGGCGGAATTTAGCACAATCATTGCAGCATTATATGCGTCTTGATTGCTACAATCATGTGCAAAAACTAGACGCGGCTTATTTTGAAAACAAAAGCACCGGAAATCTTTTATCGATCATGGGCGATGATATCAATCAACTTGAGCGATTTCTCGATGGAGGAGCCAATGCTCTCATCCAAGTCATTGCAAGCACGGTGCTCATCGGCGGGATCTTTTTTTATCTTTCTCCCATGACGGCGCTCATCGCTTTAGCTCCCATGCCGATTATCTTGTATGGTGCCTATAAATTTCAAAGTATGCTTGGACCACGCTATGCCAAAGTAAGAGCCGCGGCCGGCACTATAAATGCGCGGCTTTCTAACAATCTCTTAGGCATGTTTACCATTCGTAGTTATGCGGCAGAGGACCTTGAAAGCGCTCGGCTTGCTCACGATAGTTTGCATTATCAAGAGGCAAATCAAAAAGCCATTCGATTGAGCTCGGCCTACATTCCTTTAATCCGTATGGCCATCGTGGCAGGCTTCATCGCCACCTTGATATTGGGCGGTTATTACACCATTACGGGTGAACTTCAGGTAGCAAGCTATAGCGTGATGGTATTTCTGACGCAGCGCCTTTTGTGGCCATTTACACGCCTTGCCGAGATGACCGATCTTTATCAACGTGCGATGGCCTCGGCTGACCGCGTGCTCGACCTTTTGCACACGCCCATAGGCATTGCCGAAGGCGATCGACTACTTCCCCGCGCGCAAGGCGCAGTTCGTTTTGAACACGTGAATTTTTCCTATGACGGCAATAGGCCCGTTTTTCAGGATTTTAATTTAACTATTGATGCCGGAAAAACAGTCGGCTTGGTCGGTGCAACAGGGTCGGGAAAAAGCACTCTCATCAAACTTCTTATGCGTTTTTATGTGCCAAAGTCTGGAAAAATTAGTATTGATGGCATCGATGTGAGCGATTTAAAATTGGAAGCCTTAAGAAATGCTATTTCTTTCGTCAGCCAAGAAGTATTTCTCTTTAGTGGTTCGATAAAAGATAACATCGCATATGGTAGTCCTCATGCCAGTCTCCAAGAGATTATTAACGCGGCTAAAATGGCCGAAGCGCATAGCTTTATAGAAAATCTACCGCAGGGCTATGATACTGATGTGGGTGAGCGCGGGGCCAAACTTTCTGGCGGGCAAAAGCAACGCCTTTCTATTGCGCGTGCGGTACTCAAAAACTCACCGATTTTTATTTTAGATGAGGCAACCTCCTCGGTAGATAATGAAACCGAAGAGGCCATTCAAAAATCATTGGCGCAGATAATGAAAAATCGCACGACCATTATTATTGCCCACCGCCTTTCGACAGTGCGGCATGCTGATCTCATCGTCGTCTTAGAAAATGGTCTCATCGCCCAAATAG
>JBPOIV010000233.1:0-9538 GCA_052034245.1 Myxococcota bacterium
ATGAGATGATGGTCCGAATTTTGAATATCATATGATTTTTCGAGGGTGAAATTTCTAACATTAAGTAGTTCAACCGCATGCTCGATGTCATGATTAAGTGGATATTTTTGCCAAATAAATCCTTCTAAAGATAATTGTCCATCCATAGAAATCCCAATAAAAGTAAGCAAAATTCCGGTTGGGATATAAATAGCCGGCGAAATATTTTCTCTCAAATATTGATGCTCAGTAAAACGTTTGAAACGCAATAACTGGGCTTCATTAGTGATGATAGTTACATGGGGATCTTGCAGAATTTGTTCAGAAAAATTGCTATAACGATGATGTAAAAACAAAACTTCAAGGACAAAAAATATTATCAGGACCGAAATAAAGGCAATACTTGCCCACCAATCTCTTTCCCTAAAACCAAAAAGGCCTGTCGCGCT
The DNA here is from genome assembly GCA_052034245.1 of Myxococcota bacterium. GTDB lineage: Bacteria > Myxococcota > UBA727 > UBA727 > JABDBI01. The sequence goes on from JBPOIV010000233.1 coordinate 429, forward strand.
CATGATGGCGAAAATGAGAAACAACAAAAAAAATAAAGAAGCTTTAATGAAATTCCTTCTTACATCGACATGCGCAAGATGTTCTTTATGCTCGCCAATTATCACAATTATCCAATTAGGACCGGGCAGATAGTCATAAATAACCCATGATGATTCCGAGGTTGCAGTATTGTTATATTCTTCAATTCCCTGATTTTTTATTACCAAAGAATTAATAATGCTAAGCAATTGTTCCTGCCCTGGCTTATTTGCTAGCTCACGAATATTTGCATGCCGCTCTTTTAGTGGTGAAGAAATAATGGTTGCAGCTTTGTCGATCAGGAAACTTTGACTTAAATTTCCGATCGATAATTCATCAAGCATAGTGCGGATTTTTTTGGGATCCACATCGACATAAAACACACCCCTCAGTTCCTTGATGTTATTTTTATTGAGCTTAATTATGGGCTGCACATAACGAATAGTAGGTCGATTGAGCATGGCCTCATCATAGTTACTTAGCCAAACCCCATCGGTAGTAGCTTCCACGGCCTTAAACCAGCCACTCGATCGAATGTTATAGAATTTGCTAATATCGATTACCTTTAGCTTATCTTCGACTTCAAAGTGTAAGGCTTTTTCTTCTGCTCCTAACCACACAATCCCAATGCCTGTCGCGCCAATTTTACGAAAACTATGGCTCAATTCTCGCCAATCTTTTTGCGGTTCAAAAGAAACAACAGTCTCATTTGCTGCATCAACAATACTGCTTAAAAATTTGCTCAGGTCTTGGCTTTCTTGACCGAGCCTGTTTCTCAAAGTCAGTTGTGTATCTCTCTCGATTTTTTCGACTTCGGTAAAATAAAGATAAAAATAATAAGCACTTACTGCGCCAAGCAGGAGAGCGCATAAAACGAAAATACTTACGGTTGATTTTCGTGCTCTCATGGATCACCAAATATATTTTTTTGTACGTGATTTTTGCTCTTCAATTATCTCTTCTAAGGCTTTGACCAAGTCGCTGATATTTGCAGACATGCTTTGAAGAGCGCCTTCAAGAAGAAGAAATTTTTCTATTAAAGCTCCCAAATCTGCTCGAGTACTGTCCTCGAACTTACGCAAATCCAGCAGTGAAGATTTGTAGTTAGTATAAAGTTCTTGGAAGCGCAGTTTATCAAGGCTTATTTTATTGCTGAGGTTTTTTATTTTGCTGCTCAGCTCAACAATAAAATGACTGTTATCCGTAAGTGATAATAGCGTTCTTGAATCCAGAAGTAAGTTTTTAATTTGATCTAAATTATTATTCACCAAAGAATAGTCATTTATATGTTTTTCAAGATTAAAAAGGGCCGTATCAATTTTTAAGACGACATTATGTCCTGCTGTTTCATGAGCTTGGCTTTTAATAAGCTCGGTAATAAATGAGAGCTCCACAATAAATAGTTCAAAGACGTGTATAAATTCGGCGTGCTGATTGAGCATCGTCTCTTGTCGATCGATGGTTTTGGAAGCTTGCTCAGAGTTCTTATAGGTTTTCCCGCTGAGTAGTTTTATTTCGTTTACATGATCGGCGACATTTTCATGGAGCCGAAAATGTTCTGTATCCCATCGCGCAAGAGTTGTTTTTATGCTGCTTAGCTTATCCGCAAAATGAGCCACCTCCATGACAAGTTTTTGCCAATCTATGAGAAGAGAATTGATGCCTAAAGTGATGCCTTCCACTTGATTTTCGCGTGTGGCATTTAAACGAAGCTGAAGATTTTTTGGCTCTTCTTCGATTCGCTGTTTGAGAAATTTACCGACCTCGGCGAAGGGACGCATAATAAATCTGGTCAACAGGAAGGCCAAAAGAATCATCGCGATAATGGTAAAAAACCCTACTATCAAGCTTGTTTTAGTGAGAGCAATCACCGGCTCAAAAACCTCTTCGGCATCGATTTCTGAAATGATCCCCCATTTTACGTTAGGAATATTTACGGGAGAAAAGGAACTGAGCACTTCAACGCCGCGATAATCTTTGACACGTAGTGTTCCTGTCTCTCCCTGCAAGGCATTAGTTGCCGAATCAGTTTCTATTTTGAGCGTAAGAATTGTCGTCGACAACTTTTTCATGCGATCAACTAAAGCGCTGGGCAAACCTACTTTTTCAAGATCCTTAAAAAAATCAAAAGGATGCTCGATAATAAAACGGGAGGTCGAGCGCATGGTGCGATCGGGACCAATCAAATAACTCTCGCCAGTATTCTGAAGACCCGCTTCTTTCCACTTTCCGTGCGATGTCATGACGTTATTGATTTCATCAATAGGCAACTGAAAAATAAGCACGCCAATCTTTTTATCACCGTCGAAAATTGGGGCAGATATAAAAGAAGCAGGAGCGCCATGTGAAGGCTCATAAGCTTCAAAATCAACGAGATAGGTGAAATTTTTCTCATTTGTTTGCTGCGATGAGCGAAAGGCACGCGCTAAGTTACTATCTTTAAAGGGACCATGTAATAAATTTGTGCTGTAATCAATTTCTTTAGATGCAGAATATATGATTGTTCCTGATTCGGCATCAACAAGAAAAATATCGTAAAAACCAAAAGTCTCTAAATATCTTTTCATTATTGGATGGTAAATAGAATGAATGTTACTATAGGTAGAGTTATCATTAGCTTTATCTAAATTAATTTTTTTACCGACGGGATTAGGATTGTCTACAAGATATAAATATTGCAAATATTTGGAAGCATTAGAAAGTTGATTTACATAACTTGCAGGATCAGAAACATTATTTTGATTCTTTTTTAATCGCGAAATAAATTCTTTATCATAATAAGTAATAAGACTGTTAAGGCTTTCTTTGGCAATAGTTTGCGTTTCAATGTCTCTTTCTAATTGTTTAAATCCACGCTCAAACTCGCGAGTGGCGCGTCGAGTACTTTCTTCCTGAGCGATAGTGTACACCTGGTTTTTAATACCCAAAAAATAATTTTCGATTTGTTCCTTTTTTTCGGCGCGGGTCGAAGAAAGAGCATCGAAGCTCTTTTTTTCAATGGTTGAGCGAGCGATATAATAAACCGTAACGATAGGATGAATAGTACAAAACAAGCCAAAAAACATAAAAGAAAACAATAATTTTGTTTTGGTGTTTAAAGTATCTATCATCTCAAAAGCCTTGAGTAAAAACACACAATAATAATATATTTCTTATAGGGCGATAGGTGTACTTATAATAAAACATAAATTAACAGAACATTTTCAAGTCCTTATAGGACTTATTTTAAATCATAATAATAGATGCATTTTTAAAGATAATTACTACTATAAATTAGCTAATTAAATACCTTAAGAGCAGGTTATGAGAAAATTTATTATATATTTATTTCTAATAGAAAGTGGCTCAATGCTAGTCAGAGCTGAAGTTGGCAATAGAACACAAGAAGAAGTCTACCAATTGTGCTTGGCCACCCAAAAACGAGCGATGGAGAGGGGATATGGAATCGCCGATTGTGAGAAGTTTAGACCGAAAACCAGCAATATTCCTCCTGCTGATATGGGTCTTTATACGAGCAATTTAGGCGCTCTTCTTGATGCCGTAAAAGAAATTGGCGAGCACTCCACGCCACAGAATAGCTGTCCTACTCTCGCAGAAACACAATCCTTAAGCGAAATATTAGAAAAAGCCGAAAAGGCTGAAATAATCTTTAACGAAAACGCCCCACCAGAAGTGTTAAAACAGCGTAAACGCGATGTGGTTAAGGGTTGGTACGATAAATTTAAGAAAAAATGTTTTAAATAGAAAAAATGACCCTTCTTAATCTTTAAGTAGACCAAATGATTAAGGAGCCTGAGTTTTGCTTAAGCAAAAGGGCAAATTTCTAAAAAATATGTGCTTGGCATCGTCATAAGGACGAGCAATGCGGGGTGGGCATCCAGGGCTGCGGCCTCGTCGTCTGGATTGCCGCGCCTTCGGCTCGCAATGACGATGAAAGACGCTTTTTATCTGGATAATTACATTTACTTAAGCAAAACTCAGGTTAAGGAGGATATCTGCTGCACTTAAGGAAGAATGTACTCAATTTGCTCAGAGGATGAGTCTTCGGATGCTCTGCATAGGCTTAAAAGCGGATGCACAGGCTCCAAGCAGCATCGAAAGGAGCAAAGAAAAAACTAAGTTCTGCTCCAAAAAATCTTAAAAAGTTCGCTCGCTTAATTTCTTAAGCGAATAAGCACCCAAGGCGATGCCACCTTTATTATGCTTGCTTTCTTAAAGCCGCCAAGTATTCCACATTTCCCTTGGCCCCCAAAATAGGGCTTTCAGCATGGCCCAAAAGCAACAATCCTAAATCGCGGGCAAAATCGAGCACCCGCTCGACAATGGCTTGGCGTATGGCCCCATCACGCACGATGCCTCCCTCGCCAATCTCTTCTTTTTGCGCTTCAAACTGAGGTTTAATCAAGGCAACTATAGTGGCATCAGGCCCGATTATTTTAATTATATGTGGCAGGACGCGTTCGAGTGAAATAAAACTTAGATCAATAGTTGCGACCTCGATGCTCTCGCTAAAATTTTGTAGCGAAAGATCGAGAATGTGCGTGCGCTCAAGATTTACGATGCGAGAATCAATACGTAAGCTATGTGCAAGCTGTCCATAGCCAACGTCAACGGCATAGACTTTTTTGGCACCATTGAGGAGCAATACTTCGCTAAAACCGCCTGTCGAGGCGCCGATATCGATGCAAACTTTATCTTGCAAACTAATGGGCCAGAGCTTTAGCGCATGTGCAAGCTTAAGTCCCCCTCGTGAAACATAGGGATGCTCTTCGGAGCGCAAACGAATAGCGGCGTCGATAGGGTATTTATGACCGGCTTTGTCAGCGCGCTGATCGTTGACAATCACTTCACCTGCCATGATTTTCGCGCGGGCGCTTTCTATGCTCGAGGCAAAACCTTGTTCAAGGAGAAGTTTATCAAGAGCAAGGCTTGGTGTTTTTTTGCCCATCTTATTTTCCGATACAAAATTCGCTAAAAATTTTATCGAGAATGCGTTCTGATAAATCAAAACCAAATAAGCGATCGAAAGCCAGCCCTGCCGCTCGTAATTCTGCGCTCACGACTTCATCGACAAGGCCATCCAGGAAAGCTTTTTTCGCCATTTCTAGACTATCGAGCGCTTGATTAAGCTCATCGCGTTGACGCGCACGGGTGATAAAAATTTCGCCCGGTGTCCGCTCGCTTAGCAAGAATTTTTTGAGCTCTGTTTTTAGCTCTTCTATTCCCTTCCCAAGCTTAGCAGCGATTAACAACGCGCCCTCTTTTCCCTCTTTAACCAGGTCTGCTTTGTTGAGCACGCGAATGATGGGAGCACTGCAATGCTCTAAACGCTCTTTAAGAAGTGGATCAGAAAAAGGCTCGTCAAGACTCGCATCCACCAACCAAATAATGGCATGAGCGCGATCCATTTCGAGCAAAGCTTTCTTGATACCAATTTGCTCAACATCACTCGCACATGAAAGCTCACGAATACCCGCCACGTCGACAAGAGTGAGTGGCACGCCATCAAGGTCAATGCGCACTTCAATGACATCACGCGTGGTGCCGGCGCTATCGTGAACGATGGCTTTTTCTTCTTGGCACAGCTGATTAAGCAAGGTCGACTTGCCGGCATTGGGCGCACCGACGATAATAACGCGCGCACCTTCATGAAGTTTTATGCCATAGGATGCGCCCCGAAGCAGATCAGAAAGCGTTTTTATGCCCTCATCAAAACCTTGAATGAGATGGCTTTTATCATACTCCCCCAATTCCTCGTCGGGAAAATCCATGCGCGCTTCGATTTCAGCGAGACTTTGAATGATCATTTCTTGCACGGGCAAAGTTTTTTCGCGCAGACTGCCTTTTAGGCCCTTAAGCGCGGCATCTTTGGCCGCAACGGTTTCGGCATGAATAAGATCCGCGATACTTTCTGCCTGAGCCAAATCAATTTTGCCGTGCAGCATGGCCCGCATAGAAAACTCGCCAGCCTCGGCCAAACGCGCCCCATGAGAAAGCATGGCGTTTAGAATTTGATCGACGATCAAGGGATTGCCATGGCAATAAATTTCAGCGCTGGGCTCACCCGTAAAACTGCGCCCATCCTTCCATAAAATAGCCATCACATCATCGATAATAGTGCCGGCTTTATCGATAATACCACCGTGCATCGCCTGCCCATGTTTGAGCTCGCCCTGATGCTTTTGAAAAAGTGCCGCAAAAATCGAGGGAGTGTCTGGGCCCGATAAACGCACGATGGCCAAAGCCCCAAAACCTTGCGGCGTCGACAAAGCGCAGATGGTATCTTTGCAGCTAATATCAAGAGACATTGGGACGCCCTTGTCGACTAATTTCTACCGCCAAGAGTCCAACGGCTGCGGGGGTAATGCCAGGAATGCGAGAAGCTTGTCCCAGCGTTTTTGGGCGAAAATTTTTCAGCTTTTCAAAAATTTCGTTACTGAGCCCCGGCCATTGACGCTCAAAAAGATGCTCAGGAATGCTGGCGTCTTCTAAAGCTCGCTGCTTCTCTTGCGTAAGTTCCGCACGCTTTATGTAGCCCTCGTATTTTACTTCGATCGCAGCGCGGATGACGATCCGAGGGTCAAGCGTTTGGCAGTGCTCGGGCAAGAGCGGCAAAACTGCGCTTTCTGCAAGCTCTGGACGACGAATTATTTGGGCCAGCTTAGTTTTTGTGGCGATCGCTGCAGAGCCAAAGCCTTGCAGAAATTGATTAACCTGCTCGCTTGGCTCAACCATAAGATCGCCCATCAAGGCCATGACCGATTGCACCTCAGCCTCAAAATTCTTCATGCGCTCATGGCGAGCCGCCGGCAAAAGGCCGACCCGGTGGCCCTCATGCATGAGACGATAATACGTATTGTCGTCGCGCAAAGTCAGGCGATGCTCAGCTCGGGAGGTAAACATGCGATAAGGCTCGGTAGTGCCCTTGGTTATCAAATCGTCGATCAAAACACCAAGATAGGCCTGATCACGACGTAGCATGAGGGGTGCTTCACCTTTGAGTGAAAGAGCTGCATTGATACCAGCCATAATTCCTTGGCCCGCTGCTTCTTCATAACCCGTCGTACCGTTGATTTGGCCGGCTAAATAAAGCCCTGAGACTTTCTTGGTTTCAAGCGTGGCATAAAGTTCGGTCGGGTCGACATAATCATAGTCAACGGCATAGCCCCAACGAGTGACTTCGACATTTTCCAAACCTTTCATAGTGCGCAAAAATTGGATTTGCACTGAAGGAGGAAGCGAAGTCGATAAGCCGTTTGGATAATATTCATGGGTATCCAAACCATGGGGTTCCAAAAAAACTAAGTGAGAGGATTTTTCTCTAAAGCGCGTAACTTTATCTTCGATACTTGGGCAATAGCGCGGGCCCCGAGCCAAAAGTTGTCCGTTAAAAATGGGTGCGCTGCCATCATTAATTCCCTCGCTGATAACGCGGTGCGTTTCTTCATTGGTATAGGTGATGCGGCAAGAAACTTGTGGCAAAGGCGGCAGCTCATTTTCAAACGCAAAACGCGGAGCAGGTAGCTCAGGAAGCTGCTCATCGAGGATGTCCATGTTAATAGTGCGACCATCTAGGCGCGGGCAGGTTCCTGTCTTTAATCGTCCCAGGCGCAGCCCATGAGCAAGGAGCGACTGCGAGAGCCCCCGCTGCGGTGCCTCACCTGCTCGGCCGCCATCGCTAATATCTTTTCCTAAATGCAGCTGGCCGCCCAAAAAAGTTCCGGTGGTAATAATAACTTTAGAGCCAAGCATTAGGCCGCTATGGCGCGTATAAACACCTTTTACGCGATTATCCTCGCTCCATAAGCCCACCACATCATCTTGGCGCACCATGAGATTATTGGCTGTCATCACGACCTTGTGCATATATTGGCGATAACGCTCCATATCGCTTTGGCAGCGCACGGCTTGCACCGCAGGGCCTCGCGATGCATTAAGTACACGAAAATGAATACCCGTAGCATCGGCCGCTTTGGCCATTTCGCCACCAAGAGCATCAATTTCACGCACCAAATGGCCCTTGCCCACGCCCCCAATGGCGGGATTACAGCTCATAGCACCGATACGGTCGATCATGCCCGTGATAAGCAAGGTGGGAATGCCCATGCGCGCAGAAGCAAGCGCCGCCTCAATGCCGGCGTGACCTCCACCAATAACGATTATTCTTTCCATGATTGACCTAATATTTGAAAACTATTTTAAGGCACGCGTAGTTCTTAGTTTTTTATAATGGGCGTGACCAATACACAACGAATCATGATTAGCAGGCTTAAAATTTGTGCCAAGAGGATGATTATGAGCTCTGGGCCCTAAAAAGACATGGGACCCAGGATTATCGTTATAAATTATATATTTAAACTGTGATTAGCTTTGTATTTATTCGCTATTATTGCTTAGAGCTCAACGCAGGATTTTTGTGAAGAACGACCTTTAAAATCCGCCACCACTTCTTTTAAGACATCATAAAATTTCTTACTAAAAACAAGCACGTATTTTTTATCTTTTAAGAAGCGATAAATAGGTGCGGTTGAGCCAATGCCTAAACTTAAATCAGGGGTAAGCCCATATTTCTTCTCGATGAGGGCATAAAAATCATCGATATTGTTTTGCCGTTGTTCAGGACAAATGAGTTGCTGGCTCGTAAAATATTCAAGCTCTGGTACATGGCGGGCGCCAAGCATGACGATGATGCGGTTATATTGCGTTAAGAGTTTGGCCAGAGTTTTGGTCATCTGCACATTGCGTTCAGTGAGTGAGTCGCGCTGGCCCAAATCCCATCCGTAAAAAGGTGTGGCCTTTTTAAAAAAGGGCGCCAAGGTCCAAAATCCTAAATCTCTTGAATAACTGAGGTCGCCATTATGCTCGCGAAATTTGCTGGCTAAATTCTGTAGACTCGCTTCAAAATCTCGCGGACTATAGCTCTTTTTGGCCTTACGATGCTCTTCGGCTGCAAGAATTTCTAAGGTTTTTTGCGAAAAAATTTCCCACGAACTTTTATCGAGTGATTCTAGGCTTTCGTCTAAGACGATAAAGGGCCGGTTCTTTTCCTTCTCTTGGGCGATTAACATGAGCTGAACGAGCTGACTTTTTG
>JBPOIV010000080.1:0-2036 GCA_052034245.1 Myxococcota bacterium
TTTATTTGTCTGAATAAACCCTTGACCCTCGAGGTCATGAGCGAAAAAGAAATGTTTGAAGGATTCGATCCAGAAAAACAAACGCACAATGAAAAATATATAATTAATCGCTATGGCGATAAGGCTAAAGCAGCCATCAAGGAAGCCAAATTAAACTCGTAACTGGGGCCCTGAGGATTTTAAGAAGAATTTTGCCGAATGGAAACTTATACTGAAAGATCTCGCAAGCGCGATGGAAAACCATCTGGATGAATCATCGAGCAAAGTACAGGATCTCGTCAAAAAACATTTTGATAAAATTGAGCGCCACTGGACCCCTGATCGTGATTCCTACATTGCTCTTGGACAGGGCTATGCAGAGTTTATCTGGGGCGATGCTTTAAATCGGAAGATCCACATTACCCAAAGCTCACTCATTATTTGGCATCGGCTATGAAGGTCTTTGCTCTAGCAAACTTGAAATAGCTGAAAAGTCTTCATAGGAAACTATTTTGAGATTAAGGGCAAAATAAAGGTCATTATACTTAGCTAATTTCTTATATTTTATATATAAAATTGCTGGATATTTGAGCTTTTAATAGGGGGTGAAGAGTTAGCTCAGCTTTCCTGATTTGTCAAATAAAATCGAGGTTGTATCTTTGCTTTAGCAAGGTCTTCTTGGGAATAAGAAAAAGACTCGAAGTGCTCAGAATTTTATGAGATCTTTTTACACTCTAAGTATTTATTCATTACTATTGTTTGCCCTCCCTTCTTATTCTTTGAGCTTCCTCGATTCTTTTCTGGGCGAGTTTTCGATGACCAAAGCGGCACCGAAAAAAGAAAATTTTTTTGGCCTTTATTTCACAAAGCCTCATTCGTGGACGTGTAAAACTGAAGTCGAGGTCCTCAAATGTATAAACGCCCAAGGCGCACAAATAAGCCTTACAAAACAGCTACTTCCCAAGCCCAAAAGTTTGCCATTGCTGCGCATCAATAGAAAGCAGCAATGGGAAAAAGAGGGCTTAAATCACTATGTTGAAAGCAAAATTAAAAGCCCTTTGGGTGAAATAACGAAGCAAGAAGCTCGCAAGCTCGTCAACGATAATATTTTAAGCCCAGTATTGATAAGTGCTTTCGATGTAGTAATAGGTATGAATTGTGTCAGTTTTACGGCTCAATGTGGCAGTTCTCAATGCTCAGAATTGGATAGGGAACTGAACGATTTGGTGTCTTCTTTTAGTAAAACGCCAAGAAAATAATTATCTAAAAATGGATACTTTTAAGCTTGTACGGGTGTCCAAGCTATTGTTTAGCGATATGAACCAAAAGAAATTTGAAAAAAAACCTATGATTTCGCAAGCGAAAATAGTAGGAATGGCGCGAAATGTTTTCGGGACGCGGTTATGTCAGCGTATCGAATGCAGTCGCTGTCATGAAATCGACTATGTGCCTTTAAGAATTAAAGATGCAAAGACTATTTATTGTCGCGCTTGTGCTGAGAAGTTGCTTTTGACCTATGAAGCGGGTCGTGCCATCAGCGAAAAACAATTTAAACGCAATTGTAGTCAATGTCGTTGTGAATTTTTAGTAAATGAAACAGTGGCATTAAAAAAAGAAGAACTTATGTGCAAGGATTGCTATCGAGGATTTGAGGTTTGGCGAGGAAAAGCGCAAGACGTCAAAGATGGCAAGCAAGCAAGATACATAATCAAAAAGAGTGGCACGGCGACCATCCTTAGGAAAACCCTCAATGACACAATTTAATATGATCAATTCTTCCGAAGGCCCAAATACCAAGCGCCTCCTTTTAGCGGTAGTTGTTTCAAGCGCTATTTTAATGGCTTATTCCTATTTCTTTCAGCCCAGTCCGCCTATGTTAAACCAGAATGCTTCTGCGCCAAAAACTGAGGAAGTGGCTGCTATAGCTGAGGATAACCAGGGTGCAGCATTGAAAGAAGCGCACTTTGAATTGGCTACTAAGGAAGACCTTCCGCTTGTGAACAAAGAATTTTTGATCAAAGAAAATCAGGATGAACTTTTGCCTGCGCGGACTTCAT
>JBPOIV010000039.1:0-2435 GCA_052034245.1 Myxococcota bacterium
GTATTTACAATGATTGGCCAGGTTTCGGAATAAGGTAAACACGGCCCTGAAGCACTCCATATAATAATGAATAGCAAGGCTATAAAAAAAACCGGCCCTTGACCGACAATTTTCGATGCTAACTTAGCAAAATTATGAAAAAATCCTGCATTACATTCAGCTCGATTTTCTTTATGTTTTACAGGCTCTTTATTCGGCAGCTGCTCAGAGTGGGCGTTTTTTATCATATAAATCAATATATAAAAAATAATAAATGAACACAACAATAGTGATGCTGTTGCCATGTTCATATAGTATTGTTTTTTGCTTTTACTCGGCAATAGTAGCGAAGCATCCACACCCGATCAGGCTCCCTTTATGAAACAGCCGAGTCCAAGGAGCGTGTTCCAAACACTGGGTCACAAAATCGCAATAATCCGATTGATAATTAGTGGGGGCCACGCACCCACAACGCCTATCCGAGGCATGCACAAAAATTTCTTGATCTTGGCATACCTTAGTTTGCGTGGAGCATACGCTTGAATCTGCCGCATGGAGTTTAGGATACTCCAAAGGTGGCACTTTTTGAGCCACGATAATATCGCAAATAAATAACGAGATTATTACAAAGAGATTTCTCATTACCTGTTCCTTCTAGAATGATTAATTTATCTTATCAATAAGATAGAGATGCATTCAATTTATTATACGATTTGGAGCGGATCAGCTCTGCTCTTTCTCTAAGACGGTTTTAAAGGCTTCTAGAAAAACTCCAGTTGCCAGGTCAAAGATATAGCTCATAATAGCGGTATTTCCCTTTTTTCTTGCTATATCGAAGGGGGACATGCTACGAATATCCGTAAGAGCCAAATCCGCCCCATTTTCTATTAAGCATTGAGCCATAGCAATTTGACCTTCACGACAAGCATGAAAGAGAGCAGTGCGTCCTTTTTTATCTTTATGATCGAGAGGCAAAGAATAGCGAGATAAAAGATAAGCCACTATTTCGGGATTACCAGAATAAACAGCGAGGCGGAGAATGCTAATTTTATCGATTATCAGCCGAGGATCGAGGCCTTTTTTTTCTAACAACATTCTCACTAGGGGCAGCTTACCCGAGCGGACCGCAAAGAATAAGCAGCGAGGGCTAAGATTCAGGCCTTGGCGGAGCAAATAATCAACAGACTCGAGCGAGCCACTTTCACAGGCCAGCTCTAAAGGGCTTTTGTTGTCGCTAGTGCGCTCTTCAAGATGGATAGTGCCTCGATTAAATATGGTTTCCAGAGTGGCTTTTTCGCGTGCGTCAAAAAAGGCCTCAATCGCAGCCTTGTTTCCCGATAAACAGGCAACATGAAAAGCGGTATGGCCAGCATGATTTCTCTGCTCAAGATTCACCCCAAGGACGAGCAAATATTTTATTAATTCTATCTGTTCTTTCCAGCATGCCAAATGAAGCGGGGAGTTGAAACTTTTTTGCTCCTGAGCGTTGGGGTCACTACCGGCAGCGACTAATAATTGGATGAGAGGAAGGGCCCCTTCAATAGAGAGAGCATGAAGGAGGTTCCAGTCGTGCTCTAATTTGATTCCCGGATCAGCGCCATAAAAAAGGAGCAATTTCACCAAATTCTCATCATTTTTGGCACATGCAACTACGAGAGGATAGGCGCCCCCTCTAAAGGGCTTATTTACTAATGCCGTGGGATCCTTGCTCGCTTGAAGGACGAGTTCTAAAGATGGGAGGCGTTGTAAGCCACAGGCAATTTTAAGGGGGCTTAGCTCTATTTTTTTCGCCATTTCCTCATCGCTTTCTACCATTTTTGCAAAATAAATTATGATATCTTTGTGCCCAAAAAAAATGGCCAAGCCCAAAGGGCTTATGAGGTAAGGGCATGATAATTGCTCAAAGAAGTGTGAAAGATCGCAAAGTGCATTTATGTCTGCATTTGCGTTTATCAAGATTTTCACCGCTTCAAGATTATTTAAAACACACGCGATATGAAGAGGAGTGCTACCCTTTTCATCGCGCTGGTCTTTTGCTTCAGGAAATTGCGAAATAATTTCCTATAGCGCAGACTGCTCTTGCTTGATCAGCGCGTGAAAAATAGGAGAGAAGGGTGGAAGCGGTACTTCTCTTTCTCCATCAGTGCTCGAAGTACTGCTAAGAAAAGAAGAGAAAATGCCGCAAAATATGAAGATAGGACTAAGACCGCGGGGATAAAACGGGAAATATTTAAGTCCGAACATACAATACTCGAGTATGTAATTTCAGAGCAAGATCATCTCAATCTGAATTTCTATGAATGAGCTTAATTTCTCAAAAATTATCTCCATCCAAGAATTATTAGACCACGAAAAACCCGCTTTTAAATGAATAGTGTAAATTTACAAGCCTTGAACAAAAAATCTGATTCTCCTCGAAAGCTTTAATTTTTAATGATTAAGCTGCAAACTATTCC
>JBPOIV010000302.1:0-6942 GCA_052034245.1 Myxococcota bacterium
AGCTAACTGGCTCCATTGAAAAACAATTGAAAGATGTAAAAAAAATTAAGCTAAAAATATATTTATTAATGTTATTCATACTATTTTCTCTTGCATTTCTTTTATCTTTTCGCGGAAATTAAATAAATAGGTTTTTATTGTTTTTTATTTTTAATCTAAGTGCCTTAATTGTTAAGATTATTCGCGAATAAGTATATGCTTGCGCCAAAAATAAAGGTGATTGCTATAAAGAATGTCCATTTTCCCATCTAAGAGGAGGGTCCATGTTCTGTAAATATTCAACGAGTCTACTTATTCTGCTTAGTAGCATCGCCTTTTCTGGCTTTGCCGACGAAATACTTAGTGATGTTATTTCTCTACGCGGAGGCGATGGTAAAGGCATAAGTATGGCGCTTGCCATAAGTTCAAGCGGCATGACTGTTGCTTCTTATTATTCCGATAGAGGCGCTTATGTTTGGACTCCACATGACGAGAGCAATTTAACGACAACTGAGGGTCAGCTCGAAAGCAAATTTAGTAAGCGATTTATTTCTACGTTGAATATCGCGGCCATAGATGTGGATGATAATCAGCGTCTTTTAATTGGTGGTGGTTCTTATTTTGCTATCTGGTCTATGGATGGCGATAAGGAAGTTCGTGAAGAAATCGCTAGACTCCCCGGCTCTATTCTCGATGTGAAATTTGGTCCTGGCGAAGATGAGGCCATAGTTGTTTATCATTCATATACTCGAGGGAATGTCATTGAACGATGGAATATGAAAGAGAAGCGCGTAGAAAAATCAATTAATCTTTTTGATTCTCTTCGTTATATTCGCTTCAATAATGATAAAAGCAAATTTGTTACGAGTAATTTTGACACAAATGATCATCGAAGATCCAATGTTGTTAGTGTGTTTGATAGTCGCAGCTTAGAAAAGCTCGGCGCCAAAGTGACCTCGCATCATAGCGCAGAGAGCGTTTTTAATCATGCCTCCGACGAAATTGCCATAGTTAATTGGGGTGAGGTCAGCATTTGTGATGGATTTTTGCATACTAAGCAAGAAATCCCCGGAAGTGATTGGAAAACTGCACTTGCTTTCCAAGGAGATTCTCTTTGGCTGTTAAGCTCATCTTTGAGGGAATTGTCCTTAGTTGATCTACACGATCCAGAACGAAAGCATCGTTGGACTTTGCCGGTAAACAATAGAGGCTTTGCTAAGAAGCAATTTAGCCCTGATGGTACGCGGCTTTTAACATGGGACCAGGATGGCGGCCTGCAATGGTGGCTTTTGCCTCATCTTGAATAAAATAATTTAGGGGGAAAAAATGAAGATAAAAAATACCGTGCTCATTGCGAGCGTGATGAGTATGTTCTTTGCACTAGCGGGTACAGCAGGAACTTGGGATTTAACATGCTCACTCCAAGACGATCAAAGCGTTTTAATAACTAACGATAGTGGGCGTTATTTAGCATCTTATCAGTCCTGGAATCTGAGTTTTTATGATGCCGAAGGAGAGCTCATGGGGAAAAAACTACGCTATAGTTTTGATGAGGATTTGCCAGAAGGCCAAAGCACAATCTTCGCAGTGACTGTTCCGGCGGGGAGTGTGAGCTGCGAAGTTGGCTATAAAACTATTCCTAGTGGGCCTTGAACAAAATTTTTTCAGGAGAACACATGCAAGCTATCAGTATTTTGTTGAGCATTTGCTTTAGCATTATGACTTTTGCCGGTGAGGAAATCTTAGACGATAAGAAAACAACTGTCTCAGTATGCCCGGGTCCTGGTGCAGGATGGGAATTTGGTTGTTATCAATACGATCGCGCAGACTGTGACAAGAGAGATGACTGTCGTTGGACTGGTGAGTCTTGCGAGTATATTTGTCAATAACAATTATTCGCGGAAGACTTGGCACCTAAAATAGGTGCCATTTTTTTACCCTGCTTAACAGAACAGTTTTTCTAGCCTATTTGGGTGCAAGGAGGTGAGCATGGGGAAATTGATCATCATTGAAGGCATGGATGGTGCAGGAACCACAACGCAAACAAAATTGTTGGCGGAATTCCTGATAAAATGTGGTTACAAAGTACTGAGTACTGCTCAGCCTTCTAAATCGGCGATAGGGCTTGAAGCCCGTAAATTATTGGCATCGTCAACTATTGAGCATGAGCCTCATCTTCTTACTGCGCTTGCTCTATGTTTCGCAGCTGATCGTATGCACCATGTACATCATACCTTGGCGCCAGCTCTCAAGACACATGACTTTGTCTTGGTCGACCGCTATGTTTTATCGAGCCTGGTTTATCAAGGGCTGCATTTGCCGACGTCTTTCGTTAAAGAAATTAATCGCTATGCCTTGGAGCCGGATGTGACCATCCTCATGGACATTGATGCGGATCTTGCTTTTAAGCGCTTAAGTGCTCGAAGCATTGCCAAGGATTTTTATGAGTCGCCCCAAACTTTGGAAAAAATTCGTGGTCGCTATGTGCACTTTGCTGCGCTTGAACCGCAAAAAACTATCGTGGTTGATGCTTCAGGAAGCATTGAAGAGGTACATTCTCACGTCGTTCATTGCATAAGAAGTAAATTCCCTATTTAAGTTTTGAGGATAACATGCTCACTCATAAAAAGACGTTGATTATGGGCATCGTCAACGTGACGCCTGATAGTTTTTCTGATGGTGGCCTCTATTTTGAGGCCAAAGATGCTATTGAGCATGGCTTTAAACTTCTTAAAGAAGGTGCTGATATTCTTGATATTGGCCCTGAGTCAACGTCCTACTACACGGATCCCAATAAAAAGCCTGTCGATGCTCATGAGCAAATCAAACGCGCCGTTCCCGTCATTAAAGAGCTCGCTCGTGCAAATGTGCTCATGTCGATTGATAGCAGCAATGCCGAAGTGGCAAAGGCCGCGCTCGATAACGGTGCGCGCTGGATCAATGATGAAAAAGCCGCTGTAGCTAATAGCTTGATGCCTTCGATCATGAAGCAAGCCGAAAAAGTAATTTTGATGCATGGCTTTGGTTTGGGCTTTGGCGTTTATGAAGGCGAAAAAAACCACTATTCATCGGTGCTCGATGAGCTTTTAGGCTTTTTTAAAGAGCGAATCGAATCTTTGTCGGCTATGGGCATTGAAAAAGACAAATTTATTATCGATCCCGGCTTTGGCTTTGGTAAAGGTTTGAGTGATTCACTCACTATTCTTAATTCCCTAGAAGTTTTTCACTCATTGGGATTGCCTGTGTTGGCAGGGCCGAGCCGAAAATCTTTTATTGGCAAATTGACCGGGATTGAACGGCCTTCTGAGCGTGATCATGCCTCCTTAGCTGCCAATGTTATGGCAGTCATGAAAGGAGCAAGTATTGTTCGAACCCATAACGTAAAAATGATGGCCGAAGCGCGTTATTTAACGGATGCTATGTATCAATAAGGAAAGCCATGAAAATATATACAAAAAAAGGTGATCAGGGCGAAACCGATTTATTTGGAGGAGCGCGGGTGTCGAAGGCACATTTTCAAGTTAAGGCTTTTGGTAAAATCGATACCGCCAATGCTGCCATCGGCTGCGCTTATAGCTCTACTGGGCTCAGCGAAAACTTAAAATCGCACCTCTTAACTATTATGAAATTACTTTTTTCGGCTGGCGCCGAGGTCGCGTGTGCACCCAAGGAAAAGGCACAGTCTTTATTAGAAAGAGATCTAAAAAACCGCATAAATGAAAAGCATATTAGCTGGCTTGAGCACTGCATTGATGAAGCAGAGGATAAGCTTTCGCCTTTAAGAAGTTTTATCTTGCCCTGTGGAAGTGATGCGTCTGCACGCCTTCATTTTGCACGAACGGTGGTTCGAGAGGCAGAAATCATGCTTATCGAACTCAAAACGCAGAGCGCATTACGCGAAGAAATTATCAAATTTTTCAATAGGTTGAGTGATTTGCTCTTTGTGCTGGCCCGTCTTGCTAATCATGAGGCCCAATGCCCGGATATTCTTTGGAATGGCGCGCTTGAGTCTTAATTGTCTCGATTGACAGATACAAAGTTCATTGTCATAGTCCGGCCAGAATAGACCCCTAATTAGGGCCTGATGGTCAGGCGCGGTAGGTGGTGACGGAGAAACTATGTTCGTTGAAAAAAAACAAGAAATCATCCAAAAACATGCTAAACACGCTTCCGATACTGGCTCTTCCGAAGTGCAAATTGCGATCCTCAGCGAGCGCGTAACAGAGCTTACTGAGCACATGAAAATCCACGTGCATGATCACCATTCGCGCCGCGGTCTTTTGCGTATTGTATCGCGTCGTCGTCGATTATTGAACTCTTTGAAAAATAATCAGTGCGATCGCTATAAAGAGATAGTAAATGTTCTTGGTTTGCGTAAATAGTATTAATTAGGTTTTTCTAAGCCGTACAGATAAAAATATGAGGGTTAAACGTGATTGAATCTCTAAATCATAATAGTGAAAAGTTTTATAGAAATGAGGTTGCTATTGCGCGTGAGCCCTTCATATTTGAAAGTGGAAAGATTGCGAAGCAAACTGCCGGGGCCGTGTGGGCACGTTGGGGTGATTCCATCGTTTTAGTCACGGTGTGTAATTCAGGCAAAGCCCGCGAAGGCGCGAATTTTTTTCCACTTACCTGTGAATATCTAGAAAAAACCTATGCTGCCGGCCGTATTCCTGGCGGTTTTTTTAAGCGTGAAACGAAGCCGAGAGATGCAGAAATTCTCAATGCTCGTATCATTGATCGCTCGATCCGGCCTTTGTTTCCCGATGGCTTTTTCGAAGAAGTGCAAGTGATTGCGACCGTTGTCTCTCATGACGGCGTACACGATACCGATGTTTTGGCGCTCAATGCCGCATCGATGGCTTTGCACCTAAGCCCCTTACCTTTTGCTCTGAATAACGGTCCTATTTCTGGAGTACGTGTTGGACGAATTGATGGCAAACTGATTGCTAATCCCACACTCCTAGAACTTGCGAAATCCGATATCGATATCATGGTTGCCTCGCATAAAGACGCCATTGTTATGGTGGAAGGTGGCGCCAAAGAATTGCCTGAAAATGAGCTGGTTGAAGCCTTGTTTTTTGCTCAGCAAGAAGGGCTTAAAATTATTCAAGCCTGTGAAGATATGCGTTCGCACATGGGCAAAGAAAAAATCGAATTTGTTCCAGCGCCAATCAATGAAGATCTTTTGGCGAAAGTGAAGAAAGCAAGCTTAGAACATGGTTTGGTTGAGGCACTTGCTACAAAAAATAAACTTACGCGCTACACAAAAATCGATGAATGCGCGGCTAAAGTGCAAGAAATTGTCAAAGAGCAATTAAACGAAGATGAGAAAGTTGCCGATGGCGCTAAGCTCGTTGATTATTTTAGCGAAATTAAACGCGCCCAAATGCGAGGGGATGTGCTTTCTAAAGGCACTCGTCTCGATGGTCGTGGCTATGAAGATATTCGCCCGATTTGCTGCGAAGTAGGGCTTTTGCCACGTACACACGGCTCAGCTTTGTTTACTCGCGGTGAAACTCAGGGCCTCGTCAGCGTGACCTTAGGAACGGGCGATGATGAGCAAAAAATCGATGGTTTGATGGGCGAAAGCTTCAGAAAATTCATGCTTCATTATAACTTCCCGCCATTTTCGGTAGGCGAAGCACGCATGCTTCGAGGAACTTCCCGCCGAGAAATCGGCCATGGTGCTTTGGCTGAGAGAGCAGTGGCATCTATGGCACCGCAAGAAGATGCGAATTTTCCTTACACCATTCGAGTGGTCTCTGAGATCCTCGAATGCAATGGTTCTTCTTCGATGGCCACTGTTTGCGGTGCTACTTTGGCTCTGTGGGATGCGGGCATTAAGCTTAAAGCCCCGGTTGCTGGTATTGCGATGGGGATGATTAAAGAGGGCGAGCAATTCGCGGTCTTGAGCGATATTTTGGGTGATGAAGATCACTTAGGCGATATGGATTTTAAAGTCTGTGGTACCGAAAACGGTGTTACGGCCATCCAAATGGATATTAAAATCGATGGTCTGTCGCGTGAGATTTTGAGCAAAGCTCTTGAGCAAGCTCGTCGTGGCCGTCTGCATATTCTTAAAGAAATGATGAAGGCATTGCCTAAAGAGCGAGAAGAAATTTCCGCTAATGCTCCGCGCATTCATCGCTTCAAAATCAATCCGGAAAAAATCCGTGACGTTATTGGCCCTGGTGGACGAGTTATTCGTGACATCGTAGCGCGCTCTGGTGCCAAAGTCGAAGTAACTGATGATGGTACGGTACAAGTTGCGGGCGTTGGTAAGGACTCGGTAGAAAATGCCGTGCGCATGATTGAAGACCTTACCCGTGAAGCACAGATCAATAAGGTTTATAAAGGCCTTGTGCGTCGTATCCTTGATTTCGGTGCTTTCGTAGAACTTTTTCCTGGTACTGAAGGTTTGTGCCATATCTCAGAACTTTCTGATAAGCGCGTTGAAAAAGTAAGCGATGTCTTGCAAGAAGGCGATGAAGTATGTGTTGTGGTCTTGAGCATTGATCGTGAAGGAAAAATCCGACTCAGTCGCAAGAAGGCTATGGGTAAGCAGGCTGGAGATGTTATTTAAGTCGATAACGTGGATTAATAGGAGCGGGCTTTAGGTTCTTTTACTTAGGCCCGTTTTCTTTTGGTGAGAGGATTTTGCCTCAAGCTGCCTGAAGCATTTAAGATAGAATTAAGTAATTTTATAAACAAAGAGGATGGTGTTCCTTGGTTGTACGCATAATCAATAAGCTTATTTATTTATTTTTAATGGTGTATTCCACGTTGGCTACGGCAAAATTTAGCCAGGACTTCGTCGTGAGTGCGGGCTTATTTAGGCCTCATGATAGCTTTGAAAGCTTTTACAATAGTCCTATATTTGTTGGGCATCAGAAACCAGAATTTGTTATTAAAAACACTTCCTTCCCTGTTTATTTTTATAAAAACACTTATTTTTTC
>JBPOIV010000042.1:0-16020 GCA_052034245.1 Myxococcota bacterium
TTCACAAAGGAGCTCTGCTATTGGAAAAGTGAGCTTAATGCCTTTTTGAGATGAGTTTGAAAACAGTTTTTGCCGACAAAAGAGAGCATAGCCAGTGCTTGGGGTTCCCATAATAGTAGCACGACCATTCAGTTGTAAAATTCGTGCGAAATGCTCGGCAGCACTAAAGGTGTTTTCACTAATAATTATAGCGATTTTGGCCTGGTATTCAGGGTGGTAATTCTCTTCAGATAAAGTTTTCAAAAAATCTCTTTGAAGGGCTTTATTAGTTCTCGTTTTTTTATAAAGCATTTCGTTGTTATAAAAATACGCTGCGTTGTGGAATGTCGCTCCCACTAATTCTTTCGTCGCTTTTAAACCACACACGGTGCCAGGAGGAAGGAAAAAACCCAGAAGTTGCTTAAGAACTTCAACTGATCCACCACGATTGTGGGCGAGATTAAGGGCAATATTGATGTCGTTTTCAAGCGTGTAGGCTAGAGTCTTCGCGATTTCGGCCAAATTTTGCTCAGAAAATTCTGCAAATTCAATTAAGCAAATGTGTTGTTCCTCACGCTTTATAAAATTGACTTGAGGATGTCTTTGGGGAAAATGCGCGGGGGATGCAGTAGTCGCCTTGATGTTTCGAAAAATTAAATGTGACATTGAATAATGGTTGTCATTGAATACCTTTTTAAGGCGAATACAAAGCTCGTCAGCATCATATGCTTCTAATAAGTAAGGATAATAAAAGCTAAGAAGAGTACGCATGTAGTGCTGATTAAAAAGATCACCTTTAGAAAAAGCATGAAGAGCGAGATGACTAAATATTTTGACTAATAAATACCCTTTATAACCAAGGAGCCGCTCTCCTGCATGCTGATAGATAGCAGCGAGCATTGTCGGGTTTTCTCCCAAAAATGCATCTTCAATGACAGCAGGATTATTGAAGCAAGCGGCAGCAATAGCAATCTCATTGCTTCTTGGGGCAGGGGCATCTGTTGATGTATCAAGTGCAAAAGAAAACTTAGTAAAAATTAATACATAAATTATGGTAGCTAGACGCATAGTGAGACCGTTATATGAGAATAATAAAGTATATAATAGTGTTTTTGAAGCTCTTGAAAAGAGGGATTAGGTATAAAAAAACCGAGTAATCTACTCGGTTAATATTTATATTTTAAAAGCACTTATACTAAGGATGAGACGAGTTTGCTCACTTCTTCCATGGCTTTAGGAAGACCTTGGGCATTATCCCCACCAGCTTGTGCAAAATCAGGGCGCCCACCGCCTTTGCCGCCCACCAAGGGTGCAATTTCTGCGACGATTTTTCCAGCATGGATTTTATTGGCTAAATCCTTGGTTGCAGCGACCAAAATAATACATTTATTGTCGCCCTGCTTTAATCCCAGAGCTACCACACCGCTGCCCATCGCATCGCGGATAAAATCGGCATAAAGTCGCAGATCATTGGCATCATTTAGGTTTTCAACTATTTCAGTAAGAAGACGATGTGTTCCTAAGCTTTGCGCTTTCGCTAAGCTAGCTTGAGCCTGATCTTTAATCGATGAGCTTGTTTGCGCCTTTAAGGCCTGTTCCGCTTTTTTGCTCTGATTGAGAAGTTGATCAATCCGTTCAGGTAAATCAGCAGTTTTAACCCCAAGCTTCCGAGAAAGGCTCTTTAATACCGCTTCATTGCTGCGGGCATAAGCAAGAGCGCCTTCACCACTCAGTGCCTCAAGCCTGCGGATCCCTTGGGCCAAGGGGCCTTCGCTGACGATGCGAAAAGAGCCGATATCACCGGTGCGTGAGCAGTGTGTCCCGCCGCACAATTCTATGGAGTGAGAACCCATATCAAGTACGCGTACTTCATGCTCATATTTCTCGCCAAAAAGGGCTAAGGCGCCATGGGCTTTAGCTTGCTCCATGCTCATTACTTGAACCTTTGCTTCTTCATTGGCCAAAATCCATTGATTTACGAGATGCTCTACTTCCTCTAATTGCTCAGAGCCCAGCGCTTCAAAATGCGCAAAGTCAAAGCGCAAACGATCTGGAGCAACGAGGGAGCCTTTTTGCACTACGTGAGTGCCCAAAACTTGGCGTAAAGCGGCATGAAGAAGGTGGGTGGCAGAGTGATTGCGCATTATAGCTTGGCGCCGCTCCCAATCGATTGTGCCTTCAAGTACTGCGTTGTTAGTAAGCTCACCTTCAACAATGTCGATGAAATGAATATGCAGGCCAGCAATTTTCTTGGTATCCCGTACACGAGCTTTAAAGCCTTTGCCAAAAAGCATGCCGGTATCCCCAATCTGGCCGCCGGATTCGCCGTAAAAAGGCGTTTCTGCCAATATGAGCATGCCATGCTGGGGGGCCTTAAGGCTTTCGACTTCGCTATTTTCATGTAGGAGGGCGAGGACTTTTAGATTGCCCATTTCTGGTTGATTATGAAATTTAGTTTTGCCCAAGCGCTCAGCCAGGTGAATAAAAATATCATCGATACCTTTTAGACCCAAACCCTGGCTCGATTTTTCGCCATGGCTTTTTTGTGCCACTTCAAAACTTGGCCAATCGATCTCAAAGCCGCGTTCCTTAGCCAAAACTTCGGTCAAATCAGGCGGAAAACCATAGGTCTCATGCAAACGAAATACCGTTTCACCACTTAAAGCATCACCATGCTTAAGCTTTTGCGTTTGTTGCGCAAATAAAGCGAGGCCCCGATCGAGGGTGCGCCGAAAAGACTCTTCCTCTTGAAAAACCACTTTCTCGATCACCGCTTTAGCTTCCTTAAGCTCCGGATACACGCCACCCATTTGGGCCACGAGTTCAAGACACACGGAATGAAAAAAAGGCTCGCTCAAGCCAAGCTGAGAGCCATGACGAATGGCGCGTCTCATAATGCGGCGCAGAACATAGGCCCGCCCTTCGTTGCCCGGAAAAAGCCCATCAGCAATCAAAAATGAGGTGGCGCGAGCATGATCAGCAATGACGCGCATGGCCATATCGTCAGGCGCATTGGAGCCCCCGTACACTTTTTTGCTCAAGCTTTCGGCCTTTTTGACCAAAGGACGCAAAAGATCGGTGTCATAATTGCTCGGTAAATTATTTTTGACACATACCAAGCGCTCCAAGCCCATGCCTGTATCAACGCAGGGGGCGGGCAGGGGCTTGAGAGTGCCATCGGCCAGCTGTTCATATTGCATGAAAACGAGGTTCCAAATCTCAATGTTTTTATCGTCAATATCCTCGTGACCAAAACCAATTTCGATATCACTACGATCATAATAGATTTCGGTGCACGGACCGCAGGGGCCGGTATCGCCCATTTGCCAAAAGTTATCAGCGCGCCCTAAACGCCGAATGCGCTCTTTGGGGAGGCCCACTTTCTCATGCCAAATTTTCTCAGCTTCGCTATCAGCTGGGACTTGAGCATCTCCGGCAAAGACGCTGACGCTGAGTTTGTTTGGATCGAGCTTCACTTCTTCGGTCAAGAATTTCCAGGCCAGAATGATAGCTTCTTCTTTAAAATAATCGCCAAAAGAAAAATTACCCAACATTTCAAAAAAGGTATGATGACGCGCGGTTTGACCGACATTTTCTAAATCGTTATGTTTTCCGCCCGCGCGAACGCATTTTTGGCTCGTAGTAGCGCGAGTATAGGCCCTTTTCTCTTTCTGAGTAAAAACGTTTTTAAACTGGACCATTCCAGCGTTGACAAAGAGTAAGGTGGGATCATCATGGGGAATCAGCGGGGCGCTTTTTTCCACGTAGTGCTGATGCTTTTGAAAAAACTCAAGAAACGAAGTACGTAGGGCTTGGCTGCTCATGGTCATAATCAAGGCTTCCTTCTTTAAGATAAGGAAAGCAGGTATAAAATCATGAAAAGCTATACGCAATATGTTGTTTTAAAGAGTATTAGCTAAAGCCACGTTGACTTTGGTCAGTTTATTGTTAAAAACCCCAGGGTTGATTTTTTGAATTAGTGTAGGGGCTCAAGAGAAGCCTCAAAAGTGAGAGAGTATGAAAGCAGACATCCATCCAAAATATACTGAAGTAAGCATCAGCTGTGCTTGTGGCGCAAAATACGATACCCGTAGTACGAAAGCTTACAACATTGATATTTGCTCAGCTTGCCACCCTTTCTTTACCGGTAAAGCCAAATTGGTTGATACCGAAGGGCGTATTGATCGCTTCCGTAAAAAATATCAAACAGCGGTCAAAAAATAGTTATCAGTTCGCTACAAGCTGGAGCTTTTATGTCCCACAGTTTGGAACGTCTCTATTCGCCTGGCTTAGTTGATATTATTTCTCCTTTTATTGCGTTTGTCTTCGTGATTGTGCTTCCCGCGGCCTTTGGATGTTATGTGATATTCAAAGTTCTGAAGGGCGACTATCCGGCTGAAGACGAGCGCAAGCCTTCCTTGAGCAAAGATTTAGGCTAATTCTTATGCGCGATAAACTTAGTAGTATTAAAGAACGTTATCAAAGCATCCTCGCTAAATTGAGCGAGCAGGGCGTAGATCAAGCGACGATGCTAAAGCTCAATAAAGAGCGTAGCCAAGTCGAGCCGGTGGTGGAGGCTTACGAACGCCTTTTGGCTGCCGAGCAAGATCTCGAGAACAATAACGAACTTTTAAAAGACGACGATGCAGAAATGCGCGCAATGGCGAAAGAAGAAATTGATCGCCTCAAAGTTGAAATTGAAGAGATCAATAACGCCATTAAGATTTTGCTTTTGCCCAAAGATCCTCTCGATGAGAAAAACATTATTATTGAAATACGCGCAGGCACTGGTGGCGACGAAGCGAGCCTCTTTGCCGGTGAGCTTTTCAATATGTATGCTCGCTATGCTGAAATTATGCGCTGGAAAGTCGAGATAATGAGTGCTTCTGAGGGCACCAAGGGTGGCTTCAAAGAAATCACGGCGACTATTAGCGGTAATGAAGTGTATTCGCACTTAAAATACGAAGCTGGTGTGCATCGTGTGCAACGTGTTCCGCAAACCGAAACCCAAGGCCGCGTACATACCTCGGCATGTACGGTGGCGGTATTGCCTGAAGCTGAAGAAGTTGATGTGAAAATCGAAGAAAAAGATATTCGTGTCGACGTGTTACGTGCAGGTGGCCCAGGTGGTCAGAGTGTTAACACTACTGACTCCGCGGTACGTATTACGCACATTCCCTCTGGGCTCGTCGTGCAATGCCAAGATGAAAAAAGCCAGCATAAAAATAAGGCAAAGGCTTTGAAAGTTTTGCGTGCACGTCTTTATGATCGTATGCAAGACGAAATCAATAAAGAGCGCGCCGCTGAGCGAAAAGGTATGGTCGGCAGTGGAGATCGCTCTGAGAAAATTCGTACCTATAATTTCCCCCAAGATCGTTGCACCGATCACCGCGTAGGCCTTTCGGTGTACAACCTGCCAAAACTTTTTGCCGGCGATCTGGAAGATTTAGTGACGAAGCTAAGAACTCACTTCCAAGCTGAAGCACTAAAGATGCAATTCTAATTCATCGTGACGCGCTCGTAATTTTCATTGAGAAAACTCCTGCGCGTAGGTCTTTACCGAAGCCATTTTCTCAATTTTCTTGTAACTCGTGCAAAGCATTCTTAGGATCAAGGAGACTTGGTTCTTTATCGCGGCCATGTTTTAATTACCTGCCGAATACCAATCCGGGTCGAGAGGCTGCATAGAAAAACAAGAACAAAAAAATGTTTAAAAATCCCCCTGAAACTTTTCGATGCTTCGGGTGCATTCACTAAGCTCATCACTCATCCTGTCAGAAATACCGCGCATTTCTGGTGAACTATTTCCAGCTCTCCATACTAGTTGAAAAAGCTCACGTGGATCTGGAGCATAAAATGAGCATTGGGCGATAGTGCTTTGAATGCGTCGGATGGCAACCTTATTTTGTATGTGGCTTGCCCAGCCAGGTACTTCCGTAATGAAACGGGGGAGGCTCACAATTTCTAAAATCCATTCCCGGCTGATATCGTCGTAAATAAAATTCCCAAAATGATGGTCATAATCGCCGCTACACCAAGCATCGGGGCACCAGCTGTTGAGAAAAGGAGTCATCTGGTTGCTGAGCCAATTATAATCCCCAGAATTTATTTCATCGATGGTCATAGTAAGTGCGGCCATTGTCGAGGTACTAAACAAGACCGTAGTGAGCAGGCTTAAAAAAAATAGTTTCGTTTTCATAAGATTTCCTTGCAACTATAAGGTGTTTAAAATTGAAGTCGCATAGCCGTAATAGTTTCTTTGCGTAGGATTTGTCTTATGAAGCTTGTTTTTTCGACAGATTCGTAAGCCGTTGTTATACTCGGGCCTAACCCGAGGATGACGAAGCTAAATTGGGATCGAGATATAAACTTTATCCCGCGTGAAAAAACAAAAAGCGCTCAAACAAGAGCGCTTAATTTTTTGGTGCGGCGAGGGAGACTCGAACTCCCACAGCTTTTGGCCACTACCACCTCAAAGTAGCGTGTCTACCGTTCCACCACCGCCGCGTGAGACACTAAATGAACTATTCGAAGAGCTTTTTCAAGCCCCTAAATGAAAAAAGCTTTTTTTTCGATAATTTTCTCTCTTAGAAGAAAAAAAATTTTAGATTTTATGCCAAAACGCTAGAGACAAAAAATAGTTTTAACAAAGCAAAGCTTGATTTTTTTGGCCAAATGAGTAAAGAATCCCACATATTTGCTCGGCAGGGGATGACGAGGCGAAGGCCATCCTTTAAACTTAAGATGTATTCAAACAAGCTTTTGGGCACAAAGCGGGAAACGGCATTATATGGTAATTATTCATAAGAAAAAAATAGAAAGCAACGAAGAAAAAGAAGCTCGTCTACAACAAGAAAAAGACCGGGCCATGGGCTTACAAGATGAGTATCAGGCCAAAGGTTTTGAGCTGGTCACCTGGGTCCAACACAACAAAGGTTTGGTGAGCGGGCTCATTATCTTGTTGTTTTTAGCGGGTGGTGGTGCTAGCGCTTTTCTTTATTACCAACAACGCCAAGCAGAGCAAGCATCAAGTGCCTATTTCTCGGCCTTAAAAAGCATCGAAGGTTTAACAAAAACTCCTGAAAATGCCGCTAAATTTGAAGCTGCTGAAAAGCAACTTGCCGAGATTGCAACCACGCATTCCAAAGGGGTGGGTACCTTGGCTGACCTTTATGCTGCACATTTGGCGCTGGAGAATGGGCAGGCTGCTATTGCTCGTGAACGGTATCAAAACGCACTCAAAAGTTTGAATAAGGATAATGAACTTTATCCTTTGACCCTCATCGGTTTAGGCTATGCCTTTGAGCGTGAAGGGAATAAAGATGAATCACTTAAACAATTCGCCAGCTTGATCGAGAAGAAAAACGTTCCTGGCCGTGATTTAGCGTTGTGGGAAGCAGCACGTCTTTCTCAAGAAAAAAATCCTGAGCAAGCAAAAGCCTATCTTTCGCAGCTTTTAGAAGAGTATCCAGCATCTCTCTATGAAAATAATGCGAAGAGATTAAAAGAGTCGCTTTAAAGGTAAAAAAGTGACGACGAAAAATTATTTATATTGCTCCGCTTTGATGCTTGTTGCTCTTTGTATGTCATGCAGTCATGTGGTGACAAGGCCAAAAGCGGCTGCTTTTGTCCCTTCCAAGCTTCAGATTGAAATGATGGTGAGTCCGCAAAGAACTGGGCCGTGTTTGGCTTCGTTGATTGGACCACCATCGGAAAAAGAAAATTGCTTGCCTTGGAATGATACCATCGATGGCGCTCCAAGTTATGACAAAACACGTAGACTCATTTTTGTTGGCGCGGGCGACAACTTTCTTTATGTGCTGGATAGCGATACTGGAGCACGTATAGCGCAGATAGGGACTGAAGGTCGGGTCATTACTGAAACGCTTTTTGACATCGATAAGGGCATCATGTTTTTTGGCACTGATAAAGGCTATATTTTTGCCCACGATGCCTTTACTTACCAGAAACTTTTTTCCTTTAAAGCTGATGCTAAAATTCAAAATGATTTAGTGCTCAGCGAAGGCTCCCTATTTTTTTCTTCCGGTTTAAATACCGTTTATTGTCTCGATGCCAAAGCCGGCAAAGAAAAATGGCATTTACAACGGCCTTTGGTGTCTGAGCGCTTGACGCTCTTGTCTTTCAGTAATCTCAAATTAATCGAACAAGCTAACCAAAAGAAGGTGCTTGTGGCACCTCATCCGGATGGTTATTTATCGATTGTAGATGCCAAAGGGGGCTTTGAGGAAAAGCGGCTTACTATTAGCACTAATCTTTCGAGGACTTTTCCTGACATTGTTGCGCCTTTGGTAATTGCGGGCGGTAGCCTCTGGGCTGCCTCTTATTCGAGTGGCATAGTGGCAGTAGATATCAAAAGTTGGCAGGTAAAGGATAAAATCGATATATTCGGTATCCAGCAACTAGCGAGCGAAGGAGAAAAGCTTTATGCCGCAAGTGATAAGTCTTTGTATGCCCTGGCTTTAAGTGGGCATGTTTTATGGCAAAATAATTTTTCTGAACTAAAGACGGAGCCTGTTAAATTGGTATTTCCTTTTAAAAGTACCAATGAGATGGGAAGAAGAGTGTTTTTAGGTTTGGTTTCTAGGTTGCTAATCAGAGATAATCAGTTAATTATGGCTTCTAGTTTGGGTGCCATAGGTAGTTTTGATTTAGGAAATGGCATTCTAAGTCAAGTTGTTGGAAATTCATTGGGATTTAGCCCAAAAATTAGTTTTGGGGGCAGTGAAGTGTTGGCCCTGACTCGGAAAGGGACAGTGGTCCGGTTTTAGTAAACATATGAATCTGCTACATGGTCGGATTTAGCTAAATTTTAGAAGGCGGTAACTTGTTGTGAAATCAACTCCACTTGAGATAGGCGAAAAGAAACAGTTTCGGGTTGTTGCAGCCTTAATTAGAAAGGACGGAAAAGTTCTTTTGACGCAACGTTGGCCAGGTCGCCACTTAGGCCTCACTTGGGAATTTCCTGGTGGCAAGGTCGAAGAGGGCGAGGACGATCGCGAGGCGCTGGAGCGAGAATTAAAAGAAGAACTCGGTGTGACCGCTAAAATTGGTACATGCTGTTTCGAAACGCGTCATGGCTATGGTGCAAGAGAAGTCCATTTGCTTATTTTCCGTTGCAAGCTTATTGAGGGTACCCCACGTGCGCTCGATGTTAAGGCAATGGAATGGGCTGATTTGGAAAGTTTGGCCGAAAGGAAATTTCCGCCGGCAGACTTACTTTTTGTCCAAGAATTAGTTGCGGGACGCATTAAAGCTGAAGAAGAAAATGAATATGAAGAAGAAGAAGAGCCAGCGTTTAAGCCGGCTCAAGTAGTACGACGTCCGAGCTAAAATTTATTTTTTAGCCAAACTGAGTGGCTGTATCCAAGTTTGCTTGGATGCGCCACTTTTTTCTATGAGATATAAATAATAAATTTTGCCATTTTCAAGCTGAGATTTCGGCAGGAGCATGACGAGCGAATCTTGATCCTGATGCAATTTTAAGGATTGTGCTTTGAGGGGAAAGCCACCTTGGTTTGCAAGATAAAATTCGTACTGCGCGGGATTAGTAGGGGCATACCATACAAAATAATCAGGCATTGACGAGAATTGCCATTTATTTTCTTCCAGATCTACAGCCTGCGTACCATCGACCAAATAGGGTCCGGGAGGACAAAGTGCCTCGCTCTGGTTTGATTTCGCAAGCAATGCTTTTATAGGCAGATCCTTTTCTTTATCCAGCGCATCTATAAAGCGCGCAAATAAAAGAGGACGGTCGCTATTTTCGCGCAAACAGTTTTTAGGCAAATGATCAAGTATCCTCTCGCCCGCAAGGCTGATGCCTTCTGACACTACTGGGGGCGTCGAGCTTTGCTCGTCTCTTGGGCATTGCCGACAGCCAGAAGATGCGAGAGAAAGGCACAATAACGCCCAACCACTATAATTTCCTAAAGGTCGGGCGTAAAAATTGGCCATTAGTCTTCCTCGCCGTGAACCGTGACTTCATAAGCACCCATGGCTTCAAAAAGTTCACGCACTGTGTCTACACCGGTTTTTGAATCAAGTCCCACAACTACTTTATTGCCTTCCATATAGGCCTCGGGAATTTCTCCCCATTCAATATCAGTATAACCGTCGCCCGAATAATCACTCAAGGAAAGACCAAATTCGTCGAAGAGTTCTTCGAGCATATCAAGCTTATCGGGATCTTCATCATCTTCGCTATGTTCGATGATATAAGAAAACCAGCTGTTAAGTAATTTTGTACCATTTCTTGCCGTCTGGGGCGTATCAAAAGTGGCAATTACTTCCAAATCACTCATAAATAACTCTCTCCTCACTAAATAGATTATTGTAGCAGATTCGTGATTATTTCTTTTCTTATGAAAGGAAAATTGCAAGGCGGTAGAATAAGAAAAAACACAAAATCTATGCATAAAAAAAAGCCAGCAATTTTTGCTGGCGCATTTTTAGGAAAACATGGAAAAAGGATTAGGATTTTTTCAAAATCTCATCGCCCATTTGATCTGCGAGGGGACTAATGAGTTCGTGACGAGCAAACACTGCATGTCCATCGTATTCACGTTGCACAAAATCAATAGGAAAATAGCGATTTCTTTTGAAGCGAAAGAATTCTTCTAAAACGCCGTCGGCATAATCCACGATTAAGCCCAAGGCACCGTCGAGTTCATCGCCACGAAGATTTTTTGCGAAGAATTCGAAGAGGTGAGTTTTTTGCTCGGTACCTATGCGTATTTCAAGAAAGGCACACTCAAAACCAGTAAAACCGCGCACGCTTATTTGTTCACCTGGATTTAGGCGCTTCAAAAAACGCTCCAGCAATGCATCGGTTATCATGTTTTGCAAATCTTTGCGAATGGCGTCCGGGCAAAGTGATTTGGGGTCTTTAGTAGGTTGCATAGTATTTTTCCATTGCCTTGTGCGCCTAATTTGGCGCACAATCGGCTCAACTTAATGATTGAAAGACTTTTTCTTATTTCATACACTAGGAAAATCGATGCGTATAGTACTATTTATAGTGAAGAGTTTCGCCCATATCCTAAGCGGGTATATCCAATCATTTATCTCATTTTTTGAATATTCTTTCAGTTTTAAAAAACCCCTAAAAGTCGAAAGAAAAAATAATGCTATATTAAAAATAGACGAAGAAGATCTGGCGGAAATAAATATAAGATCTTGGGTGGATAATGAGGCCTGTATTATTGGCATAGGGGCCAGCCCAGAAAACTATTATGATTTTGATCGTTTCTATGCGTTAGCCTGTCTTGAGAGCTTAAGGCCTTTGCTACGCGAAATTGCCTCAAAAAGGATAGAAAAAGGCATCATCGTATTTTATTGGATGAGTAAAGTTCCCCGTTCAATAAGCGCCAAGTCTATTGCAAGAGCCTTTAAATATATAAAATACTTGCAGATTCATTCTGAAATGCAGATCATTATTATTGATAATCAAAAACTGCTCGGCAATAAAAATAGCGCTCTATTGAAGCGCTATTTTCTGCATTCGTGCGATCAATAATATTGCGAATAACTATTATTTATTGTCGTTTTTTACGATAATTCGATCATTTTCAAAGACGACCTTAACTTTGCCACCTTTGAGAGTGCCAAGGGGAGCAAGAGGCAATCTCAAGAATGCAGTACCAGCTGCGAGCTTTTGTGCACGGTATACTCGCTCTTGGCCGGAGATAGGAATAGAGCGGCCTCTGGTTCCGGTTCCGTGATTTGCAAGGATGTATTTTTCAAGATTTTCGGTTTTTTTACCGGCTTTGATAAGTTCTTTCAAAGCTCTGCGCAAAAGTGGCCCTGGATTTTTACGGCCATTAATGAGCTTTTCTACACCAGCAATGTCATCCAAAAGATAAGCGATTTGAATATCTTTAAACGAAATTAGCGAGCGTCTTAATTGTTTTTTAACTGACATTGTATTCTCCAAAAAGCGATTGTACCGCATTGATACCTGATAAAAGTTATTATGCATGAATGCGTATTATTCATCTTCACACTATATAGATAGTTTTTTATGAGTCAAGCGGTTGCATTGTTAAGGAATAAGTAGTGAATGAAGGCTTATTCAATGGCTTGTTCTAAATCTAAGCATAAATCTTTTTTATCCTCAATTCCCACAGATATACGCACAAGACCATCATCTATTCCTATGATTTGTCGAGCTTCTTTAGGTACGCTCGCATGGGTCATGGAGGCTGGGTGTTCGATGAGACTTTCAACACCCCCAAGGCTCTCGGCGCAGGTAAAAAGTTTAGTCTTTTCACAGACTTTGCGCGCCGCTGCCTCAGTTTCAAGGATAAAGCTGATCATGCCTGAAGGGCCGCGCATTTGTCTCTGAGCAAGCTGAAATTGAGGGTGGTCTTCATCGCCCGGAAAAAATACTTTTTTAACGCGGGAATGATTTTTGAGCATTTGAGCAATATAGTGAGCATTTTCGCAATGTTGCTGCATACGAAGCGCCAGCGTCTTTGCGCCACGTAGGGTCAAAAAACAATCCCACGGGGCAGGCACAGCACCCACAGAATTTGATAAAAAGGCAATCTTTTCAGCCCATTGTGCGTGATTGGTCATGATTGCGCCGCCCACCACATCACTATGACCGCCAATATATTTAGTGGTGGAATGGACTACGAGATCGGCTCCTAATAGAAGCGGGTTTTGGAGGGCGGGGGTGGCAAAGGTGTTATCAACCACGACTTCTATTGTATGTTTTTTAGCGATATCCGTGATGGCTTTAATATCTACCAATTTAAGCAAAGGATTTGATGGGGTTTCAAGCCAAATCATACGAGTTTTGGCCTCTATTGATCGTTCAAAAGCCTTGAGATCGCTTAGATCAACGAAGCTATAGCGTAAGCCAAAGCGTTCAAAGACTTTGCTAAAGAGTCTTCGTGTTCCGCCGTAGAGATCATCCAAGGCAATGATGTGATCGCCAGGATTTAGGGCAAGCATGATGATGGTAGCAGCCGCGCAGCCTGAAGAAAAACAAAAGGCATGTTTTGCATGCTCAAGTGCTGCGAGATTATCTTCGAGGGCTTTGCGCGTGGGATTATGCGTCCGAGAATATTCATAGCCTTTATGTTTGGCGGGGCTTTCTTGGGCATAAGTTGAAGTTTGAAAGATTGGCGTCATCACCGCGCCAGTGATCGCTTCAGGTCTTTGGCCACTATGAATGCATTTTGTGGCGAAGCTTAGATCGTCGGTGATTTTCATAAAGATCCTCGTGGGTTAGATGCTTGAAGAGATCATTGTTGATCACTAAGCAGAAAAATTGGAGGGCGCTCATGGGGATATTTACGAATAAAACCGTCGTGATTACCGGGGGTAGTCGGGGTATAGGCCGCGAAATAGCCTTAAAGTTGGCAAGTCTTGGTGCTAATATTGTTTTGGGCGCAAAAACTAAAGAGCCTCATCAATTTCTGGAAGGGACCATTCTAAGCGTGGCAAAGGAGATAGAAGCTTTGGGCGCAAAGGCTTTGCCTATTCAGCTTGATGTACGCAATGCCGACGAAATCGAGGCTTGTGTCAAAAAAGCGGCTGAGACATTTGGCACTATCGATGTGCTGATCAATAACGCAGGCGCCATTTATCTCACTGATACCTTACATACTGAGGCCAAACAATTTGATCTCATGCAGAGTGTAAACGTGCGCGCCACCTTTCTCATGTCGCGTGCATGCGTGCCCTATTTAAAGAGGCAGGGGGGCCATATTCTCAATCTTTCGCCGCCGATTTCTATGGATGCTAAATGGCTTGCTCCTCATATAGCCTATTCGCTTTCAAAATATGGCATGTCTTTGTGCACCAAGGCCATGGCTGAAGAGTTTAGGGAGGATCGCATCGCGGTTAATTCGTTATGGCCACGAACGCTTATTTATACGGCTGCCATCACGCGCTTGATGGGAGAGCAATCACTGAAAAATTGTCGTAAGCCTGCTATTCTTGCGGATGCCGCGGCATGGCTTTTGGCACAACATCCGTGCTCTATAACGGGACAGTGGCTTCTCGACGAAGAAGTGCTAAAAAAAGCTGAGATCCATGATTGGGATAAATATAATTGTGTCGATAATCCCGAACTGGTTTCTGACTTATATATTGGTTGATTAGCAAGCACATTGCAAATATGTCTTTTATGCCTCAAAATTAACATTATGATATGATTTAATTTTGAGGTCGAGTAATGAAATTACTTTTGAGCATTTTTGCATCGCTTTGCTTTTTTTCGTGCGCGCACATTGAGTCGCCATTAGTCGAACACGTACTGCCTGCGGAAATTAAATCATCGACCTACAATATTATCAAAAATGCTCTCCTCGAAGCTAAGGCCGTGGAGCTCAAAGAATGCAATTGCATGGCTGCATTTCATCGCGATCTTTTTGGCGAGCCTGATGGCAGTGCTCGTTATGTTTTTGATCAAAAAGTTAGCGAGAATGCCCGCCAGCTCGGCACCAAAAATTCCATGGCGGTTCTCGCCATTGGCTCGGGGCTTTTGCTTAACGAGCTCACTGCTATCGCTAACATTCTTGCCCAAAAGAAAAATGTGAAAATTTATCTCACCGATTGGGCTTATCTTTTTTATGGCGAAAATAATTTTCAGGAAAGAGCTTTGGTTTTAGGGAAAAATCCTGATTCCTTGCCTGAAGGATATAAAGAATTTTATTTTTGGGAATGGGCAAAAAAAAAGGACAAGGACTGGCCATTTATACCATTCTTTGAAATGCATCATCGCGCTATCGACCAATTTAAAGCGGCAATAGCGTACATGGACAAAATTTATGGCACCAACTCAAGCGTTGAGATTATCAAGCCCGTAGCTGACCATGCGGTCGATTTGCCAGCTCTTGATATGATAATTTCCATCGACTCTTTTATCGATATCCCCGTGCTTATAAAAATTTTGCATTATCAATTTAAGCTCACCAAGAATCCTGTGCGTTTTATCAGCCTCAACAAGACCAAAAGCTTAGGCGGATTTTGGGATTCTTCACCAGGGAAGGAGATTGAGGAGGCGCAGAAAAAACCGGTGGTGATTGAAGTTTACAAGGTGACCAGTCTTAAGGGCTCAGAAGCTTATACGCTGCTTGAGCGGAGCGAACACGCGGCTAGTGCAGCGCAAATTGAACGTATGAGAAAGCGCAAAAGTGTCCCTCGACGAGATTCGACGGAGAGTCCCTTGGAGGGCCTGAAGCTTTGATAGTTTTCGCTTGACGGGCATTTGTCTTCTCGCCTCGGCGAAGAGCAAGCTTTTCCCCCGCTATCTGGTAATTTTCTTAATAATTTACCCGGCTCAAGAAAACCCGGAAGGGCCAGCTGCACTTAGTTGTTGAGACGATGCAAACTTGTACCATTGGGTAAAACATGAAGCCTTCAATTTTTTGGGGAATGGCGTTTTTATTTTTTTCCTACTCTCTTTCTGCCGACAAGATGGCGCTTAGCATTAATAATAAAATTATTGCGGTATACGGCGAGCATAAAACATTTAGAGCTAATCCTGATACAACGCGTGCCATCATTATCATTCATGGAAAGCTACGAAAAGTTGATGCGAGCTTAAAGGTTTTCAGGCAACTCCTAGCTGAGAGAAACACGGCTCAAAAGGTTCTCCTTTTATCACCGAAATTCAAGACCCTCGAAGACGAACCTGCTCTCGATGAAATGTATTGGAGCGAGTCAGGCTGGAAGATAGGAGAAAGCTCAAAAGATGGGAGCAATCTTAGTTCATTCACCGTCGTTGATGAATTAGTGGCTCAACTCGCTGATAAGGATCGCTATCCCAATCTTAAAGAGATTTATATTTCAGGTCACAGCGCTGGAGGACAATTTGTTCAGCGTTATGCCATGTTGAGTAATACGCCAAATAAATATAAAAAATATGATTTTAAGTTTTTCGTTCTGAATCCTTCTAGCTATATATATTTAGACAAAAAAAGGCCGGTTCCGAGTAAGGAAAATGAATTTGTATCTCCTTATCATAAGAAGGGGCCATGGAGAAAAAGGTTTAGATCTTTAGTCGAT
>JBPOIV010000313.1:0-12384 GCA_052034245.1 Myxococcota bacterium
GTACTGGCCGTGGCAATCCAAGGATTAGTTAAATACCTCTTGCGATCATCCATGGATTGCCGCGCTACGCTCGCAATGACGAAAAACCAGGCAGTTTCACTTCTTCGTTAATGCAAAAAAGCAGACAGGCTGGGAATCTATCAAATAGCCTAAAATTTCTGATAAACAAAGTCTCTCTCATGAGAGGATCGTGACGCTTAACCAGCATTGTTGCAAACCACCGACTCAACAGATTAGCACGTCATTGCGAGGCCGGGTACTGGCCGTGGCAATCCAAGGATTAGTTAAATACCTCTTGCGATCATCCATGGATTGCCGCGCTACGCTCGCAATGACGAAAAACCAGGCAGTTTTTCACTTCTTCGTTAATGCAACAAAGGCGGTCCTTAGGGATGACAAGCTTAGGTATGCAAAGAAACTTTCTCAAGCTCAATATCGTTTACTTCGTTATCACCATCGAGAGCTAGCATAAAACGATTATTTTCGATGCTTAATGTCGCCAAAAATCGATGAGAATGTTGGACGACAAATACTTTTATTTCGCGCTTAAGATAAAGCATATCGGTGATGCGTGCATCTTTGCTGATGAGTGCTTGAAATACTGCCGGCTTTAATGACGGAATAAGATGGCAAAAATAACGCAAAGAATCTTCACTCGAGCTTTGCTCAATCAGCACTACTTCATCGGCAAGAAGAGCATTTGCTATTTTTGGGACATTATGATTTTTTGCGTGCATTTTAAGCTCCCTTCTCTGGCACTTTGGCTATAAAACTTTGATAGCCTGCAGCTTTAAAAGCATTTACCAAATCTTTTTCGTTGCCATCAGCGAGGGCGATAACAGCGCCTCCACCACCAGCACCGGTAAGTTTTGCACCTAAAGCGCCCCGATCCCGGGCGATCGCGCAAAGATTTTCGATTTGCGGCGTCGATAAAGAGAGAGCATTGAGCAGCCCTTGCGCAATATTCATCAACTCACCCACGCATGCGTTATTAGCTTCACTTAAGGCTTTTTCCATCTCATCAGCTATAGCATTGAGATTAGCAAAAAGTTGTTCATATATTTTTTCTTGGCGACGTTTTCTGAGGCTCAGCTCTAAAACCGCATTTTTAGTGCCATCATGAGGCCCGGCAATACCAATCACAAAACTCAAAGCCCCTTTCATTTCCAAAGGCCGCATCTGTGCTTTGCCCGCAAGCTTTGTGTATGCAATAACCTCTCCACCCATGATGACATTATGATCAATGCCTGAAGGCTGGCCGTGAAAAATAGTTTCTAGGGCCATGATGTGCTTTTCGAGCTCTTCCCTAAGAGGCTCTTTATTCAAATGACGAAAAATACCCTTGATCAAGGCCACACTGAGCGATGCTGAAGAGCCTAAACCGCTGCCAGGGGGCAGTGATCCATCAACGATAATAGCAATTTTTTCCATCGAGGGGCCAAAGACTTCGCGCACATAATGAAGAGCACTTTTTAATACTTGAGGCCCGGCAGATTGGGCGTCGCAATAGGTATCGCCCATGAAGAATGGGCCTAAGCCCCGCACCATAGGGCCAAGATTTTTTTGGCCCAAGGGCAAAGGCATGAGCGCAACGCGCACACCACAATCAATGGGCATGGCGATCGCTTTGGCCCCATAGACTACGGCATGCTCGCCCACCAAAATAATCTTGCCTGGGGCATAACTAAAACTCACTTCCGCGTGCTGTTCATCAACAACCATTCAGCTTCTATCCATCGATCAATAAAAAGCGCCACCCTAGCTCCCTAAACTAAATTATTTTAGGCTCAAATGGAGGCGCGGCTAAAGAAAGGAAAATACTAGCCGTGAAAATTATTCCTGAGGCTTTGATGGCTACTTTTATTTCTCGCTTAACCTGCTCCTAAGTTATTGAAATTCCATGCAATCTTTTATCCTTCGTGTCGCTCATTCGCAGGGGGGAGCAAAAAAACATAAAAAAAGGGTAAAATAAAAGACATAAAAGTATGCTTTACACATTAGAAACCACTGGCTCGCTATTCTACAACAACCCATTAAAACTCTCAATG
The DNA here is from genome assembly GCA_052034245.1 of Myxococcota bacterium. GTDB lineage: Bacteria > Myxococcota > UBA727 > UBA727 > JABDBI01. The sequence goes on from JBPOIV010000313.1 coordinate 2,049, forward strand.
AATAAATGATTAGTGAGCCTGTTCTTTGGCATTCAAAAAACTATCGAGTAAAAACACCAAGGCCTTGGCAGGAATAAGCCCCGAAGTCTTTCGTCCATTGATAAGCATTGTCGGCGCTGCATTGATAGAAAAAGGGGCGGCGCTATCAATAATCTTTTCCACTGCACCTTCGCTTTCCGGATTCGCGAAACATTCAGTGAGCTTCAGCTCTTCGCTTTTTTGCTTAATCCACTCTTCCGAAAGCTCGGCTTGATGCTCGTAAATGGTATCGTGAATAGTTTCGAAATTTTCGCGCCCGCAATAAGCAAGCCGGGCCGCACTGCAGGCGTGAGGGTGCATTTCTCCCGACACTTCTTTATTGCATTTTTTATCCAGAGGCCAAAAGATATAACGGATGTTGAGTTGTCCTCGATAACGAGAGGCAATTTTTTGTAATTCATGCCCTAAAATTTTGCAAAAGGGACATTGAAAATCTGAAAATAAAGTAATGCGTAAAGGTGCTTCAGCAAAGTTATTTGTCGACTTAAATAAGGGCAAGGTAAAATCAGGAAAACTGTCATCAAAAACTTGTGCATTTTGGATTTCTTTGGCCCAATTGGAAAAGACCTCTTCCTGCTTTTTAAGGCGGTCCTGGTTATAAAGCATGGTCGCGCCCATCATGGCCACACCGAGAAGGCCATAGGCGAATAAAAGTTTTAAGTGGGGCAAAGGTCTCAATGGTTTCATGCGCCAAAATAAAAGAACAATAAGGGCCGAAAGCACGTAGTAAACCGTACAGCCAGGGCACAAACCACCAAGATAAATCAATGAATACAGCAAAAGTACAAGACAACCAAAAAGATTTACGACGGCAAGAAAATAATTAGTTTCAACAAAGCGCTGGTTTTTAAAGAAAGTCCCAACAACAATAATCAACCCAAAAAAAGCACCAAAAAGCGCGGTGGGAACAGACAAAATGTTGCTAAAAGGTGAAAAAGCAGCGCTATCGCAATTCCAAAATCGCGAAATATCACAAAAAGAGCCTTCACTTAAACGCTCAGGAAAATGTACTTCGAAATAGTGTTTAGTGAGATAAAGACTTACGGCAACCATAGCGAGGCCAAAAAAAGCCAGGAGAGGTTGTAGAATACGCGCGTTTTTTCGAAGCATAAAATAATCCACATTTAATGAGACTTAAAAAAGGTACCCTCTGAGACTTTATTCATCAACTATCTTTTTTGCTTTCTTGGCATGTAATCGCATATGACCTTTTTGTATTCCCTCGCTGGAGAGAGCCAAGAGTGCTCCAAGGCATTGGGCAAGGCCCACGCTCACCATCACCGAGGCTAAAGCCCGACTTGTTTTTGCAAAAGGGCCAAGGATTTTGTGCGCAACTTTTACCGCCCGATGAGCACCGACATTGCCACCCACGACGCCAACAGCAAGAGGAAGGCAAAGACTCACGTGAAGCATGCCTTTTTCTTTATCAAGTTCCATTTCGCTTAAAGCGCGATACCTTCCATTTCTTGCAGCAAAAGCGTGAGCGCCTGCTTCGAGCGCACGAAAATCACAGCCCGTCGCTAGTGCCACTGCATCGATGCCATTCATGATGCCCTTATTATGGGTACATGCGCGATAGGGATCAACTTCAGCCAAGGCATGAGCTGCGAGCATTTTTTCAGCCACTTCGAGGCCAAAATCGTGAGCGCTATCAGTGCTAAGAAGTTGAAAAGGAATAGAACAGCGCGCACGCGCCAAACGCTCATCAGAAAGATTTGAGAGAATGCGCAAGACCACTGAAGCACCTGGAAGAAGCGCCGTTAAATGCTCCCCTAAAAGCTCCATCAAATGATTGACTATATTCGCGCCCATAGCATCCACAACATCGATGCGCGGCTCAACGAGGAGCATTGGCCCAATACTTTCGGAAAAAAGCAGCCGCGTTTCTATATTTTTGACGCCTCCACCACGCTCTACCATACGTGGGCAAGCTTGATTAAGAATTTCTTTAAGTTCCTCGCGATGCTTTTCCATGCACGATAAAGCAGCATCTATGTCCGGCAACTGATAGATCTGCACCTGGCCTTTCATAATCGAGGAGTCAATTTCAGTATGAAAACCACCAGCTTTAGCGACGATCTTGGCCATTTTCGAGGATGCGGCAACAATGCTCGGTTCTTCAGTAACAAAAGGAATAAGAGTGCTTTTGTCATCGATGATAAAATTCGTTGCCAAAGAAAAAGGCAAAGCAAAGCTTCCAATAACGTTTTCACTGAGAAAATCCGCTTCCTGCAAACTCAAATGCTGATCCAACATTGAAAAATCAGCTTCGCTTAAGAGCGCGTGGTCTTGCAAAAAAAGACGCCGTTTTGCTGGAGATAAAGCAAAGAAGCCTGGTATGCGTGATGTAGAAGATTCCATAGCACAGGCTTAAAGTGCTGAAAGAGAATTTCAAGGCTTAGGCCTAAAAGATTTCGTGGCTAAGTGACGAGCTTCAAAGAATGTTATAAAACCCTGACTCTTTCTCCCCAAAAAAAAGAGTATGTTTCTGCGTACTTAATAAAAAATATACGCAGAAAAATAAGCTTCTTAGTGCTTAATCCTGAAAATTATAATTCGGCGCTTCTTTGGTAATCGTAATGTCATGAGCATGACTTTCGCGTTGTCCTGCAGAGGTTACCCGAATGAATTGGGCGTTTTCTTGCAGCTGACGGATGCTGCTTGCTCCTAAATAACCCATACCAGCGCGAATGCCCCCCACCAGTTGAAAGATGGTTTCAGCGACCGTACCTCGGTAAGGAATGCGCCCTTCTATTCCCTCGGGAACCAATTTTTTGGCATCATCCACTTTTCCTTGACCATAGCGATCTTTAGAGCCTTCTTTCATAGCGCCAGTACTGCCCATACCGCGATAGACTTTGAACTCACGTCCACCGTAATAAAGTCTTTCACCCGGCGCCTCTTTGGTACCAGCGAGCAAAGAGCCAGTCATGACGGCATGAGCACCCGCCGCGAGTGCCTTGGTGATATCGCCAGAAAATTGCAATCCACCATCGCCAATGACCGAATAACCTCGTTCTTTGGCGGCTCTGCCGATGCTCAAAATCGCGCTTAGCTGTGGAATGCCGACCCCTGCCACCACGCGAGTGATACAGATCGATCCTGGGCCAACCCCTACTTTTATGACATCAGCACCTGCCTCGTATAAAAAGTTGGCGCCTTCTTGAGTGACCACATTACCAGCAATGATCAAATGATCTTTGAACCAGCTGCGCAATCTTTTCACTGCGTCGCCAACATTTTTGGAGTGTCCATGCGCTGAGTCGACCACCAGCACATCAGCACCTGCTTTTACAAGAGCATGCGCGCGCTCTTCAAGATCAGGAGTGCACCCAAGTGCCGCCCCGCAGCACAAACGGCCTCGCTGATCACGCACCGCATCGGGAAAGGTAAAGGCTTTGTGAATATCTTTGATGGTAACGAGGCCCGTAAGACGATTTTCGTGATCGACTAAGGGCAATTTTTCAACTCGCCGCTGCTTCATTAATTCCAAACAATATTTTGTATCGGCGGGGGAATTGGCAATGATCAGATCTTTGCTCATAGCCTCTTTCACTAAATGAGTCGGACTTTCAGCAAAACGAATATCGCGCGCCGTGAGCATGCCCAATAATTCACCCTCGCTTGAAACCACGGGAAAACCACTCACACTTTGTTCCGAAACTAGCGCTTTGGCCTCAGCAATAGTGGCATCAGGAGCAATAGTAACGGGGTTATTTATGACCCATGCTTCATACTTTTTAACGCGGAAAACCTCCTGTGCCTGCTCGGCAATGGACATATTTTTATGAATGATACCGAGGCCCCCAACCTGCGCCATCGCAATGGCCATCGATGCGGTGGTTACCGTATCCATAGCAGCACTGATGATAGGCGAATTAAGCGTCAGTTTACCGGCAAGATTAATGCTCACATCAACATCGCTCGGAAGAATTTCCGAATAGTGCGGTATCAAACTTACGTCGCTAAAAGTAAGCGCTTCGGGGATATCGTGCTTCATAGGTACCTCTGCTAAAAGTTATACCTATGCCTTTTGACATCCTCACCCAGCTTAAGCAAGGCGACTCTTGTTAGGTAGCTCGCAGTGCTCACGGGGCCTGGCTCATCGAGATTGCTCGGCCCTAAAGTTCGGATTGACGCTATAAAAATTCTCTTCAAGGATATTCGAGGCTTTGGAGCACTATCTATCTTTGTATCTTCTTAAGATTTTCCACGAGCTTCTCATAGGATGTCGCATGCACCAAGGTCGCCATTTGATTTTGATAGCGTTCCACTAAATCATGGCGAGCACGAGCTTTGGCATCACCAAGTGCGCGGTAAAGTCGCGTGTATGCAAGCTCGGCGTTGATAAAAAATGCAATGGCCTCCTCGACCACGACGATACTGGAATGACTGATGGACGTCGTCGTCGATTGGAAAGCATATTCGTGATGCTCTGAGTTTTTCACGCGCAAAAGAGCAGTGATTTTTGCATCGGATTTTCTTTGGCTGGCATGATCTAGATGCGCATTTACGGTAAAATCGACAATGGAGATAGAATCAAGAGAGCAAAATTGTTCGTTATAAGATTTGATGAGCGCATCAAAACACGCATCGACAAGGCCCACTCCTATTCCTGAAACGGTTTTTTTCTTCGGTTTCGCTTCCGAAATTTCGATTAATTTCGCTTCTATTTTCGCAGCACATTCCTCAAAATTTTCACTAAGTTTAAGACCGATTATTTGAATTTCTACTCGTGATTCTCCTAAAACTTCTTTGGTTAACTTTATTACTTGTTCTGCGCGCTGGTCGCATACTAAATTATTATTGAAAGCCATTTTTTCTCCGTCAAATTATGAAGTTATCCATTTGCAATGCTCAACTTCTTTTTGTAGGTGAGCAAGTAAACCACTCTCTTTCAGTGACCGTCTTTATTATAAAGGAAAAGCCTTATGACCAGGAAAAAGATTGCTTTGATTGGTGCAGGACAGATCGGTGGAACGCTCGCAATGCTTGCTTGCGAAAGAAATTTAGGCGACGTGGTACTTTTTGACGTTTTTCCTGGTACTGCCCAAGGAAAAGCACTCGATATCAGCCAAATGGCTAGCCGTTTAAATCGCGATTGTCGTTTATCAGGCACAAATGATTACAAAGATCTCGCTGATGCCGATGTGTGCATCATCACTGCTGGATTTCCCCGTAAACCGGGCATGAGCCGTGAAGATCTCTTAGAAAAAAATCTCAATGTCGTTAAAGAAGTCGCGAACGGCGTAAAGACCTATGCCAAGAATGCTTTCGTGGTCATGGTGACCAATCCCCTCGACACCATGGTGTATGCTTTTCACAAGCTCTCAGGCTTTGCTCCACAAAAAGTAATCGGCATGGCCGGTATTCTTGATTCAGCGCGCTTTTGTAGCTTTATCGCCGAAGAGCTCGAAATCAGTCAAAAAGACGTGAAAGCCATGGTACTAGGTGGGCATGGCGATGACATGGTGCCACTGGCCCGCTTTTCGACGGTGGGCGGTATTCCGCTTACTGAACTGGTGAGCATGGGACTTTTAAAACAAGAACGTCTCGATGCGATCATTGATCGCACGCGCAAAGGCGGCGGTGAGATTGTACAACTTCTTGGAAATGGCTCGGCTTTTTATGCGCCCGCAATCTCGGCAATAGAGATGGCTGAAAGTTATTTATTCGATCAAAAGCGCTTGCTTCCGTGTGCCGCGCTCTTGAGTGGCGCTTATGGTGTCGATGGACTCTTCGTTGGCGTGCCGGTTATTATTGGTGCCAAAGGGGTTGAGCGCGTGATCGAATTAAAGTTAACTGAAGAAGAAAAAGCTGCCTTTAATAATTCGAAAATATCAGTGGAAAAGGTCGTGAAAGAACTAAAAGGTCTTTTGTAATTTTTGGGACTTTTTCGGTAGTGAAGGACTTATGCAAACAGAAAATGTTTTTCTCTCGACGATCGGAAAGAAATGGCTGGTGGCAATCACCGGCCTCTTTATGGTTTTTTTTCTCATTGGGCACCTGGCTGGTAATCTGGGCATGTTTTCAGGCCCCGCGGCAACCAATGAATACGCAGCCTTCTTAAAAAGTGTTCCGAAATTATTATGGGCTTTTCGCATCGCCTTGATCGTTTCTATTGTGATGCATATTTGGCTCACCATAGATCTTTCGCGTCGCAATATGGCGGCCCGCCCCGTTCTTTATCACGATAAAAAGTCCCGCAAAGCAACTTTAAATTCTCGCTACATGCTTTTAAGTGGCGTAACGGTTTTACTTTTCATCGCCTATCATCTTGCTCATTACACGTTGGGTATTACCAATCCAGAATATTTTTCCTTGCTCGATAGTGCGGGTCACCATCACGTCTACAATATGGTCGTCATGGGTTTTATGAATCCGGTGGTTTCAGGGTTTTATATCTTGGCTCAAATTTTATTATCTTTTCACATCAGCCACGGTATTTCGTCGGCGGCCCGCACCTTGGGCTTAAGCAATCGGCGCCTTTATCGTCGCGTGCAAATTATAGGCAGCCTCGTTTCCTATCTTATCGCACTTTTATTCATTTCCATTCCCCTCGCCGTGCTTCTTGGCTATCTGCCGCTCGATCAATAAAATTAGTGAGGCCTTTATGCTTGATGGAAAAATTCCCGCCGGACCGATTAGTGACAAATGGCAAAATTACAAGGATGCAATGAAGCCGGTGAGCCCGGCCAATAAAAGAAAATATAAGATCATCGTGGTAGGCTCAGGCCTCGCTGGCGCATCCGCAGCTGCAAGTCTTGGTGAGCTTGGCTATCGTGTCGAAGTATTTAGCTTTCACGATAGTCCTCGAAGAGCTCATAGTATCGCGGCTCAGGGTGGCATTAATGCCGCGAAAAATTACCAAAATGATGGCGACAGCATTCACCGCCTTTTCTACGATACGATCAAGGGCGGCGATTTTCGGGCACGTGAAGCCAATGTTCATCGCCTTGCTGAAATCAGCGTTAACATCATTGATCAATGTGTGGCGCAAGGCGTGCCCTTTGCGAGAGATTACGGCGGTCTGCTCGATAATCGCTCATTTGGTGGCGCACTTGTTTCAAGAACTTTTTATGCACGAGGACAAACCGGGCAGCAATTATTAATCGGCGCTTACGGTGCTTTAAGTCGGCAAATTGGATTAGGTAGGGTAAAGCTTCATGCTCGCACCGAAATGCTCGATCTCATCGTTATTGATGGTCATGCGAAAGGCATTGTTGTACGTAATCTCGTCACAGGGGAGCTTAGCTGTCACATGGCCGATGCAGTGGTGCTTGCCACAGGTGGCTACGGCGCTATTTTCTATTTGTCGACGAACGCGGTCAATTGCAATGTCTCAGCGACCTATCGCGCTTATAAACGTGGGGCACTTTTCGCGAATCCTTGTTATACGCAAATTCATCCGACCTGCATTCCGGTAACAGGCGAGCATCAATCAAAGTTGACGCTCATGTCGGAATCTTTGCGCAATGACGGACGAGTATGGGTTCCGAAAGCTAAGGGTGATAAGCGGGCGGCAAAGGACATCCCCGAAAACGAGCGCGATTATTATTTGGAACGAAAATATCCAAGCTATGGCAACCTGGCACCAAGAGATATTTCCTCCCGCGCTGCCAAACAAGTGTGCGATGAAGGTCGTGGCGTCGGCGATTCAGGCTTAGGCGTGTATCTCGATTTTAGTGAGGCGATCAATCGCCTTGGGCATTCCACCATCGTAAATCGCTACGCTAATCTTTTCGAAATGTATGAAAAAATTACTGGCGAAGATCCTTATAAAGTTCCCATGCGTATTTACCCCGCCTCCCACTATACCATGGGTGGTTTATGGGTCGATTATGAGCTCATGAGCAATGTGCCAGGGCTCTTTGTCTTAGGTGAAGCAAACTTTAGCGATCACGGCGCCAATCGTCTAGGCGCGAGCGCACTCATGCAGGGTCTTGCTGATGGTTATTTCGTTTTGCCTTATACGATTTGTCGCTATTTAAATGAGACAAAACCACAAAGTGGCACTACTTTAGGAGCTGAAGCTAAAGAAGCGCTGTCTTCTACCGATGATCGCATCAAACGATTATTTGCTATTAAAGGCAAAAGCTCTGCTGACAGTTTTCATCGTCGTTTAGGAAAAATTATTTGGGATTATTGTGGCATGGGCCGCACCGATGCCGGTCTTAAAAAAGCTCTCTCTTTGCTTCCTCCACTGCGTGAAGAATTTTATCGCGATTTGGCTTTGCCTGGCAACAATAATGAGTTCAATCAAAGCCTCGAAAAAGCTTTGCGTGTAGCCGACTTTTTAGAGTTTGGTGAGGTCATGTGTCACGATGCTCTCGTTCGCGAAGAATCGTGCGGCGGACATTTTCGTGAAGAATACCAAACTCCTGATGGCGAAGCATTGCGTAACGATGACCAATTTTGTCACGTCGCGGCATGGCGTTTTACGGGCGATGGAAAAAAACCTGAGCTTGTCAAAGAACCACTTCATTTCGAAAGTATTGAGCTTCAACAAAGGAGCTATAAGTGAAATCACTGTCGCTTACTCTTAAGATTTGGCGCCAAGCGTCACAAAGTGCCAAGGGTGAATTTGTTACCATTAAAGCCAATGACATTTCTCCTGATATGTCCTTCTTAGAAATGCTCGACGTGGTAAACGAAGGGCTCATCAAAGACGGCAAAGAGCCAGTGGCTTTTGAATCAGATTGTCGTGAAGGAATTTGTGGCGCGTGCTCACTTGTCATCAATGGCATTGCACACGGCCCGAAAAAAGCCACCACTACCTGCCAGTTGCATATGCGTTCATTTTCCGATGGCGACACCATCACCATCGAGCCTTTTCGTGCCAAAGCATTTCCTCTCGTCAAAGATTTAGTCGTTGATCGCAGCGCTTTTGATCGCATTATTCAGTCCGGTGGTTTTATCAGCGCCAACACTGGTGGTGCACAAGATGCAAACAGCATTCCCATCTCAAAAAAAATGGCAGAACGTGCCTTTGATGCTGCAGCATGTATCGGTTGCGGAGCGTGTGTAGCCGCATGCAAAAATGCATCGGCGATGCTCTTTGTCGGCGCCAAAGTGAGCCATCTCTTGCATTTGCCGCAAGGACATCCGGAGCGCAGTGAGCGTGTTCAGCAAATGGTGTTGACGATGGATGCGGAACAATTTGGTTCATGCACCAATACCCTTGAATGCGAAGCGGTATGCCCCAAAGAAATTAATACCGAGGTGATCGGGCAGCTTAATAGAGAATTAATGCGCTCATCTTGTGGAGGCTGATGCTCTGGAATTTTTTAATTTTCGCAAAAAATGCAGGCTAAAGCCGACCTTGCCGGAAGCTTTTGAGCGCAAAGAGGTGTCTCTTGAATCTTTGGATTTTTAGATTTTTTCTCCTTTTTATTCTCTCAGTTCCCGCGCCTACATTGGATGCACACCCTCTTTTTTTTGGCCTTTTAGAAACGGAAGAGTTTCCCTTTACCGAACTGAAACGAGAACTTTTAAAATTCTTTAAAATAAGGTTCGATGAGAATAAGCAGACTTCGTTGAAATTGGCCCATCAAAAGTTGAGAGAACAAAGTCCCCAAAAAGAAAAAATTTACAATGCTCAAGGACAAACTCTTTTATACCGCGCGGTGGAGCTAGAAAACCAGCAAGCAGTGGAATTGCTTCTGGCCCTGCAATTTGATGTTACTGAATGAAATAGCACCGTCAAAGTCCTTCCTCGCCATCTCTCGTGGAATAGTGAGCCAGTAACACTACTGCATATTAGTGAGTCCCCTAGAAAAAGAAGCCCAACTAGCTCTTTACATTTTTTATACACCCCGATCAGTGCTTCGCTGCAAAAGCCTACTGCTCGCGGTTTGGAAATTGCAAAGCTTTTACTTGATCATGGTGCCCGTTTAGATATTCGAGCGCATGAACAAAAAAGCCTGGTTGAAACTTTGCTTGGAACCTTGTCTTTGCATGCCAATGCTGATCTTTCCATTGATAGCCCCAAGGTCATATTCCATAATAAAGTAGCAGGGCTCATTAAAGAGCTAAGTGAAAATCCAGATCTGCGTGAAAAAATGCTTCCCCACTGGCACGTTTTTGCGAATGGAATTTCGACGGCGCACTTTATTGGCACCAATACCATTAGTAAGGAGCTTTTGAATTATTTTCTCCCTTTATTAGTCGAATGGAAATTGGACATCGAATTGCCCTTACCAGGAGACGCTTTAAAAATTTATAGGAATATTGAGCATCATTTGAATGAAAATCAAAAATTTATAATGCTGTACGATTATTTGCAGCGTCTTTATTC
>JBPOIV010000314.1:0-7669 GCA_052034245.1 Myxococcota bacterium
ATCAATTTTATTTTTTTTGCCCTTGAGCCTGCGTTTGCTTTTCGCTAGCCAAGGCATTTCCATGGTCGAAGGTGCTTCAAAATAGGCACACAGCGGACAGCAATATTTTGAGGTGAATCCTGCAACAAAAAAACCGCTCCGTGGAGCGGCCGATCGGTCTGCAAGCTTAAAAACAGTCAATGGATTTTAAAGCGTCGAGGCAAAAAGCGTTTTTCTTTTTTGGTCTCTAGCAATAAGGTCTCTAAAACCAGGGCAATTTCTTTGGGGCGAAAGGGCTTTCGTAAAACGGCTGAATCATCATCGAAAGGTATGGCGCTATGTTTGGTGCTGAAAAGTATGACAGGCACATTGATTCCCAGGCGGCGTAAGTGTTGCATGGTGGTTTGGCCATCCATTTGCGGCAGATCTAAATCGAGCAGAATGACGTCGGGGTGGGTGTTACACGCCAAATCAATACACTCATAGCCATTGCGCGCTTGGTCGGCATAAAAGCCTACTGAAAGAAGGTAATCATGAAGAACCGTTCTTAGATGGGGCTCATGGTCACAAATCAACACCCTTGGCTTAAACTTGTTGTTCGTGTAATTGTCTACCTTCCACATGGATGTGCCCCTGGTTAGTTTGGACCCGCAAGAGTAACAACAGCCTTTGGGGCTGACCAGTTGATTTTAAAAAAGCTAAAGCTCCTACCTAAAAAAGCCTGCAAAAAAACATGGAGTTTTTTTTAAAACCGAGGGATCATGGTGGCATTTTAAAAAAGGTGGCATATGCCTGCTCTATTGTCTGAACAACCTTCGCTCACCCTCACCAAGTTTTTTTCGACGCCGCTTGATAACGCAGTGGCTACGGCGCGGACCTGTTATTCATCGCGTCTGATTTACGACGAAGAGGTGAGTAAAAATGAGCAAGCGATAAATTTGCGCGATAAAATTGCACAAAGCACCTATATGGCGGGCCATCACACGACCTTGCAGCATGCTCATTTCCAATTTGCGATGAGCCATACGAGCCGCCATGCCTTGTGGTCGCTCTTTCATGCGCATCCTTTTTATAATTCCGAGCAGGTGAGTCAGCGCTATGTAGCAGTACGTGAGGGCAGTTTTTGCCATCCAGATTTTGGCAGCCTAGAGAAAAATAATCGCTTTAGTGCAGCCATCATGCGCCAGCAGCATGCCTATCAAGATTTATGCGTATTACTTCACCCGGTATGTGAAGAGCTTTATTTTCAGGTCTATCGCGGCCGGCAAAAAAATCGTCAGGATAAACGCTGGCAATCGGCCATTAAAAAACGAGCTCAAGAAGTAGCGCGTTATGTCTTACCTTTGGCCACGCATTCACATCTTTACCATACGATTTCAGGCTTAAGTTTACATCGCTATCATCGCTTGGCAGCGTCTTTTGACTGTCCGAGTGAGCAAAAGATTATCGTTGAAAAAATGGTGGCTGAGGTGAATAAAATCGATCCGGATTTTTTTCGCCACATTGAAGATGGCATGCCCTTGGAAGAAACACTGGAAGCACAAGTTTTTTCGCGCTTGGGCCTTTCTGAAATCGACAACCACAATGCGGCACGCTATGCCCGCGACTTTGATACGGAACTCAAAGGAAAAAGTGCTCAACTTATCAGCGCCAGCGATAAGCCTGAAGCGCTTATTGGCCACGCAGTGCGTCAAGTGCTTTTTTTGAGCAAGGATGCGCTTAGTGATGATGACGCGGTAAAAATGCTTCTTTCACCGCGCGAAAATACTTATCTTGGGCAATCACTCAATCTTTTAAGCTTAAGCAAACTCAATCGCGCCCTTGATATGGTGCACTTTAGTTTTATAAAAAAAATGTCTCACGCAGCCGATAGTCAAGCACAGCGCCACCGCATGCTTCCTGGAGTGCGGCCTATCTTTTCACGCACTATCAATCTTCATGAGCCTGACTACATCAGACCACCACTTTTCGACCATCCGATGGCTAAAGAAGCCAAAGCCTTATACGATCGTATCCACGAGCAAACCTGGGAAGATGCGGCCTGGCTTTATAAGGAAGGTGCGAGTGCTGAGTGTTTGCAATATATTTTTACCAATGCCTATCCCATTCGTTACACCGATTCTGGCACCTTGATGGACCATCTCCATAAATGGACCACGCGGCTTTGCTACAATGCCCAAGAAGAAATTTGGGCGGCAACGATCGATGAAGTGATGGCAGTAAGGATGAGAGCGCCGCGCATTGGCCAATTTTTATTGCCCCCCTGTGGCATGCGCCAACTTTCTGGGCATACGCCTATTTGTCCTGAAGGCGATCGTTTTTGTGGGGTGCCGGTTTGGAAGAAAAGCATTGAAGAATATCATCGCTTGCTGTAACTGCTTTTTTGTATTGGATTAATGATAATTGAAAATGTGTTTAATGTATTGGTGTGCATTAGTGCTGGAGCAAAAAAATATATGCACACCCTTAAACTTTTGCCGAAAAAACGAGCGAATCATGCTGTTCGCAAAAATAAATCAGTGCGGTTAAACGCTCTAGAGGCATCGCAAGGAGACGTTATGGCTTCAGAAATAGTTCCAGCGGAAATGAACCAAATGTCATCAATTAACTCATGGCCGGCGCAAAATAGTTGGTGGTCAACTTCTTTTGAGGCCTTTTGCCGTAGCGTTTTTAAGCTTTATTGCCCTTTAAAAAGTCATGGGAAGGACAATCTGCCGCCAGCGCCTTTCATCATTGCTTCCAATCACGCGAGCCATCTGGATAGCGCTATGCTCATGACGGCGAGCGGATTTTCTTTTCAAAAGATCGGCCTTATTGCTGCGAAAGATTATTTCTTTGATCAATCCCATCGTCTTTATTTGCACTACATGATGAACTTGGTTCCTATTGCGCGAGGCGTTGGTGGGCGAGCGATAAAAGATAGTACGGTGGCCTGCCGTTCATTTCTCGATCAAGGTGGGCAGGTGCTCATTATTTATCCGGAAGGAACACGCAGTACCACAGGGCAAATTTCTCGTTTTAAAGAAGGTGCTGCTATTTTGGCGCAAGAACTCGATATACCTATTGTGCCCGCTTATGTGGGTGGTTCTTTTGATGCCTTACCCAAAGGCTCTTATGTTATTAGGCCTCGGCCCCTCACGGTGCGATTTGGCGAAAGTCTAAAAGTGAGTGATTGGATTCATGCTGGCGAAGAAGATCAAAGAAAAGCGCTCTTCAATGGCTACCGCGAGGCAACGCTAGAGCTTGAGCGCCGCGTTCGTGCTTTGGCCGAAGAGAGCCAAAATGTCTAAGAAAAATGTGCTCATCACCGGCGCCTCAGCGGGCCTTGGAAAGGCATTGGCCTTTGATTTAGCAGCTCGTGGTTTTAAGCTAAGCTTGGCTGCTCGTCGCTATGAGCGTTTAGTTGAGATAGAGGCTGAGCTTAAGGCTCAATTTCCTGAACTAAAAATTCTTTGTATCAAGGCGGATGTGTGTGACAAAGCTTCATCAAAAGCAATGATTGAGCAAAGTGTGGCACATTTTGGCGAAATTCATGCAGTGATTGCCAATGCGGGTCAAAGTATGTGGACCCGCTTTCGCGATGTCGCGGATCCCGATGAGCTCAAAGATTTAATGCAGCTTAACTACATGGGCGTCGTTTACAGCGCCTTTTATGCATTGCCTCATTTGCGTGCCACCAATGGACATTTCGTGGCGATTTCATCGCTTCAAGGTGCGCTTCCGGTGCCTTATCATTCGGGTTATGTCGCTTCAAAATATGCGGTCAATGGTTTTATCGAAACGCTTCGTCAAGAAGAGCCCGACATTCATTTCATGCTCGCGTGTCCTTCATGGATCGCTGGCACTGAACTTCGTAGCCATGCTTTAGGCGGCGTAGGTAAAGATGCCATCAAGGTGCACACAAGTCATGGTCGCAAAGTCATTAGCGCTGATGAATGTGCGCATTTGATAATCGATGGGATGCTTGCCAAAAAAGCCTCACTGTATATCCCCAAGAAATACGCTGTTGTCCCGCTTTTGCGCCATCTTTTGCCTAAGACCGTCGATAAGGTGATTAAGGCGAAAGTTGATAAGCAGCTTGAGCATTAGTACAGATTTCGTCATTGCTAGGTTATGATGCCGTGGCAATCCAAATAAGGTAGCGCCTTAGCTACTAGTTCTGGATTGCTTCGCTGCGCTCGCAATGACGATGGAGCTACAGGCGTCGAGGCTTTTGGCGAAGGGGCTAAGACCCTGAAGTTCTTGACGCAGGGGTCGTAGACGCTGAAGCTTTATTGAGCCAGCATTAGGGCCACTTCGATCGCTTTTAGTGTTGAGAAAAAGCATGCCTTCTTTGTGCCTCGAAGCTCAACTGCGGTGCCGTGGGCGGGGCTGGTGCGCGGTATTTTTAGGCCCAAGGTCGCATTCACTGCAGCGCCATCAGCGAGCAGTTTGTAGGGAATTAATCCTTGGTCGTGATACATGGCTACGAGGGCATCGACGGGTGCTTGATTCTTTAAAAATCCAAAATAGCCATCGGCTGCGTATGGACCAAGCACCGCTAGACCTAGATTGTGGGCGGCTTTGATGGCGGGAATTATTTCATCGAGCTCTTCATTACCCAAAAGGCCATGTTCACCAGCGTGAGGATTTAGTCCTAGAATCGCGAGGCGAATTTCTGCCTCAGGTTTTTTGCGAATCAAGGCGCATTGATGGCTGAGCGCTTGCAGGTGAGCGAGGATTTTCTCTTTGGTGATGAGGGATGAAACTTTGCTTAGAGGCACATGCGTAGTGAGCAGGCTCATGATGAAAGGAGCGCCTAAAAAAGCCATGAATGCAGGGCTAGGGCCAGATAAATGGTGCGAAAAATATTCAGTTTGACCGGGCCATGGGCCGCCGCTAAGAAAGCTTAGAGCCGCTTTCTCTATGGGCCCGGTAACAATTGCATCTATTGTTTTAGCGTGCGCAAGCTCTACGCTGTTTCTTAGAAAAATAGCTTGACGCTCAGTGGGATCCTGCGAAGAAATATCCGGAAAATAGGAAAGCCGTGTCTCATTTGAAAGATAAGCCTCATGAGCTTTGGAAAAATCTATTTTAAGCTCGCGGGCGAGGGCTGCTTCTACGAGAGATTTTTTGTCCCCACACCAAAAAAAATTAGCTGCACTAAAACGCTGATGATTGAGGCTTGCCAATAAAAGTTCAGGCCCTACCCCATGTTCGGCACCCGGAACCAGCGCAAGGGCTCGCATTTTTTTATTCATTGGTTAAAGTCCAAAAATTATCTCTCTTAGGCGTTACAATAAGAAAAAAGGCGCTAATCTACAAGAGAGCACATTTTAGGCCTGGTGGCATTCACTGGCGTTTATGGAGTTGTTATGTTGCCCGAATTATTTCGGATCCCATTTTTGGATTTGCCGGTGCATACCTACGGTGCATTGTATGTTTTGGGTTTGATGGCGGGGCTTTTTGTCGCCTACCGTCAAGCATTCCTCGCCAAAAAATATCATAACGACGTTATGGATTATGGTTTTTGGGCCTTGGTCGGAGCTCTTTTAGGTGCTCGCGTGCTCTTCATTATCGTCGAATCACGCTATTACTTTGTTGAGCAGCCTTTTACTGAAATCGCAGCGCTTGGTATTTCCATCCCCACCGTGCTTGCTTTGTGGAAAGGCGGCTTCGTGTTTTGGGGAGGCGTTGTAGGTGCGACGCTTGCACTCGTCATTTTTTGTCGTAAACGCAATTTACCCCTGGCTGAAATGGCCGATTATGCAGCCCCGGGGTTAGCCATAGGTCATGCCATTGGTCGTTTGGGCTGTGTTGCGGGTGGCTGCTGTTTTGGCAAGGCCGCCTATCATATCGATGCAGCCGGCCAAGTTATTGCTGATGTGCCTTTTGCTTTGGCTTTTCCCAAAGGCTCCATCGCTTATAGTTCGCTTTATGAGCAAGCATCGAGCGAGGGCCTTTTATTGATGCAAAAGCTCGGCACAACCGTGCCCCTGATACCTGTGCAGCTGATAGAATCTTTGGGTAATATTGGCATTTTCTTCCTATTGATGCTTTTGATCCCTTTTAAACGCGCTCACGGCCAAATCACTTTGCTCTATTTCATTCTTTATTCGATCATGCGCGCGCTGACCGAAACTTTGCGTGGCGATGCGGCACGTGGTTTCGTGGTCGATAATCTTTTGTCCACCAGCCAATTTATTTCTTTGCTCATGTCGACTCTGGCACTGATTTTGATGGTGTGGTTAAGCAAGAAAGGCCGTAGCGTGGTCAATAGCAATTCTTAACGTCGTTTAAGAAGCGATAAAAAGGCGGGGCCAGCGTGATGCTTATGCGGCAAAATGCTGAGCCCCCAGTCATTTACTTCGCCCATTGGCGCGTTTTCAAGGGGCGCAAGTTCGATCTCGCCGCCCTTTTTCTTGAGTACTTTTTTAATCACTTCTTCATTTTCGTTTTTGTTAATGGAACAGGTGGCATACATGATATGGCCGCCTTTTTTTGTCGCTAAAATGGCCGAGCATAAAAGAGAATATTGTCGCTGAGGCAAGGTCTTTCTAAGTCCCGTGAATTTTTTTAAGAGCTCAGGGTTTTGAATGACATGCGCCTCACTTGAGCACGGCGCATCAAGCAGCACAGCATCATAATGCCCCGGCTGTTTAAGACCAATTAAAGAGCCATCTTTGTGGGCAAAAGAAGGATGAAGAGCTTCAGGAACATAATCGGCCATTACTTTTTTAAGGCGCAGTGCACGTGCCGACGAGAGTTCATTGGCCACAAAACTCGTTGAATCAAGCCGGCGAAAAATCATTGCGAGTAATTTACCCCCTGGTGCGGCGCACATATCGAGTACTTTCATATTCGATGAGAGCGGCAAAAGGAGGGGGGCGACTAAGGATGAGCGATCGAGAAAATAATGGCTCATTAGGCCTTGGATTTTTTCTGGTTTAGAAGCTTTTTCACAGATACTTTGGCCTAAAATTTCCTTGAATGGCGCATGAAAAAGCTCATGAGTTTGAGCCTCAATAAAAGGATTAATGAGCGCGACTTTATCGTCGTGACTCTGCAATGCTTCTATAAGTTCTTTGGTTTCCTCGCCGTATTGGGGATGATAGGCTTTTAAAAAATGCTCTAAGGTACTCATTTATTCTTCGGGGCAAAGTTCTTAACATGAGAGAAAATCAGGCAAATATGAGCGCACACACCAAGTACATAGAAAATCAAATTGTCATTCATGTGTAGCGCCAAGACCACGTGGCTTAGCACATTTAGGATGATTAACAAAAGTACCCATATTTTTTTGAGGCTTTTAACAATGAGAATAAAGTTTGCCAAAATCAATGCTATAAAAAATGGCCACAACCAAACTTGATAAGCAATAACTTTGCTTTGCATTTCAAGATTGTTGTTCAGGATAATGATAAAAATAATAAGGGCGGTGAAAGAAAAAATTAATACACTTGCAGCCCCTTGGTCTTTGGCAGCCTTTTTTTGAAAATCAAATTGCTGGCCTCCCGCATCGCAGCTACGCTCCAGCGCGCTATTCATCGCTTCAAGGGCCAAAACGACGCCGATGAGGACCAAAAAAATTAGTTGTTCGAAATAACTAAAACTTAAAATTATACTGATCAAAAATACCGCTAAAGCGCATAAAAGATGAATACGAAAGTTGCGTTCGGTAATCAGAAGTTGTTTTAATCCCATAAAAGCG
>JBPOIV010000112.1:0-3975 GCA_052034245.1 Myxococcota bacterium
GATTCATCAAGCTTTTGATAACCATTTCTGAATCTCGCGCCGATAAGGTGCGGCTGCCATGTTCCCTTAAAACGCGTCTACTCTCATTAATCATCGTTTTCATAATGAAATTGGTAAGATTGCGAAACCCCGCTATTTCACAAGCTAGCCTCAGCAAGCTCTTCTCTTCATCGCTAGCCCGTATTTGGATTCGTTCTTCCATTTTTTTTGCTATGCTACTCATATTTCTTCCTCTAAGTACAATGTAACAACAATGTGAGTACAATGAAAGTACAATTCGTTAAAATTAGACAATTGCTGAGCTAAAGGATGCCTTTACGTCCCTCAATGCAATTGGGTAACAGCTTGTAACCCAATTGGGTCATCATGGTAGAAAACATAAAAAAACTTATACTATTTATATTAGAGGCCGAAAAACCCGGCCTTGGTGGCAATTCGCCTAGGATCATGATTTTGGCACTTGTTGCGCCTTAAAACGCTTGAACTATGGTTTTATTCGATATGGCGGACTCATAAGTAGGGTTATGGTAACTTTTTGAGCAACCGCTTGATGTTTTGGCTACAAATTTTAGGTTTGGGTAGAAAGGCATTTTCAAAAAAGGGCCTTTATATTTCCTATTCTCCGGATAAAGAGCCTGCATTCCTGACTTTTTTAGCGCTCCAACAAGCGACAAATTACCACCGCGTTGTGGAGGCCTTGCATCATAGGCGCGATGATTTTTCATGGCCCATGCTTTGACAGGAGTCATTGCTAGGTTTGAGCCAGCTTCGTCGATATAAACTTTGTTTTCTTCAGGTATTGACTCTAGCTGCGAAATAAAAATCTGACGTTTTTCTTGAAGAAAAGCAGCGTCACGCTCCGTCGCGCGAAGTGTTTTTTTTGTGAGTGAGACCCGTTCTTGCAATGGTTCTAGAAAGCGCCGAAATGCTTAACGTTTGTCCGTATTCTTTGCGCCATTTTTCTGAAAGTACAGTCAAAGGATTATCGGCATTTTTTAGGACGAACTCTTTTAGCTCGGGATGACGAGCATAAGGAATCAAAGGCGGACGACCACTCGGCTTAAAACGTTCTATACCACCTGTTTGCTTGAATCGCTCTACCCAGCGATGAAGAATCATTGATTAAATTTAGAAGCCATTGTTGATTTCTGTTTTCGAGATATTAGATTACTGCGATAAAATTTGTTGGTGATGGGGTAAAATGAATTTTTTGGTGACGGTATTGTTGGTTTTTTCTTCCTTATTCTTATCGAATTTTCTGTTGGCGATAAATGATTCCGAGTCCCGCGATTTAATACAACAACCTGATGACATTGTTAAAGAGGAAGCCAGTTTGCTTCCGACCAAAAATAAGCATCTACACTGTTTAGGTCGAGTGTCTGATTTCTCTCCACTGCAACTAAGGCTATTGACAATATTTTTAGGACTTCGGGAGATAGGCGATCTATGTCCGGTATCAAGAACTGGTTTTCTTGGGCCCGGGGACTCTTTACTCAGGGTTTATCTAAAAGATCAACAAAGCCTTGCCGAATGCGGCGTGAGTTTTCAGCAAATTGCTGAGACGTTGCGAACAATCACAACTGAATATTGGCAAAAGAAACCGCAGATCATTCGAACCAGAGAAAACCCTGAACGATTCGATGCTGAGCTTGCTGCACAGTATAAAGCGCGATTGGATGAACTATCCCCCGAAGCTAAGAAATTTGTGAAAGGCGGCGTCACTCCATCCGTCATAGTCACGTTTAATAACATGGAATTTCTTGTGATAGACACGACATTCATTGGTTTTCAGGTTTGTCCTTTTGCGGGTGGATTGAGTAAATATAAGGATGAAAAATATATTCATCGAAACGAGTGTGGCGGTGGAACTGATTTCTCTATTTTCAATTTAAAAACAGGAGCCACCTTATGCTTCAATGACCTTCTCATTCATTTAATAAAAGACCATGCATTCTTTGAGGGCGATGTAGAACATCGGTTAGATCCAATCGACGTGATTAATTTTTTTGAGTTGAGGGGCGAAAACCATGATGATCTGGTTGGCGATGACGCTTATAGGCAATCTTTCGATTGCGAGGGCATGGTGCCTGACTCAAAGAGCGCTGAAATTGCCACGTTGCAGCGTAGCTCCATTGACAGAAAGACCGGTGAAATAATTCTTGAAGAGAAGGTGCTGCATTGTCATGGTCTGATCAATGAGCTTTCTAAGATCGACCGAGATGCATGCGGTTGGGTTTTCAGTTGGTTTCCTCGCATTATTCTACATAGCTATTTTTTACGTGATAAAAATATCAAAAACTTGCTTCAAATATTTGAAAACGACTCAAAAGAAATTGCTCAGCATGGCGTGACCAGAGACCAAATTGCCGACGTACTTCTTACTATTACCGAAAAATATAAACGAATGAGAGATGTGCTCAATGAGAGTTCTCAAAATTACGATCCTGCCCAAAGGCAAATTCATGACAGTATTCTTACGTCGCTGTCGCCGCTCCTCAATAGCCTTAGGTTCTTATTTAATAATCAAAATCCTAAGGTCTTTGCTCATCATCACCCAATTGTTCTTGATAACTATGTAATCATTCGAATACAAATGTACGCTCCTCAACTATGCCCCTTTGTTGGAGGGCTCAGCGCCTATAATGCCAGAGCTGATGAGTCATTCGATATGATTAATGAAATTGGTGGGCGAGACTATTATTGGATTTTCGACCTAGAAACGAAAAAAATGCTTTGTTTTAATGATCTAATTATTCATCTTATTAGACGCCATGGATTTTTCGGCGATGACTTTTCTATGCTGCCAGACGAACTGGCTGTGTACAACCGAATAGGGCCCGGCCAGATAATCGATTTTTTTAAGCTTAAGCCTAATCACAATTATGCGCCGCACTATTATTCCAATGTTGAATGGATTTATGTGATGAAAGGTGGGGACGTTTCGCCGTGTAGGACGTTAGGGGAAACTACTGAAGTGGTTATTTCTCGTGATGATCATGATGCCAATCTTATTCACGTTGACACCAAGAAAATTAATCCGAATGAGACATATTATCGAGTAGAAGTTGATGGGCATATTTTGATGCATGATTTGAGAAGACCCATAGTAAGTACGTACAGGTTAGAGCGAGTTTATAGCGTTGATGCAACGTTATCAGAATAAGGCTGAGATTAAACCGAAGTGGACCAGAACTTCGCTTCGGATGGGATTGGTACTATGATTCAGGCCTCTATCTAAATTTTGGCTAATGGGTTGCTAAATATATATTTCCTAAGAAAGGCGCACTTGGCTCGCCTGTTGCCGATATCGATTTTGCCATTGGTTATTCTTGGTAACAATTTATTACTGAGCAAAGAAAGGTTTTTGGCTTAAGGTCAAAAGCCTTTCTTCTGGCAGTTATCAAAATTAATATGAGTTATAGACGGCAAATCGCTATTGCCTGAATTGTAATAATTAAATAATGAAAATTTATATAGTTTAAAATATTGGAGCTTCCCTTGGGTGGAAATTCGCCTAGGATCATGATTTTGGCACTTGTTGCGCCTTTAAACGCTTGAACTATGGTTTTATTCGATATGGCCGACCCATAAGTAGGGTTATGGTAACGATTTCATCAACCGATTGATGTTTTGGCTTCAAATTTTAGGCTTGGGTAGATAAGTATTTTCAAAAAAAGGCCTTTATCCTGCCTATACTCTTCATCTCAGTTTATGGGCGTCAATCTGTGTCAATAATTTGATTGGTCCCGTCGCCACTTTTTCCAAAACGCGGGGCCCCGCGAACGACCACCACTTGCACCACCAATGAACATTCTCGAATTATGCTGCACTATCAATTAACTCCAAACATCAAACATTACTTCAATGTTGTGTCCATCTGGATCTAAAATAAATGAAGCATAATAATTTTCAGTATATTGTGGCCTGGGGCCGGGTTTACCGTTGTCGGTAGCGCCTGCGGCTATTGCTGCTTGA
>JBPOIV010000259.1:0-20481 GCA_052034245.1 Myxococcota bacterium
AGCGCAGCGCGGCAATCCACCGAGATTACCAAAAAGTTGGTGATTCATCCTTGGATTGCCACGGCCAGTACCTGGCCTCGCAATGACGTGCTGAGATGGTGATTCCATTATTTCACACAAACAACGCACGCTGATTCTTCATCATGGCGTGCTCATTTTTCGTCATGGCCGCATATTTTTCGTCATGACCCCCATATTTTTCGTCATTGCGAGCGCAGCGCGGCAATCCACCGAGATTACCAAAAAGTTGGTGATTCATCCTTGGATGGCCACGGCCAGTACCTGGCCTCGCAATGACGTGCTGAAAGCTTGATTCGATGGTTTTATGCAAGGCTGCCTCTTTATCCAAGGATAACAACGCGCTTACTTTCATCATTACTCTCATGAGGATATAGTGGGGATGTCATCGACGCCACAATGAGACCCCTTTTATGAAAAAAACCGACTTAAAAAACCTCTCGCCTGAGCAATATAATGTCACGCAGTGCGATGGTACCGAAGCACCTTTTAATAATGAATATTGGAATCATAAAGAAGAAGGAATCTATGTCGACATTGTTTCCGGTGAAGCACTTTTTGCGTCCGTCCATAAGTACGATTCAAAAACCGGATGGCCCTCTTTTTTCCAGGCACTAGAGCCGCAAAATATCGTCGAGAAAACCGACACCACGCTTTTACGCACCCGTACCGAAGTGCGCTCAAAGAATGCCAACTCGCACCTTGGCCATGTTTTTGATGATGGTCCGAATCCGACGGGCTTACGTTATTGCATCAACTCTGCGGCCTTGCGTTTCGTGCCGAAAGACAAGCTTGTCGAAGAGGGCTACGGAAATTATACGTCTTTATTTCAGGCAGGCGAAGAAGAAGGCTATTTTGCAGGTGGATGTTTTTGGTGTGTCGAAGCTGATTTTTTAAAAGTACCGGGTATAAAAAAAGTTGTTTCTGGCTACATGGGTGGGCACATCGCAAATCCTACCTACGAACAAGTTTGTAGTGGCACAACCGGACATAAAGAAGCAGTAAAAATAATTTATGATCCAACTACCGTTAACTATGAACAACTATTGAAAGCTTACTGGCTTTCCATCGACCCGACCGTCGAGAATGAACAATTCTGCGATAAAGGTTCGCAATATGACGCCGCTATTTTCTACCAAACGAAAGAAGAAAAAGAGGCTATCGATGCATCAATAGAATGGCTTAACACCCGATTCGGCATACATCCAAAGACAAAAGTTCTTCCCTATGCCCAGTTTTATGCGGCTGAAGACTATCATCAGAATTTTTGTCGCACCAATGCTGAGCACTATCAGAGTTATCGGAAAGGGTGCGGCAGAGATGCGAGGCTAAATAAGATTTACGGAGCAAGACGAGAGGCTTTGCTCGAAGAAATTATTAAAGCAAAAGGCTAAGTTATTGAATACAGCATTTATTGTCTGTGCCCAGATACAGATCATAAAGATATACACCTCTGCCTCTACAGGTTTCAAAAAAACTTGTCGTTTCTCGGACTTTCTCGCTACTAAATTCTAATTCTTTGGAGTTGAGATCCAGGATTATACTGCCCAAAAAATCTCTCGCAAAAAGTTCAAGAAAATCTTTCTCAGCTAGGGTAAGAGCGACATTATCTGCGTGAAGTATAGTCGTTGGTTTGGCTACTTTCTTCGCTTGATAAAAAGTACCTTCAATCGAAACTTTATCGTCGGATTGCGTGCAGTTTAATTTTTTTGGTTCGTTTTGCCAAACAATCTTAAAAACTTTGCTCAACTTAAGCGCTGCTGTTTGAGCGAGCGAACAATAGCGGTCATTTTCTGCTATGAGACCTGAACCCAAATTAGAGCGCGTTGGAACCTGGTAGTCCCGCTTAAACACCACCATTGTCTCAGCAGTGGCAAATAATTGCGATGGCGCTAAAAGAGAAGAGAAAAACAACAAAAAGTTGATTTTGGATAAAATGGTTTTCATGTTCGCACCTAATTTTTTGATTGGGATGTCTAATCCATTTTTTCCGAATGTATAGTGTGCATGAGAACAATTTACTAAGCTTTTTACTTCTTTTTAAGAGCCGCTTCAGCGGCCGCTCTCATCACTGCAATCGGAGCGTCGTGACCCGTCCAAATTTTAAAAGCCAAAGCACCTTGGTGAACAAGCATACCAAGCCCATTGATAGCCTTGGCCCCGTCCTCGCGCGCTTTCTTTAAAAACTTTGTTTCTGCCGGATTATAAATCAAGTCATAAACAATTTGATTCCGGGTAAAACTCACATTTTCATCCCACGGCATAAGATCCGCCGCAGACACAAGGCCCATCGAGGTTGCATTGATTATGAGTTCGGCATGAGGAAGCTGCTTGATGGTGTCCTTATTGAGAGGACCAACAAATAATTGCGCGTCGGGAAATAAATGGGCTAAAGCATTGGCAATATCTTCGGCCTTGGTTTTGGTGCGATTTAAAATGGTAAGTCTTTTGCATCCATTCGCCAAAAGCGCATAGGCAACAGAGCGCGCTGAGCCTCCCGCTCCCAGCAACAAAACATCCATGGAACTCACATCGATAGTATGTTCTTCTAAATCTTTTATAAAACCAAGCCCATCGGTATTATGACCGATTAAACGTCCATCGGAATTAATAGCAATAGTATTTACAGCGCCAATAGCTTTTGCCATGTCGCTTAAATGTTCCAAATAAGGCACCACAGCTTCCTTATAAGGCACAGTCACATTGGCACCCTGAAAACCCAAAGCGCGCAATCCTAGCACCGCTTCTTTAATCCGAATGTAGGGGTATTTAGAAACAGGCATCGGAACATAGACCCATTCTTCAAGGTCCAGTTCTCTAAACGCTGCATTTTGCATCACCGGACTAATGCTATGTTCAACGGGCCAACCAATGAGGCCCACCATTTTGTTAATCATGAAAAATCTCACTCACTGCGCCAAGGCTTTCGAGGTCTTGGTAAAAGCCGGGATAACTATCGTCGCTAACTTGTGCACCTTGGATCGTCATCGGTGAATCTGCCATCAAAGCCGCAATACTCATCATCATCCCCAAACGATGATCACCAAAACTTGAAATATTCGCTCCGTGGAGGGTGCATGGGCCCTCGATAATCATGCCATCTTCGGTCTCTTCAATTTGTGCTCCAAGCGCACTCAATAATTCCACGGTTTTCGCGATGCGATTTGACTCTTTGACTTTGAGTTCATGAGCATCCTTAATAACGGTCCGCCCTTCGGCTTGCGTTGCAAGTAAGGCCAAAATCGGAATCTCATCGATCATGCGCACAATAATATCGCCAGAAAAGTGTGCACCTTTCAATGAACTTTTTTTAATCGTCAGATCTGCTACCGGCTCATGGGCTAGTTCATGATTATTGCTTTGTTCAATCTTTGCACCCATTATCTGCATGGCATCAAGAATGCCCGTGCGACTAGGATTAATGCCCACTTGTCGGAGTGTGAGACCCCTAGGTGAAAGTACAGCTCCTGCCACAAGTAAAAAAGCCGCCGAAGAAATATCGCCCGGCACACGAAGCGAAAAGCCATCGAGTTCTTTGTTTAAGGGCTGAACATGAACTGTATCTTCACTCATCTTAATCGAAGCACCCATGTGTGAAAGAAGCCGTTCAGTGTGATCACGCGTGGCTTTGGTATGATGGATAATGGTTTCCCCTTCGGCAAAAAGAGCAGCAAGAATTAGTGCACTTTTAACTTGCGCGCTTTTTACGTGCAGCTCATATTCCCCACCTTTCAAAGCGCTCGGCAGACTAACAAGCGGCGCAAAACGATCGCTTCGCCCATAAATATTTGCTCCCATGGCCCGTAAAGGCTTGATTATTCTATCCATGGGCCGACTTTTAATTTGATCGGTGCCGTCGAGAATGCTCATAAAGGGCATCGCCGATAAAAGGCCCGCCATTAAACGAATGGTCGTCCCAGAATTCTTACAGTTAAGAATTGAACTTGGCTCATGAAGTCCGGCCTTGCCTTCTCCATGCACTATCCACGTGTCGTCTTTTAATTCGATATGAACGCCCAAAGCTCTCATCACTTGCAAAGTAGCGAGACAATCATGGCCCTCTAATAAATTTTTTATGCGACTTTCACCTTTTGCTATTGAAGCAAACATAAGCGCGCGATGACTAATTGATTTATCCCCAGGAATGAGAACTTCTCCTTCCACACTGGCACAAGGATATAATTTGATACTTGTCATGGACACTCCCTGATCCTTTCTTCACTGACCATCCATCGGATCAAGAGCAATCTTATTCTTTTTATTGCTATTTAAATACATGGCTGGCTCCTTCCGTGCTTTGGCTTCAATCATTTCCGTCGAATGCTGATCTTTAGCAATAGGCTCCACGTGTTGCGGATATCTATTCATAAACGCCCTAAGCTTTTTTTCTAAAATCGGATCTTTGGTGATGATCCAATCAACCACGCGACCATGGTGTTTCACTTGATGATCTAAATTGAGCATTTTTAGGGCGCTGACCAATTGCAAAGCATCGACTTCGCGATCGAAAGCAATACGCCAAATAAAAACTTCCTGATTGTCATGCGAGCGATACAGATGGGCGATATCGCCATCCCAACCACTAGAACTTTTAAAAGCATCATTGCGGTCTACACCGAGCGTTAATAATTTGGTTAAAAGATAGGCCTCACCCATCGAGCCATTTTGCACCAAGCGGCTTCGGGAATAATTATCGCGCCATACAGGCAACTTAAGAATTTTCGGCGTGTCGTTTTTATATTTAGTGGGGTGAATAATTTGCTCGCTTGAGCGTGGAAGTTTTTGAAACAACTCCTCCACTGAAGCCCATCCACCTGCCCGGTATTGATGCAGTAAAAATCTTAAACCAAAAGCATAAGGCAAGTTAGCAGGCGCCTGAGTAAAATCACAAATTAAACATTCATTCTCATACATTCGGCCAAGTTGAACACTTAAGTCGGCGATTTCTACACTGCTATCTGCCTGCTTTTGCTCGTAAGCTTGACGCGCAAGTTCGGCATGACCTTCAATCGTAAATTGCGCGATAGAAAATTGCTCCCGCGAGGGATCTTCTCGATAAGTGCTCCAAATATTTTCCAAGCCCCATTTTTGATCTTGGTAGACATGGGCGAGTTCATGAGCCAGATATCCGGGTGAAATTTTTTTGGCTGATTGGGCTTGAAACACTAAAGTTTTACTATTCGGATCATAAAAAGCTAAGCGGGACGCTGATTCATCGAGATTTTCGCTTTTTACGTGAAGGCGGGAATCCTCATTAATATCTTTGAATAACGCATTCATTTCGGCACGATTTTTTATTTCGATTTTAAGCTGGCTCGTGTCAACGATAAAGCCTAGATCAAACATGTCAGTAGCCACGTCATTGACCAACTTGTGCAATAAAGTAGGTTCGGCTTGTGTGCTGCTATTATCATCGGAACAAGATAAGGACGCGAAGACAAGCAGAAAAAAATACCATACTCGCGTCATGTTTCACCCGTCGCTTAGCTTGTAGCTAGGAGAAGAGAAAATTCATTTTGGCGAAACAAATAAAAGCAAATACAATACATTTAAGCTGGTAAATTTAAAGTAATTTTCAGTATAAAACGGAGTAATGATGGCTGTTTTAAGATTTTTAAGCGCTGGGGAAAGCCATGGACCAAAGATTTCGGCCATTATTGAAGGCCTGCCAGCTGGTTTTACTATCGACAAGTCTTTAGTCGATAATGACTTACAAAGACGTCAGCAAGGCTTTGGTCGCGGTGGGCGTATGAAAATTGAAAATGACCACATTGCGATAAGCGCCGGCATTGTCGAGAAAAAAACCACCGGCGCCCCTGTGGCTCTTGAAATCGCCAATCTCGATTATGAAAATTGGCGGCACAAAGATATTGAGCCAATGGTAGCGCCAAGGCCTGGTCATGCTGATTTTGCGGGGGCTCTTAAATATCACCATGATGATTTAAGGATTTCTCTTGAGCGAGCTTCTGCGCGCGAAACCGCAATCAGAACAGCGGTAGGCAGTGTGTGCAAACAGATTCTTTCTCATTTTGGCATTCGAGTCCTAGCCTATGTAACTGCTATCGGAGAGCTTAAAGCTTGCACTGATCATTTTCTTTTAGCCGAAGAGTTCTTGAGCGCTTACGATAATTCTTTGCAGAACGAATTTGCCTTCATTGAGCTTTCACGCGTCGATGAAATCAAGGCGCACATCAATGAGGTGATGAAAGCTAAAGACACCATTGGCGGTGTCTTTGAAAGCGTGGCTTTGGGACTGCCTGTAGGCCTAGGTTCTTATGTTCATTACGATCGAAGACTTGATGCGAGCATTGCGGCTGCCATGATCAGTATTCCTGCGATGAAGGCGGTTGAACTTGGACAGGGCATTAATAATGCGCGCTTACGAGGCACAAAAGTCCATGATGAATTTGCGCTTGAAGACAAGAAAATCGGTCGCACATCGAATCGTGCGGGCGGGCTCGAAGGTGGTATGTCGAATGGCATGCCTTTGGTGG
Organism: Myxococcota bacterium; assembly: GCA_052034245.1. GTDB lineage: Bacteria > Myxococcota > UBA727 > UBA727 > JABDBI01. The sequence goes on from JBPOIV010000259.1 coordinate 6,513, forward strand.
TGCGTACCTACATGAAACCCATAAGTACGACATTGAATCCTCGACAAAGCATAAATCTTGCCAAAGATACACCTGGGCTCACCGTCTATGAAAGAAGTGATTTCTGTGCCGTGCAACGCGCAGCGGTCGTGGGCGAAGCGATGCTTAGTTTTGTAGTGCTCAATGCTTTGATGGAAAAAATAGGTGGCGATTCTCGCGATTCAATGCTTAAAGCTTATTCACATTTGCATAAAGGATACACCGGCGAGCTCCACATGAAAGAAGCTCCTTGGCGCTTTAATTATGACCACAACGACCAAGCATAATATTGTTCTTATCGGTTTTATGGGCTCCGGAAAATCCCGTATTGGAGCCATGTTATCGGAAAGGCTTCAATGCCCTTTATATGATCTCGATACTATTATCGAAAAAGATCAGGGCCGAAAAATTGCAGAAATTTTTGAGCAAAAAGGCGAGTTTTATTTTCGTTCTTTAGAATTAAAGACCCTCAAGAGTTTAGCAAAGATCGACAACGCGGTTATTGTCTGTGGTGGCGGCACTCCTACTTATTTCGATGCGAGAGAAGAAATTAGAAAGCTTGGTAGTACTTTCTTTCTCGATGCCAATTTTGCGTTGGTTCTTAAAAGAGTGAGGAAGTCTTCTAAACGCCCCTTAGGAGCCGCATCGACCCCAGAACAAATTGAGCGCCTACAACGTCTCTATTGTTTCAGACGACCTTTATATAAAGATGGCGCTCATTGTATCGACGTTAATCACGAAGATCGTGAGCGTACCTGCGATGAAATTATTGAAATAGTTAATGCCCAAAAAAACCTATCTCATATTCAAGGCATTCCCGTAAATGATAGCGAGCACCCTTATTCGATCTTTATAAAAAATGGTGCGGCCGAAGAATATCAGAAAATCATTGCCTACCTAGGGCTCGCAAAATATAAGCCCGTTCTTGTCACCAGCGATACTTTATCCATCACCTTAAAAGAAATTATTCGTAAAATAGTTGGCAGCCAAATTTCTCTCATCACTATCAAAGATGGTGAGCTCCATAAAAATGCGGCGAGTGTAGCTCATATTCATGAACAATTATTATCCTTGGGTCACACACGCCAAAGCGTTATTTTGGCGCTAGGTGGGGGCAATGTGGGTGACGTCGCGGGATTTGCTGCCGCAACTTTTATGCGAGGCATTCCTTTCATTCAAATGCCCACTACTTTACTTGCCATGGTGGATTCTTCTATCGGCGGTAAAACCGGCATAGATACCGATTTCGGAAAGAATTTGGTGGGAGCTTTTTATAATCCCCGCGCTGTCATTATCGATCCACAGTTTTTATCCACTTTGCCTAAAAGTGAGTTTGCATGCGGCATGGCAGAGATTATTAAACACGCGATTATTGCTGATTCCGCCTTATTTAAGGACCTTCACGAAGATCTCGAAACCGAATCACTTATCGAACGCGCTTTGAAGGTGAAGGCGAATATCGTTTTTCAGGATCCAAAAGAAGCTTCTATCCGCGCTCATTTGAACTTGGGGCATACTTTTGCGCATGCCATTGAGAAGGAAAGCGAATTTCGTATAAAGCACGGTGAAGCGGTTGCTATGGGCCTTATTCTTGCGACTGAACTAGCTTTTAAGAAAGGAATGTTAGTAGAGGATTTTAGAGAGGAGCTTATTTCTCTTCTTAAAAAATATCATTTGCCTACAGAACTACCTAAAAACCTCTCTAAAGAAGAACTTATCAAGAGCATGCTTCATGATAAAAAACGCGATGCCAAGGGCTTGCGATTTATTTTGCCCCTTAAAGTCGGCGAAGTGAGCATCGCCTATGTTGATGAAAAAGAGATATTTTAGCGCCTCAAAATCATCTCTTTAGATAACTTTGGCGAGTTATAAGCGATATATAAGCTAGATAAATCTTCCCCTGAGGGATGCTATGCATTCTATTTCCATTTCCGATCTTGATATCATCTTTGGCAAGGCACCCAAAAAAGCTTTGGCGCTAATTGATCAAGGCTTTAATCGCCACACGATCAGAGAAAAAACCGGCCAAGTGGTAGGCGTCCAGCAAATTAATTTATCCATTCATCAGGGTGAAATTTTTGTGTTGATGGGAGCTTCTGGCTCAGGGAAATCTACCTTGTTGCGCGCCATCAATGGTCTCATGCCCATTAGTCGGGGCACTATTCATCTTTTGCTTGATGGGCCCTGCCCCGAACATCTTTCTTTGGCTGAAGCCGATAAAAATACTTTACGTCGTTTACGGATGCAGCATGTGGCCATGGTCTTTCAGCATTTCTCTTTACTTCCGTGGAAAACTGTATTGGAAAATGTGGGCCTGGGCTTAGAAATTGCCGGCATCAAAAAATCCGTTCGTGATCAGCGCGCACGAGAATGCCTAGAACTGGTCGGCCTTGAAAGTTGGGCTCCTCATTATCCACGTGAATTGTCAGGCGGTATGCAGCAGCGCGTGGGGCTCGCTCGTGCACTTGCTACCAACGCGCCGATATTGTTGATGGATGAGCCTTTTTCGGGATTGGACCCCTTACTTCGAGGACATTTGCAGCAAGAACTTTTGCGGCTGCAAAAAACTTTGCAAAAAACTATTATTTTCGTGAGTCATGACCTCGAAGAAGCCATTAAAGTGGGCTCCCGTATCGCTGTTTTGCAGGATGGCAAAATCGTCCAAATAGGCACGCCCGAAGAAATTGTTTCACACCCAAAAAATCAATACATCAAAGACTTTGTGCAAAGCGTAGACCCCACGCGACTTTTAAAAGCACGCGCAGTTATGACCTCAGTAGATGATCTAAAATTTAGCACTGATCATTTGACCGTATTTCTTGATCACCAAGGGGCCTATCGTTGCCTTTTGGATGAAGGTGGCAGGCCTCGCCGATCCATTTGTGAGTTTGGAGAAGGACGCGTTGTGCCCTGGGCCTTATTTCAGAGTGGATCTTTCAGCGAAAATGATATTATTCTAGGTCACGAACACCTCATGATAAAAGATGTAATCAATGCCGTTGGACGCACCAAAAAACCCATCATTATTCAAGATAAAATGGGCAAAATGGTGGGCTCGATCAGCACCGATTCCATCTTGAAGGCCTTATCAAACAAATGACTATTTTTATTAGCACCTATTTTCTTTCCTTAAGCATCATGGGCCTTTTAGACGCGGGCTGGCTACTGCTGACCATAGATCGCTTTTATCGACCAAGAATTGGTCATCTTCTCAGCGATAGTCCGAATTTATGGGCGGGTGCAATTTTTTATCTGCTGTATGTTCTTGGACTTTGCGTCTTTGTCATTTGGCCGGCACTAAAAAATAGTTCGACTTTCACCCACGTTTTTCTCTTTGGCGCTCTCTTTGGCGCTGTCGCTTACAGCACTTTTGATCTCACCAATCAGGCCTTGCTGAGAGGATGGCCCGTTATCATCACCATCGTCGATATTCTTTGGGGATCCCTTATAACAGGACTTAGCAGCCTATTGGCTTATTATCTTGCGCTTTTGATTTCCCGCAACTAGAAATGCCACGGTCGGTAAAAGCGTGAGGGTGCCGTGGTAGAAAAAAAGATTCAGAAGCTTTGTGATGAGGTGATGGAGCAGCACATATTTTTTCCTGAGTTTGCGTCATCGCTGCTAGCTCTAGGCGTTGATAGAGGCACTTTCGATTTAATCAAATTTGAACATTCTTTTTATGACGATACAAGATACCTTGGATCGCATGTGCTCCCAGAAAAATATCATTTTTCAGTGGCAGAAATTTTCGATGAAAAGGCCGTAAAAGCAGCCATCGCGGCCTTCGATCAAAGAGAACTAAGTTCGCACCAATTTCATGTGGCCTTGGGCAAGGCTGGTGTTCTCGTAGCTATAGGCTTTTTTAATGACCATCGCGCGATGTATTTGGGACGAAAAGGACAATTTTACCTTGAAGAATGGGCTGATGGCACTTATTGAAAGCATCATGAATACTAAAAATTGAATCAATACTGCGAGCCATTTATAATACAATAAAACTCGGAGATAAACATGGGTTTAATTTTACTAATCATTTGCCTACTGCTTCTTGTCGGCGCATTGCCTACATGGGGTTATAGCAGGGGCTGGGGCTATAGTCCCTCAGGTTTACTTGGCTTGGTGCTCGTTGTTCTGATTATTCTAGTGCTCACAAAAACTATCAATTTCTATTAACTTTCTTGTGATGAGCATGTTTCGCGCCATTTTAGACATGCTCATCGCTTAATGCCCCTTACGCTTCTTTTTCTTTTTCTCTTGTTCCAAACGAAATCGTTCTTTGGCCTCAGCTTCTTTTTGTGCCTTGTTTATTATTTGTTTATTCAATTTTCGCAGTTCAAGTTCTTCTCTTAAAACTTCTTGGGCATAGGTTTCTTTGGGGGCCGAAGCTCGAGATTTTTGCATCTCTTTTTTCACCTCACGCATGCGGCGCTGAGGATTGACGCGTTTTATTACTAATTTAAAATCATAAGGAAGACTAAATTTAAGTTCCTGATAGTGTCCTAAAATATATTCATAAAGCTCTGGGTCTGTAGGCTCTTTGCCAAAGACTTGACGGGCCACTTCTAAGCCCGATTCATCATTTTTTTCGAAGAGGGCCACCCACAATGAAGTATCCAAGAAAACAGTGACTTTAATTGAATGTTGCATAGGCCTAACTTGACACTTTTATTATCCATTGCTAGGGGCAAATATTATTTATCCATTGGGCCAAAATGATGTCTGAAAGCTTAGCACGACATAATTATTTCTTCGGCCGCTTGCGCGCCTTTCATTACCGCCGCTAGGCGTGTATCTTAAGCTTGTAATTTACTGAACTTTTCTTTCTCGTTGTGAGGCGTGCGCCATGAAAAAATCCATTTTGCTTTTATCCTTAGCTTTTGTTGTGAGCCTTTTCGCGAGTTGTACGAAATCTTGTACCACTAAAAAAGAAGCCGAAACCAAGCTGCTAAGAATTGGTACCAATCCAACCTATCCTCCTTTTGAAAGCATCGATGAAAAGGGCGAGCTCATCGGCTTTGACATCGACATGGGTCGTGCTCTAGCGGCGGAACTCGGACGAGAGGCGGACTTTAAAGAATTTGATTTTGATGCTTTAATCCTCGCCCTCAAAAAAGGCCAAATTGATATAATTATGGCGGGACTTTCCATCACCTCATCTCGCCAGCAGGAAATCGCCATGATTCCTTATCAAGGCAAACCCATCACCGAAATCTCGTTTTTATTTTGGGAAAACTTGCCAGGAGAAATTGCCAGTTTTGACGATCTAAAAGCAATCGCTAAAAACCAAAAATTATCGATAAGTGTGCAGACTGGTCATTTTCTTGAAGACTTCTTAAAAAGCCAGGGCTTTAGTGTGAAGGCTTTAGCTGGTCCTCCCGATCAAATTCTCGATATCAAATACCGCAAATCTTTGGCTGCAGCGCTCGATAGCATTAACGGCAAAAATCTCGCTGAAAGACATGAAAGCTTAAAAATCGTGACCCTGCCTTTGCCACAAGATAAGTGGGATCTTGGCAATGGTATCGGTATTAAAAAAGAAAACACTCAACTGATTGAAGAAGTTAAAAATGCCGTTTCGCGCCTTAAAGAGAAGGGCACCGTGCATCAGCTAGAACAAAAATGGATCACCAAAGGGGAACAATAGATGGAAATTAGTTTGTGGGAGCTTTATCAGCACGCCTTCCCCCTGCTCTTGCGGGGCGCTCTCATTACAATTTGGATTTCGGCTATTGGCATTTTCACGGGCTTTATCTTTGGTTCCATGTTCGGCATCATCGATTGCGACCAATTGCGAAAACCTTTTCTAAGTCCTTTCTTGCGTTTTTACGTCGCTATTTTTCGTGGAACGCCCTTATTCGTTCAGCTTTTAATTGTTTACTTCGCCCTACCCGAAGCTATTGGCATTGAACTTTCTCCGATCAGCGCAGGCATTATTACCTTAGGCCTTAATTCCACGGCTTACCTCGCCGAAATTATTCGCGCGGGCATCAACGCTGTCGATGTCGGCCAATGGGATGCTTGTTATATTTTAGGCTATTCAAGATTTGCCACTTTTCGCTACATCATCATGCCCCAAGCTTTTAAAAACGTGATGCCAGCGATTACCAATGAATTTGCGACTCTCATTAAAGAGAGCAGTATTTTGATGGTGATTGGGGTCCCTGAGCTTGTCAAAAATAGTCGCGATATCGTGGCGCATAACTTAAAGCCTATGGAAATTTATCTGCTATGCGCAGCTTTTTATTTAGTAATGACCTATTCGGTAGCCTTTTGCGCCAAGTTCTTTGAAGGGAGGGCTAAATGAATTTAATCAATGCCGAGAAACTCGCATTAAAATATCGCAATAATGCGAGCCTTGCCTTGGACCATGTTTCCTTTAGTGTCGAAGAAAAACGTATCACGCAATTCTTAGGCAAAAGCGGCTCAGGCAAAACAACCTTGCTAAAATGCATAGCGAATCTCACCTATGATTTTCAGGGCACCCTTACGTACAAGAACCAAGCCATTAAAAGTATGAGCCCAAGAGATCGCGCAAGCAGCATCGGCTTTGTTTCTCAAAGCTTTGATCTTTTTCCCCATATGGATGTGCTTGCTAATTGTGCTCATCCGCAAATTCATGTTTTAAAACGCAGCAAAGATGAAGCAGAAACAATGGCTTTGAATCAACTTGAGCATTTAGGGCTTAAAGATTATATTCATCGATTTCCGAAAGAGCTTTCCGGTGGCCAAAAACAGCGTGTAAGTATTGCGCGCGCTTTGTGCATGAACTCGCGTTTGTTATTGCTTGATGAACCGACCTCGGCCCTAGACCCCGAAAGTTCAAAAATGCTCGTTGAAATTTTAAAAACCCTCAATCAAGAGGGTGTAAGCATTGCGCTATCAACGCATGATATGACCTTTGCGAAAAACTTGCTTGATCGCGTTTATTTTATGCGCAACGGCCATATCGTCGAATTTTTTGATGCGCGTAATGACACTTTAGCCAATACTACCGCCATCAAAAACTTTTTTGCTCATTAATAATTGCCGTCCGGACGGCCTTGGGGCCGACCTTGTTGTGGACGGTTGCCACCTTTTTGAGGAAAGCGTTTCTTAAATTCAGCTTCGCTTAATTTGGTTCCCACACATTGGCCTTCCGCACTGCACTTGGCTGCATTGTGTTCGCAACTTTTATCGGCATTGCTCATATCAAGTTTTTTGCCTTTGTTGCTTTCCATGAACTTTTGTACTTGAGGCATGCATTTATTGCGAAGACTTTTCATAATGAGCTCACGCGTTTCTTTATTTACTGCACGTTGTGGCTCGCCTTTCATGCAACCGAAGCAATCACCTTCCTTAGCTGGAACAAGAAAGCATTGGCCATCGCCGCCTTTTGGATCACAACTTGATTCAGCATCATTGGCTGGATTTTCTTCAGGACCTGCAGATTCCGATTCCTCGGATTCCGCGTTTTCGGATTCATTTGATTCTTTTGGCACTGAAAATCTTCGGTTATCAACGGAAGTTTCCACGTCTTGAGTTTCTTTGGTGTTCTTCGCACACCCACAAAGGCCTGCTAAAAAACAAAGCAGGAGCGACATGAAAAGGTTTTTCATGGAAATTCCCCTATCTGGAAGTTTTGTGGGCCAGTCATAACAACTTAGTTAAGGAAATGCAGATTATTGAGCGATCGTACATTTTTGTTCTTTGCACACAGTTTTTGGCGAAAATAACAGTTCTTTCTTACCCTTACACAGTTGAGGATTTGTTTGTTTGAGGCTTTTGCAATACGTACGTATGCGATGTTTTATGTTCAATACATTCGCTCGATTTGCTGCCTGCCATTCTTCACCACAACAGCCGGTGGGTATACCCATGCATTCGTAATTTTTTTTGCAGGTTATTTCTTCAGGTGTTAGCACTGGTTTTGTTGGAGGTGTCGCAACTTGTGCACTCGTGCTTAATGCTAAGGCTGCTGAAACTAAACAACTAATGAATATTAAATGAAAATTATTAAGCATAAATTATCCTTAAATTTTAAGAGTAATTTCTTTTAACAACCAATGTTTGGGTATGCATAAGTATTTATGATGATCACTCAAAGCTTATCCTGCATGCGCGATAACGAGATACTAAATATGTTGGCTAACTCTATGAACTGACGGTCAGGCCTTGCTTATGACCCAAGTATTCTATTATCTCAGGCTTTTTTTGAGTCTGCTTTTTTGTTGCCTGGCAAGTAGTTCACTTGAGGCTAATGAGGAAGCTTACGGGCTTGATGAGACCGATTTAGGCCCTTTAAGTCCGCCTTTTCGCCCTACACGAGTAAAGTTTTCAGCCTCTTTGATTTCTGTTGATGATATCGATCCGCCCTCAGAAGATAATCCGATGCTGACAGCCCATTTTGCGCTTGAAACTTCTTGGCCAGATGCCAGGCTCGCCATCAGAGATAAAGATATCCACGAGATCCATACCTTTCAAGATGAGGCCGTAGGAGAAAAATTAGCTAAGATATTTAGCCCCAAAATTACGGTCATCGGTGGAGAAATGCAGGTTAATCATGAGCATTTACGCATTTTTCCTGATGGCCGCGTACTTTTGGAACAAGGTGTCACGGTACAAGTACCTGCAAATTTAACGCTCCTACGTTTTCCTTTCGACTCCCAAAGCTTTTTAATCCGTTTTGGATCAGCTTTTTGGGATGAAAAAGAAGTTGATCTTATCCAAGAAATCGCGAGCGCCGATACTATTGAACAAGCACATAACGAAGCGTGGAAACTTAATTATCGGAGTTTCTATGTCTCGAAAGTCGCACTGAGAAAAAATCACGAAAAAACTTCTGTCTTTAATTTCGTGATTTATGCTGAGCGTAATCCCAATTATTTTATCTGGCGTCTTTTATTGCCCTTGATGGTAATCGTCTTTCTATCCTGGAATGTTTTTTGGCTGCATGAGGACAAAGCACTGGCATTAGGAAATTGCTTTTTGTTCTTGCTCACCGTCGTTACTTTTCATGAGACGGCCCGCTCTATGCTTCCGGTACTTTCGTACTTTACCTTCATAGATGCCATCGTTTTCATTTCCTATGCCTTTATCATTATCCCCACCATCCAAGTAGTGCTTTCAATTCGACTTGAAGATCGAGGAGAGCACGCTCGAATGGATACTATTCGCCGAGCCTGCAAATGGATGGTACCTGTGGCGTATTTCCTTACTCTTTCAGCAACCGCGTTGCGCTACTTTTTGATGTAGGTGAATCATGAAACCCATGCTTAAACTCAGTTTATTTTTCAGTTTATTTTCGGCACTTTTCGTTGCCTTTGGTTTCATCATTAATATGCAATTTAACACTCTCGCAGCCACGGTGGAGGATTTGCATGATCATCCTATGGCCGTAATCAGAAGCTCGCTTTCTGCGGCGCGCGACATGGTAAAAATTGCTCGTAATATGAATGAGATTCTGCTTATTCGTGACAAGTCAACGAGAGAGCGAGAAATCGGCTCCTTGGTGATCTATGAAAAAAGTGTTGCGCGCGATTTGGAGCTTGTGCAAGCGCGTATTAGCGGCGAAGAAGGAAAAGCAATGGTGGCGGGCACACTCGATGCCCTCAAAAAATGGCAACCCATACGTGATAAAATTCTTGATTTAGTCGAAGAAGGTAAAATCTCCGATGCGAATCTTTTAAGTCGAACCATCGGAGATAATAGACTTAGTGATGTCGATGGAGCCATTTCGAAAATAGCGAATTACGCCATTGGTCAAGGTATGTCTTATCACGCTGAGGGTATTGAAAATCTGCGTAAGGCACGAGTAATTCTTTTCGTCGCTGGCTTTATTATGCTGCTTCTCTTTCTTATTCTGACCATCGCCATCGGACAGTCCATCTTGAAGCCTCAGCGCGCTGTTGAGGAGTATCTTTTTAAAGCGACTGAAAATGGCTTAAATGTAAGCATTAAGCCGAACGCGAGAGCGGCCGGAACGATGGGCAAGCCTTTACTGAGTCTACAGACGATGCTTGAGGAGCGCATAGTTCCTGCCTGTCAAATAGCCAACAAAATAAAAAACATGATCGAAAATTTGATTAACGAGCGAAAAATCATGTTGGAAATGGCTGCAAGTTTAGAACAAAAGGCAGAAGTTTTAGAAAATCAAAGCGGACACCTCATCCACAAGATTTCGCCCGTCATCGACACTGTTGCTACTTTTGGCTCTATCACTAAACAAATTGAGAATGATTTTAACATGATGATTCAGATTAGCGCGAGTCAGCAGCTTCTCATCAATGCTCTTGCTACTCCTGAAAATGACCTAAACAAAATCAAAGTACTGGCTCAGGAAAAAACCATCGAGGACTATCTTAAAAATGGTATAGGCATTATCGCTGATGCTTCAAAATATTCCCATGAGCTAGTGAATACCCTTAAGGAGCTTTCAACTATCGCCGAAAGCCAGGCATGTCTAGATAAAACCATCGAGCAACTGCGTGCAAACCTGGGCAAGATTACCGAGCGCCTTTCCGAAGTAAATACTGAAGTCGTTTCAATGATTGATACCCTAGAATGCAGCACGGAAAATGCCTGATTGCTAAGGCATATTAAGGATTCTTTTAATGTCTGGTGGGCTTAAAATTACTATATTTGAGAAAACATTATTAATTCTGTGAATTAAAATTTTAGTGAATATCTAGCGTGATCGTCGTTATTAGAGGTTAGTTCCTAGTCGGCCTTAGCGACAGGCCGACTCTAGTGTTTCTAGCCACAAAACCAATAAAAGCACTAAAGTAAATCGAGATATTTAGCTCTTTTTTTGCGAATATTCTCAACGATTTTTTGCACAGTAACGATATCGCCAGAATAAACCCGATCAACCAGTTTTGTATCTGCTAATAAATGGAGCGCTTCGTCGAGCGCACCGGCAGTAGAGGCCGAAGGTGAGTTAGGAAATAATGCTTCCCATACCTCATATTGTTCGAGTGGTTGCATGTGGGTGCGCATAAAAACATGGAAATCGGAGCCAGGCCTAAGATCAATACGCTGACTAGAAGAATAGCTACGCTGCGCACGATATTGAGAATAATAAAGCTCGCAAAGGCTATAGGCTACTTCTTTGCGCCAATCATCTTCAGGAACCTTTAAATGGTTATCTTGAAATTTCTGTTCTTCATCAATTAATTTACGCCAATCAATCATTTATAACCCCATTTGCTATCACAAGAACGAGCTTTAATTAGGCCTATTTTCTATTGTCAAATTTAGGTTTAGCACATCAGCCATGTCATACAATCCAGGTTCTTGCTTAGATAAAAAAAGCGCCGCAAACAAAGCACCTTCCGCGAATACGCCTCGATCTGCTACCTCGTGTGAAATTTCTAAGCTCTCGTTTTCCTTATAAAAACTCAGTCGATGCTCGCCCTTTACTTCCCCAATACGCACCGAAGAAATAGCAACCGCAGTTTTTGGGCCACCTTCCACCGAATCAATAGCTTTTTTAATAGCCAACGCGGTGCCACTCGGAGCATCTTTCTTATTCCGATGATGAATATCCAAAATATGCGCCTCAAAATTCTCTAAAGCAGCCGCAGCCAAATGACTAAACTCAATCATGAGATTTGCCATGATCGAAGTATTAGGCGCGATTAAAATAGGAATACGCTCAGCAGCGCGAGAAAGCATGGTCATGTGCGTCGAAGGATGTGCTGTACTTCCCACCAGTAAGGCTAATTGATGCTTTAAAGCAAAGCTTAAAACAGCCTCAAGATTACTAAAATGAGAAAAATCAATAATCACTGATTGTGGATGTGGATCGGGAATCTCCGAAAGATTCCGTCGAATGGGAAAATGCCAATGATGAGGCAAAACCTTTGTCGAGCTTGGATTTATTAAGGCATCACTTACTTGAAAGCGCTCATCCTTAAGAGCCAGTTCGGTTATAGCCTGACCCATCCGACCCAAAGCACCGCTAATAATTAAAGGAACGCTCATCTTAAAAACCCACTTCTTTTAAAGCTTTCAATAAAAGTAAAGGTGCGACATTTGGCCAAAAGTTCAGCCTCATCGGCTTCATTAAGTGGTGTCAGGGGTAAGCGCCAAAATTTCTCAATCATACCCATATGCGCAAGAATAGTTTTTATCGGAATGGGATTTGGGTGACTAAACATCAATTTACAGAGACCATTAAGACGTCCGGCAATTTTTTGCGCATAACTAAGCTCGCCCTTTTTGAAACAGTTATAAAGCGTAAGCATTTCGGTCGCGGCAATTTGCGTCGTTACCCCGATGATCCCATCTGCGCCCAGACTTAAAAAAGGCAATAATCCACTATCTTCGCCACTTAAAATTAAAAACTCCGAACGTTCCTGTCGACATAAAGCGATAAGATCAATCAATCGTTCTACATTGGTATTGGCGTCTTTGATTCCGATGACATTCGGATGATGTCGCGCAATTTTAGCAACGGTGAGAGGACTTATATCAATGCCGGTGCGGCCCGTTGCGTTGTAAAGAATAATCGGAATGGTGGCTGCTTTGGCAATGGCGGAAAAATGCGCAAAAAGTCCATCTTGGGTTGGCTTATTGTAATAAGGCACGACTTGCAGGGTGGCATCAGCTCCTGCTTCTTCCATAGCTTTTTGCAATTTTATGGCTGAGGCTGTGCAATTGCTTCCTGCACCCGCAGTCACGATCATTTCTGAAGCAGCTACTTCTTTGGCCATTTTGACCATAGCTATGCGCTCTTCTAGACCTAGCGTAGGGCCTTCACCAGTTGATCCCGCCAAAACAAAGCCATGAATACCCTCGGATTTTTGCTGGATCATGAGTCTTTTGAGGGCTAAATTATCAAGCTCGCCATTTTGGTCAAAGGGCGTAACTAAGGCCGAATGTACGCCTCTAAATCTTTCTAAGATGCTTTCTTTCATGATGCGCTCCTTGATTCTTTGTGCCCGCTTAATATTTTTTAGCAAATGGGTTGTCTAGCGTAGGACAGCGTGCAAAGAGGCCAAAGGGCAATAATATATAAATTGAGGTGTTTGATGACGTTTTTTCCCAATTTGCCTAAAAATTTTAATTTTCCTCAAGAGGAAGAAAAAATTCTCGAGCTATGGGATCGCATTGACGCCTTTAAACGCTCAATTTCATTGAAAAAAGCCGAAGGCGCCACACCTTATAGTTTTTACGACGGCCCTCCTTTTGCTACCGGCCTTCCCCATTATGGCCATTTTGTTGCCTCATCCATTAAAGATACCGTCGCTCGATATTGGACCATGCGCGGTCATTATGTGGAGCGTCGTTTTGGTTGGGATACCCATGGCCTTCCCATTGAAATGGAAACGGAAAAAACCCTCAATTTATCGGGCCCTCAATCTATTCGCGAATATGGCATTGATAAATTTAATGAGGCATGCCGAGCCGGCGTCCTTAAATATACCAAAGAATGGCGACGTGTCATTCGTCGTTTAGGTCGCTGGGTCGACTTCGATAATGATTATAAAACTCTTGATCGTTCTTTTATGGAATCGGTATGGTGGACATTTTCGGAGCTATGGAAAAAAGGCCTCGTATATGAAGGCTTTCGCGTAATGCCCTACAGCGTTCGTTTATCAACACCTTTATCAAATTTCGAAGCGAATCTTAATTATCAAGAAGTCCAAGATCCAGCAGTAAGCATCAAAGCTAAACTTCTTGAGCAAGATCAAACCTATCTTTTGATCTGGACTACCACTCCGTGGACCCTGCCCTCAAATCTTGCCATAGCAGTGGGCGCTGACATTGATTACGTGAAAGTGAAGCAACCAAATGATGCCGATTATTATATCGTGGCTGAAGCTTTGGCTCCGAGCATCTTTAAACAGGGCTTTGAGCTTGTGGAACACTTAAAAGGAAGTGCTTTGATAGGGCTTTCTTATGAGCCTATTTATCGAGATACTGATTATCGGAGTATACTCGGCGCTGCTCTTTCACGATGCTTCAAAGT
>JBPOIV010000280.1:0-3519 GCA_052034245.1 Myxococcota bacterium
CGGGGCCGATGGCAGCTACTAACTCTTTTTTCCCTGCTGTCTTTTCAATTTTCTCGACGCAAGCATCGATAACCCCAGCAAGGAGCCCTCGCCATCCGGCGTGAATGATAGCGATGATGGAAGCATCCATTTTGACGGGAAACATATGAAGTAGTGGCACAAACCATGACAGATTTTACAATCGGAATAACTATTTACGAAGCAAATTACGAATTTCCGTCAATTCCACCCCAATATGCTCAAGTCCACTTTCAAGTGTAGGCTCAAATTCTTTCAGATTTCTTGCAGCTTGTTCAATAGACATAAGCGCGACTGATTCAAGGAGCAGCTTTGCTTCTTCCAGCTCTACCTTGGACAGCTTTTCGGCATTTAACCTATTTATAAGATCCTGGTCGGCAATTTTCTTCTTGGCCAGAAATAATCTTTTAGTAAGTTCTTCAGTTGGCAGTTTCTCTATTATTTCCGTTTCCGAAATAACGATACCAATCTCGTTAGATTTTTTTTCTTCCTTTGACTCCGATGCTTCATCCGATGCATCAAAGACGCCTCTAGATATAGAGATTTTGGCATGATGGTCTAATGTTTCTTGTCCAAACGAAACTTTCCGATTTTCATACCAGTAGTAAAGAGAAGTAGCGCAAATACAAATGCATATAAAAATTACTTTTTTCATCATTCCTCCGGCAAAATTTAGACACCGTAAAAAAAAGCCCAAGTAGGATAAACTTGGGCATCTCTAACGACAATCAATAAACCAGATCATCAAATACAACGCCATTGATTCTTACGCGCATCGCCTCTCCTTTTTCATTATGAAAGACAAAAAGAATGCTTGCCTTATTTTCGGCAATCCCACAGAAGAGCCGCAAGAGCATAGAGGAAAGTTTCGGATTTGGACCGACAAGTGGATTAAAGAGGGACACATTGAGATGATCATGCATATCAAGTCGATCGAGGGTCCCTTCTTGGATCACTTGATTTTTCTCAGCTTGGTCTAAAAAATCAGCCTGTATTTCTATACTTTTTTTCGCAATAACAAAGGGATTTTTAACATTGGTTATTGTTTCATGAAGATTTTTTAAGACTATCCTCGGTAGGATAAACCTATGTAATGGATTAAGAAATAGTGCTATCCTTCCTTTCACTTCCTGAAGAGGAATTCTTTCTTCATCAATAGCCTGACAAAATTCCCTTAGTTCTTCGTGACTCACAATGTCTTTTCCTTGCCATGTGCCAAGATTAAGAGTTGCAGTCTTTTTAAATTCTTGAACATAGTCATGAATGGTTATTTGAGTAAGCTCAATATCCATATCAACCCAATTTCCCGACTCAAAATTAATCCGTCGACTATTTTTTTCACCAGCAGGCTCCGGAAGCGGCAAAGTATTTACAGGCTCTGATTCCTTCAGTTTTTTTTGCTGAAAGGAGAGTTTTTCCTTTTTCGATGAAGGACCAGAAGTATCAATTTTATCCCCATAGGAGCAACCAATGGAAGACAAAATAATCAAAAAGCTTAAGTACTTCACCCTATTTCCCCTTTCCTGAGAAAGTAGTACTCATCATATAATAGCCTGGCGAAGTCGAGCTATATCTATGCGTAATAGAAGTCTCATTTTCTTCCTTGAACTCAGTAACAGCTTCAGTACTTCCGAAGAGGGCATCTACGACCCCAATAATAAAACCTGTTGCGTAGCATATTGAGAAACCAAAGCAGGGTAAATTATCGTGAATGAATCGTGCTCCAGTAGACCGATCTAATCGAGGAGGTGGTAGCTTGTCAGGATTGAATTGGGGAACCGCATTCATACCTTTTAATATTTGATCGAAAATCTCATATTTGGCATCAATCGTAATCTGCTGCTTTTCGTTATCTTCGTATGCCGTTGCTCCTCCTTCATCGTAAAATTTAATATCAAATGTATCTTTATTCATATTGGAGTGTGTCAGATTATGTATTTTGCTGGCGGAAAGAAAACCGCCTGACTCTACCATTTTTTCCATTTCAGAAGTCATTTTTATTGTATTGAAAGTTATCTCATAGTTTCTCTTCATTAACATCGGATAGGTATGCTGAAGATTGACAGCAAGCATGGCTCCCACTGTTTCTTTTGCTTTGGCTAAAACAAATGTATTTGCGGAATCAGTCATTCCACAGGCTCCGATTAAATTAAAATCTAATTGGCCGGTCATGGTAGTTGTCCAAGGAACAGGATTTAAAGATAAATTGCGTCCGAGATCTATTTTTGTTGATTTCGCTTGGCTTTGATGGGAATCAAAACCTGGCACCCTTGTACCCAAAAGCACTCCTACATTTTTTACTGTAAAGCCTTCGGGTATTGCAGAGGAGATAGCGACCGTCGAACTAACTAACGGTAGCTGTTGAATCGATAATTTAAGATGACTATTTTTTTGTTGCGCCTCCGCCAACAAGGCCTGCCAATCCGATCGAAAAGTCACTGTGGCGGTGGCGCCGAACAATTGACCATAGCGTTGGTAGCCATCAAGGGCATCATTTTCTAACCCGGTCAGTAGACGTTTATAAGTTTCTAAATCGCCCATTATTCTTGTCAGGCGGTCATCTATTTCTTCGATATTGCCTTGCGTCTTTTTTACTTCATATTCCACGTCAATTATTTCAGCCTGCAAATCGCTAACCATTCCTCGCTTCAAATCTACAGTTTGCTTTATCTTGAGAAGCTCGCCCTTAATGGGCTCGCAATCGGCAGTCGACTCCGAGCTCGAAATACAATCATTCAATTTTTCCTTAATTTCAGTCATTTGGTTTCTTGCATTTTTTAGGTCATCTTCTTTATTCTGGAGCCGCTTTTTCTTAGCCGCTAATGAAGGTTCGAGATCAACTAAAGTTTTTTTATAGGCTGACACTTGTTCGGAAATAGCATCGTATTCATTACTTTTTTTTACCAATTTCTCGGCCCAAACCTTTATACCTGCGCGTGAAGCTTCAATAACTTTTGGCAGCATTTTTACTGTTTCACAAAATAAAAGATTTGTACTTCCTAAACCCTGATCCACATCGATCCTTCCAACGGCAGGCGGTCCGATATATGCAGTTTGACATTCTTCATCAAAGCCAACAATCTCCGTGTTAAGAGGAGCAACGAAGTTAATGCCCTTTGGTCCGCATTTATTAGTTAGAGCCGGCAAAGCCAAAGAAATTTCGGATAACAAACATAACGACACGCACAGAGAAAATTTTTTCATTTTCATTTTCCTTAGGTTTTATCCTTAGTAGATGCTTTTGAGCAGATTATCCAAAAAGATAATAATTTAGCATCCGTCGTTCGACGGATGGCCCCCCATTATCTGCAGGAATGATTCGCATCAAAACCTAAGAGAACTGAGATCGCTTGGCGCTTAAGACTTATCAGACCATCCCAATCAAAGCCACATGACGACCACTACGACCCTGATCCCGTCGGTAAGAGAAATACCAATCCGGGTTTTCATCCGTAAAGCCTCCAACTTTTGTCGTTAAAAGGCCCACGTTGTTAAGCTGTG
>JBPOIV010000188.1:0-3369 GCA_052034245.1 Myxococcota bacterium
CTTTATCGACCGTTTTCTTGCTGAAAATAAAATGTATAGGTGTTTTCACACCTAATTTTATTTCGGTTATATCTTCTCCAGCCGCTGCTCGCCATACGGCGGTAGAACCAGAAATACGATCTGAGAAAAAGCCCATTATTTCTCGTTGCCTCAGTCGCGAAACATTTTCACGGTCCTCTTTCGCAAAAACAACCAAGTCTTTATTGTTTGGGTCTTTGATCCATTCATTTATTCTTTTATCGGCATAAATAAAACCCTCTACAACGCCTACTTTATCTCGTTTTTTTTCTAGTTCAGCAAGCAATGCACTTACATCTTTAAACTGATAATATTTTTCTTCGTTTCGATGCACAAAAAAGGAATTTTCTTCATAGCGATAAGGAATGGAAAAATAAGCAAACTGTGCTCTTTGTTCAGAATAGGTGGCGCCAGCGGCAAAATCAGCTTCCCCTGTTTCTATATTCTTTATATGCCTATGCCAATCTAATTCTTTTATAGAAAGTTCCGCATCTAATTCTTTGGCAATTTCTTTGGTTATTTGTATATCTAATCCGACCAAGGAATTTTTATCAGTTTTCTTATTAAGATATTGATAAGGCTCATACCAATACCAGCCACCACGCAATACTTGGTGGTGCGTATAGCCAGATACAGCAAATACTTTTTTAAGCCCTGCGCTGAAAAATAAAAACAAGACTATGAGTAAAAAATTTAGATTTCTCATGGGCTCATCATAGTATGACAGCTAAAAATAATCTATATTTTTAGCTGCCGTACAAAGCTGATTACTATAGAATGAAAAACATCGACAATCCCGATGAGAGGTCTCTTAAAATGAGAACGACGTGTTCTTTTTTAGCAGTAATTTTACTTCTGGCAGCGCCTGTTTTTGCTCAAGAAGACAATCTTGAACCATGGTTTACAGGCTCGCTCTTATCTGCTGGCGCCGGCGTAGGAAGCGAAGGAGGTTTAGCCGCATTTCCTGTTATTAGCGTAGAGAGCATTTTTGGGACTTATAAAAATGATTGGTCTGCTGAAAAAGTAGATAACAGACTTGAAATAAGTGGCGACCTTTGGTTGGGCTATGGCATTGGCAAATATATATCTATCGAGGCTATTCCAGGAATGTTATATACGAAAAATAAAGAAATTAATGCAGTAGGCATTAATGATTTGCCGCTCTTTTTGGGCGTAAAACTTTTGAACGATGCGCAAGGAGGCTTTACGCCCGATGTAAAGTTCCGCATTCGCCATGTGGTGCCCCTGGGTAAATATGAAAATCTTGATGCGAGCAAGAATGGCGCCGATGGTATTGGAAGCGGCAGCCAAAAACTTGGTTTTGATTTGATTGTGCAAAAGCGCCTTCAACTTGGTGATAGCTCTTATTTGCGTCCTCGCATTAATTTTGGGGGCATTGCCTATGCTTCCAAAGTGGCTCTTAACGGCATCAGCTCCTATGGCGGAGATACGAATACTCAAGGTCATCTTGATCCAGGAAAATCGCTTTATGGGAGCTTCTCTTTGGAATATTTAATTGGCCATAATTGGGGTTTTGCTCTTGATACGCTCTATACCTTAAAATTTGCGGATAAATTCAACGGCAATTCCGTAGCCGCCGTAGGAAGCAGCGAAAGCTCACAAAAAATTACTGTCTCGCCTCAGTTTCAATATAGTGCGACCGAAGATTTCGGGCTGGTACTTGGGGGACACATGGTCGTAGCCGGAAAAAATGCCTCCCGAAGCGCAGGCGGAACATTGGCCTTATCCTATTCTTTCTAAGTTAGAGCGACGGGGCGGGAGGAAATTTTTTTGGATTCCTAAAATAAAAATTAGGAATTTTAAAAACATAAATCAGCACTCTGGTGAAAAATACTCCCGCTACCGTCGTTATGACCGCCCACTTAATGAGATCGGTTTCCACACTCGAAGATTGATAGGTCAGAAAAACCGAGAGCAAAAAGGCCCAAAATAAGACGATTTCAGGCATCAAGTTGACTTTTAGAATTAAAATCTCTCTTTGCTTACTAATTAAATCTCGCAAAATTGCGCCCCCGACTCCAGTCACCAAGGCAAAAACCGGGCCCCAAAGCCACAAGGGATCAACTTTTACCATCACTGAAATAACGATTCCTGAAACGGTGAATGCTGCGAAACCCAAAGCGTCGGAAAGGGCAAGTAAATGGAAAACGAAGTTTTGGCTTTTCTTGATGAAAGAGACATGCCAATGAAAGCGCTCGCCGAGGCGGATCAGAATAAATCCAATGAACACCGTTGAAAGAACGGCGTACAAATAAATGGGAAACTCAACAGCGGTAACTGGAAAGCGATCGAAAATAACATCGCGAATAATTCCGCCCCCCATCGAAGGCAGCATCGCAAAAATAAGCGCCCCAAAAACCGTCGACCTATCACGGTAAGCAATAATGAGGCCCGATATAGCGAAAGCAACGGTACCGATAAACTCAACGATGCGAAACCACAGCGCATCTACGGTCTGTAAAAGCAGTACAGGATGCAAATACCAAGAAATAAGTTTGTTATAAATTTTACTTTCATGCAGCTCATCAATGGCACGATTGAATTCTTCAACCACTGCGGGGCTAATAGTTTTTTTACTAAAAATAAGATGGATGGGCGTTTTTATGTCGAGAGTTATTTCATTGACTTTCGCGCCATATCCTCCTCGCCAAATAGCGGTTGCACCCACCAACCGATCCGATAAAAAGCCATCGATTTTTCCTGCGAGAAGTTTTTTCAAACTGCCGTAATCATCCACCGAAAAATCTATCACATCTCGATTTTTAGGATCATGAATCCAGGCATTGATTTTTGGGTCGGCATAGATAAATCCTTCGACCACACCAAGACGATAAGATTCACTTTCAATGCTAGCCAGCAGTTCATCGATAGTTGAAAAATTTAGACGATCCTCTTCCCCCCGCCGTACGAAAAGAGAATTTTCTTCAAAGCGATAGGGTTTAGAATAGTAGACATATTCCGCCCGCTCTTCTGTGTATGTTGCGCCCGCTGCAAAATCTCTGGCGCCAGTTTTTAAGTCCAATTGATGTTGTTTCCAAGAAACACTTTCGTATTGGACTTCTTTATTCTGTAGGTGAACAATTTCTCGTACCAACTGGACATCTAGTCCGGTGAGTGTTTGTACGTCGCCTTCCATTTTCATATATTGATAAGGATCCCACAAATACCAACCTGTAATATAAGTATTTTTGCTACTGTATGACTCTTCCGCTGTAATACATTTAGAACCCAAGATTACAAAGGCGGCAAAGATGATTAAATTTATAATTTTCTTATCCATGTCTTCATTATATTTAATAGACTTATCAAAGGCTATTATTCTATTATATT
>JBPOIV010000137.1:0-6636 GCA_052034245.1 Myxococcota bacterium
TTCATTTTCACGCCCGAAGCTAAAGAAATGATAGATACCTGTTTTCTGGCTCCAGCATATAAAATACTGAATTTTCTATTGTCTTTTAATCTACCCTTAGAAGTGCAAGAAGCCTACGAGGATAATATATATATGATTAACTATTTATTGTGTGCCTGCTATAACACAGATAATGAACGCTTAACCTTTATCCCTCGTTATGCCTTCATCGAAGCGGTGAGGAAATATAGAGAAAGTCGGAATCTCGATATGCGACCTTTTATTGAAGTGGCAAACAGAAATACCAAAATTTTCCTCAGTGATTTTTTCCATAGGAAAAACCTGACAAGCTTGTCTCCAGAGGAAATGATGGCACTAAGCGGCTTTTTGCAGAAGGTTGACAATCAGCTTCTGTTCTCGATGTGTCCTACCCATGAATTTCCGACCGACATTACCGTCAAGAGAATAGCTTATGAGTGATGGCTGTAAAAAAGATCAGAGAAGTGCTTCTAACATTGAAGCATTACATTTCCAATAAATTTAATCCCTTCTTAGCAACCGTCATTGCTAGTCCATGCAATGACGACATGTGCAGAATGAGGACGCTTTTGGCGTCTTTTTCCCCGGATTATGCCTCGGCGTTATGACTAAGACCGCGTTTAGGAAAACGGCGGTATTGATTGTTGCGCATTGGCATACGGCGTTTGCGAAAGCGATTTTGGCTGGGGCGCATGCCGACTTTGTCTTGTCGATAGGCTTTATCAGAATCGCGCGCCAGAACTTTCCAAATTTTTACTTGTTCCAACGATTCTTGGTTCGCTAACAAATAAATAATATAGACCAAAAGCCCTTCTTTAAACCATGGCTTTCTCACTAAATACTGGGCAGACTTCTGGTGAATTTTATCCAAATGAAAAAGCGGAATTGCCGACAATAAAATACGAATTAAATCCTGATCTCTTCTGGTTAAACGAATTCGCTCAGCCCAGGTTACGCATAAACGATCAATCCAATTTCGTTCATTCACCTCGGATTTTTCGAGACGCAAATAGGCTGGCAATAAAAGCGCAGTAAAAGCAACCGAAGATACAATATTGCAGTTCTTTTCGTACACGCTGTCCAGTGCCGTCAGCATATTCTTCCAGCTGCTTAAAACCTCTTCCCTGGCTTCTTCTGTAGTTTCTTCATCATTAAGATTCATGCCCTCTAATAATTCTGGCATGAGGGAATCAAGAATACCGATGTCGAGGCAACGATTCATGCTTCCCCAAGCATGACCGCTGGTCAAAAGACGGACTACTTCTTCTTGCAAACGTGCAGGAGCACAACGAAGAATATCAGTTGCGTGCTCTTTCATGGCTTTGAGCGTATTTTCTTCAACGGTAAAACCCAATCGTTCCGCAAAGCGAATGGCTCGCAAAATACGCACCGGATCTTCTTGTAGACGCACATCAGGATCGCCAATGGTACGAATTAAACCGCGTGCTAAGTCATCACAGCCGCCAACATAATCAATGACTTTACCAGCTACTGGATCATAAAATAGGCCATTAATCGTTAAATCACGACGGAAGGCGTCTTCTTTCATAGTGCCATAGACATTGTCTTGCATCACTAGAAGGTCTTCGTTCTCTTCTTCGCCCCCAGAAAGTTCTTCGCTGGGATTCGCTCTAAAAGTCGCGGTCTCAATAATTTTATTGCCAGGAAACACCACATGCGCAAGTAAAAATCGGCGTCCAATCAAACGACAATTGCGAAATATGCTTTTTACTTCTTCGGGACGAGCTGAAGTCGCCACATCAAAATCTTTTGGCGTTTTATTGAGCAAAAGATCGCGTACACAGCCTCCTGTTAAATAAGCCTCATGACCTTTTGCACGCAATCTGCGCACCACCCACATGGCATTTAAATCGATACGGTCAGGGCTAATTTCGTGCGCAGAGGCAACGGCAGGAGCGCTTTCGACGGGAGGAAAATTACTTAGCTCTTCGCGAATAAGTTCTTCGCCCTCTTCCACCGGACTTAGATCTAGCTCTTCACTATCGGCGTCATTCTCATCTTGCTCATCAAATTCATTGCGATGATTATCATTCATAAATTCCTCATTTGGCCGGTGTGAGTTTACTCTAACACGCGATAAAGGCCTAGTACGCTGTGCATTATGCGACAATTATGCCCAAAGAAAAGGGAGGATAAAAGGATTTCTCGCGCCTTAAACCCTCCAGTGCCCACGGTATTGGTCGTATGTTTAGCGCGCGAGGCCTATCGCCAAGCATTTATCTGGTCAAAAATACTCTTAGCACAGCGCTCAATCTTGGTTTTTTCTCCAGATTCCGGGAATTTAGCTAGGGCTGCTCTTTTGGCATTCACAAGCAAATTTCGTTGGTTTACTTTAATTGGCTCATTCATTTTGAGATTCAACTCGGCCACCCATGCCTCTAAAGTTTTAGTATTGGTCTCATTAAAAACAGTGGCCAGCTCAGGATAACATTCTGGCGCTATCTGAATAGGCACGCGTACTGCTGGGGAAGGACGTGTCACCGGCTCAGTAGAACAGATGGCTCCAATGCCACGCAATTTTTGCTCGAGGGCCGCATTTCTTGGTGGTCTTTCACGCTCCTGAAGCATGCACAAAAATTCTTTGCCCCCGAACTTTTCATTAAGAATTGACTTTCTAATGCTTTCATTTTGGGAAGATAGGGTATCAGCGAAAGCTTCAATGGCCCAATCGTGCCAAAAATGACGCGTGCCGCCCCAGAGATTGCTCAAAAAACCAGTATTATATGGGTTTCTTTTTGTAAGATCAGCAGTGCTTAAAAGCCGGCGAAACAGTCTTTGCCGGTGCTCATCAATGTTTTCATCGTCGAGAGAAAAATAAAAGAGCGGCTGATCTTTGCTCTTACTTAACTTGGCGCCCCCATCGAGAAGCAGGTTCAACATTTCAATATAAGTCCTTCCGCCCCCGATCTTGAGTAAATGGACCATAGTTGTTTCGCCGCTGTTTAGTTTTTTATCGACCTCAGCACCATTTTTGAGTAAGAGATTCACTATTTCTGCGCTCTTACTATGAGCGGCAATAATCAGAGGAAACTCAGGTTTGAAAAAGCTGCCCGGCGCTTCAGTATTAGGGTTGGCGCGCAATTCAAGGAGCCTTTGCGTGGCGTTGATCCTATTTTTTTTCACCGCAGCCATCAAAAGCTCATCATAATGAGTTTTTAACTCAGCCGAGGCACGCGCTTCTTGGCTAAGGCGAGTCACGTCATCACTAGTTTCGAATGAGCGCATTAGTTCCAAAGCTGTTCGCTTGGCTTTTTCTTTAGCGCTTAGGGTATCGTCTATTGGTGGAGTCGTTGTTGGCGTAGTACTTGGTCGGGTGCTAATTGGATCCTGAGTTACAACAGGTGGGCGAGGCGGAACAACCGGATCGCGAGCAGGCGGAACAGGTTGGCGTGCAGGAACTGAAGAACCAGGAGAGTTTAGCACGGGAGCGGGAGGCGTCGCGACGGGTCGCTCGGGCTGTCGGGGCGGATTGTTAATCGGCCTTTCTGGTTCGCGAACAGGAATGCTTGGCACAGGAGGAGTATTTGAGAGCGTACTGGGCTCTGTCTCTCGTCGTGGGACTTCATTGAGAAGATTTTTCACCTCTTCTGATGACGCTCTTTTGACTTCGTCTCTAAGTGCCTGCTGTGAATCTTCTTCCCCACCACAAGAGGCGAGTACCGATAAAATTACCAGTATATTAGTAATTTTCATTATCATAAGCCAATATCCTTATTCTTCTTTTATCCCAGCTCGTAGCGTCTGTTAACGTACTTTGGTGAGGAGCTTAATCCCCTCTTGAATAGCATTCTCCAGATTATTCTCTTCGTTTTTATCGATTTTTCCCTTGTTATCTATGAGATAAGTAACCAAACCTTTTACCGTTTCAGCGGTTGTTTTCACCACTTCCCCAGCTTTTTCCACATTGGTCTTTGGTTGATTGGGATCATCTAAAAACACTGTTTCCGTAACGCTGGTGAGGCCTTTGGCCATATTCTTGGCCAGTTCAATATTGTCGGGTGTAGAATAAGTAGCAAGCTTATCCAATGCGCTGGTGGGAATATCTACCCCGATAAGAGCGCCTAACACTGATGCCGACATAGAGCCCACTTCGCCAGCAATACTTAAAACATTGGCAAGAGTTTCAGGATCTACTTTATCGAGCCCTTCATTAGCGAGATGAGCAATTTTGCCAATACCTTGCTTAAGATCCGGCGCATGTCGTTTGGCAGAATCAAAAAGTCTTGTGCCAACTTTTACCACCCCTTCGGAAAGGGTGGAGCCAAAACCCTTTGGAGCCGGCGAACAAAAGCTTTGACTCGCCTCCATTAATTCTAGGCCTTCATAATTTGAAGCCATCTCATCGGCAAACAGCAATGGCGAGCACGAAAGACCAATAAAAAAAGTTATTAATAATTTATCCATAAGGCCTCAAAATAAAAAAATAAGAACTGGATATATTCCTTCCAATTCTTAGTTAAGATAACGATTTAATATATGAATTACTTGAAGATCTTTCGCGATCGAATAACTAAGTGAAGAGCCCAAAGAGGGAGCAAAATAAGCAATAAATCTAGATTATTAGGCCCCGAAGAACAACCAAAGGGCATTTCTTCAGCCATTGTTCCTTGGCGCCCTAAATCCTTGGGCGGAGGCTCTAAAAAGCCCGAGGAGTTGTCTTCAAGGGCGAGGGAAGAGTTGGCCAAAACGCATAATTCGACGTCTTCTTTTTCAAAGTTTTTACACAATTCCCCTACGCCGCATCCTTTGGCCTCAAGTGAACTTTTGCCGCAGCCTTCATGACATAAACCACCTTGTTCATCAATTACGCAAAATAAACCTTCCGAACAAAGCCTCTTGCCATCACAGCTCTCCCCTTTTTCGCGCAAGTCCACACACAAAGAAAGATCGGCTCTCAGTGAGACACAGGCTTCTGGCGACTTACAATCGCTGCTTTGCCTGCATTTCTCGAAACAATAATATTCATTCTCGAGAGCTCCCGCGCAAACAAGAGGCTCTTCACAGGGCAAGCGATTGCAACTTTCGCCAAGTTTTCTATCCTCAAGCACCATTTCGCCAATAAAAGTACAGGTTTTAATGCCGCCTTCATCTCTACACAAAGCGCCTATTTCGCAATCATCATCACTACGACAATTCATCGAGCAATAACTATTGTGCTCTCCTTTTTGGCAAAAAAATTCGGGACCGCAATCTTCGTTCTTCCCACAAGGCGTTCCAAATCCGCCCTTTGAGCCATCGGGATATAATGTTCTTAAGCCCGTAATATCATCTTGCACCGGATACATTAAATCAAAGCCTGCTCGTGCACTCATGATCGATGAGCTACACATAAGGCAAGGGTGATCGAGGCCAAAGAAGTGCCCAAGTTCATGCACCAAAGTAGTTTGAATAGAAATGCAATCATCATCTTCGCATTCAACTTGCCAATTGATATGCTCCATACCATTGAGCGCCAAATCCGCGTCAAAAATTTCCCTCTCGCTTATTTCAGCGCTGCAGGTATAGCGAGGTAAAGTGGCCCCAAGCGTCCCGATTTCACCAACGCCCACGAGCCTACGCCATTCTTCTCTATCAGTAATCCAAAATATTTCATGAAGCGTTTCATTCGTGCCAAATTGCCGCGGGTTATTGTTTCCTACGCGCAAAAATTTAAGATTGGAGCCACTTATATCGTTCCAGGCCGAGAGGCTTTTATTAATGACCTCATTCCATTGCGACAAATTGAGGCCCTTAGGCAGCGTTTTTTCGCCGACGACCACCGGTATATTGGGATTAGCCCACCGAGCAGCATGTGCATCATCGCATACACCACATTTATCATTCCTTTCTTTGCCATTCGCCAAAATGCCGTTGCACACATAGCGATGTGCGGCGCTAGTAAAAGAAAAACTTAGGGCAATCACTAAGGAAAGAAGTTTCATAGCAGCCTCCTATCGGTCTTTAAGCATTTCACGAAGTTCACTTTTTAAGAGTTCCACTTCGGAGAAACTAAGTGCCGAAGGCCTGGAAAGCCCTCGAACACTCTTAGGGTCCAAGCTTTCGACATTGCCAAGATCTTCGACGACCGTGCCATTCGCCGCTACATCAAGTTTTCCTAGCCCTGCGCCTATGCTCACAAATTTATCGCCAGCCTTAAGCCCAAGAAAAATAAGTTCTTGCGAAAGGCTAAAGTGCTGCCCACCTATGAGCGGCGCTACCACGCCATCTTTCTCGCCACCAACTTGGTAAATTTTAATGATCTCGCCGTTTTTCGCGCCATAAAGCCCATCAATCACTTCGACTTCGCTGACGGTAATGAGACGACCAAACTCATCGGTGCTCACCTTTTGTTCGCCGACATAGCCATGAATGACGACGTCACTACGCTTCGCCATGGTATGAAGATCTGTCAGTTGCACAATAATTGCTTGTGTTTCTAGGGCAAAAATCCAGAGCCATAGCGCCGAGAAATAATAAAAATTAATCTTTTTATCTCGCATGAAACACCCTTAGTTATTAGTGTCATCATTATATATTCTAGGGCTAATTAGCTAGGCGAGGCAAGTATTAGTTTTATAAATAAATACTTTAACACGTAATAAAAATTCGCAAAAGAAG
>JBPOIV010000015.1:0-7606 GCA_052034245.1 Myxococcota bacterium
AAAAAAATGTTTAGATATTTAAGCGGAGGTATCCTCCTTCTGATTATAGTAATCGCCATAAAAAGTGCTCTAGAACCGTCAAAAAATAAGATATTATCACCTCTAAAAACTACTCCAGAAATAATCATAATGGCGCGTAAAGAAAATTATTTCCCCGACCAGTCTCAAGTCCCAGGAGCTGTCGCTAAAAACTTTCGGGATGATATGGTAAGCCAAAAACTCAATAATTTTATTACAAGAACGTCTAACATTACTGCCGAAGATATCTTGGAAGAACAAAAAAGGCTCAGCGAAAAAAGGAATTACTATCAAAATATGCAGGAAACTCCTCGCGAAAGTATTTTCACTGAAAACACCGAAAGATGGAAAAAGATGGTGTATGAAAATGGCACTATTCGTTACGAATTACTTAGCGATCAGAATAGCGAGGATATGCGTTGAAATCACTCCATTATAAAATATTTATCTCCTGCATTTTATTTATGGTTTCTTGTAGTCCTCGTCAGCAAGAAAATAGTTCCAATCTCATTCTTAGGCAGGTTGAAGAGAATGAGTGCATAGGAAGACAAAAAGAAATTATTGCAGGATATAAATTAAAGAAAAATAGTATTAATCAACTCTTAGATATTTTGCTTAATGAAAATGAAC
Organism: Myxococcota bacterium; assembly: GCA_052034245.1. Taxonomy (GTDB): domain Bacteria; phylum Myxococcota; class UBA727; order UBA727; family JABDBI01. The sequence continues at coordinate 649 of JBPOIV010000015.1, forward strand.
AAGAAATGCCGAACTGCACAAAATAATCCGAGGTTTGGGCATGCTGATGTGGCACAAACTCATCCATAACGACTTTTCGTTATTGTTTAATAATCGTGATGTTTTTTATACGGGCCCATCTCAAAATAGTTATTCTGCAGATACTCCACTACACCTAAAAAATTTACGATAGTCAAAAAAATCACCCTCACATTGGACGGAGATTTTTTACTCTTTTTTCCCTTTTCTCAAGCATTTCTATTTCTTCTTTTCGAAGGTTTCTCCTCGAACTCTGCTTCAAGCACTTCGTGGCTCGTATGGATCTCTACTTCTTCATCTTCATGGCAAGGATGTATTGGTGTCTGAGCGCAGAGCTCAAGCATTAATTCATCCTTGGTCAACGAGTAGTTTTGGGAAACAAAACTAGGAGTATTGCCACATATAGGAACATGATGAGAAGGCAGCATTTGTGATATACTTAAACATGCGGCAGTTATTGGCATAAAATAGCGACTCTCATTCATAAAAATTTTCTCCTTTATGTTTTAGTTAATTAAATAACCATAATTTTGATCCTTTTATTTCCTTGATCCGTATGAAGAATAAGAATTTGCTTATTTTCGCGATAGGAAAAATCGAGAAACTTATATAACAAGCGACTTTCAAAGAAGAGGACATAAGAAATTTTTTTGTTTTTAGCGAAGTAGATTTTTGCAATGGTAAATCGCACAAGGATTTTTTCACGCTGGCACTCCCTTTTACAGCACATTTAACTTTGTTTGAAATGGCGAGCACATTAGGAGTACATGATGAAGAGATTTTATACTTTATTACTTTGTTTCTTATTGCATGGGGCATTATCTGCAAAACAGCTGATGAATGTAGTGTCGATTAATTTGGGGGCAAGTCGTCTGGATCAACAGATGATTCTCAGGTGCTTTGCCCAGAGTGTTTATGATGATCTTCAATGTGAACAAGAAGGTTCAGAAAAATTAAAGGGCTTTGATGAGGCCAGAGCAAATTTAGAAGGGGAATATGCAATAAAAATCATTGAAGACGCTTCGGTAGTAGTATTGCAAGAAGTCGGCACAAAAAAACGAGCCTTTATCGACGTGCTTGAAAGATACGGCTTTAAAATATTTTACTTCGATGATCCAGAGCATGAAGGGAAATTTGATACCGCCATCGCATTGAAGATTGCAGAATTCGGTGTCCAAGAAGCCAAAGTTCACGCCGCTAAGCACGTGCCTTCCAGGCGCGACTATACGATTGTGAAAGCGCAGCATAGTAGCGGTCATACATTTACCTTTGCGTCGCTCCACACCCCAGGATTTAACTTCGCGACAATGGATGCTCAACACATTAATACAGGCGATAAATATTGTGCCGATATTGCCGCCCTTATCAAAAAGATGGCCGGTGATTCATACGTAGTCGTTGGAGCTGATATGAATAGTCAGACAGACATCTCTAATGAACGCTTTAAAAAGATGACCGGCTTAGGCTTAGAACTATTTCAAACTGACGAAGCCACTCACCTCTACGTCTGCGATAATCCTGGTCTACCAACAGTAGAAAAGAGGAAATTGGATTATTTTTTCGCGGGTAGCACCAAAGGCATGTTTCGTAAGTTGAGCTCCTGGTGGGCTCGAACTTCGTTGATTAAGGCTGAAATCGATGAATCCCAATTCCCTCAAAATCAAGAGGCCTTCCAAGATAGTTTTTATAAAGATGAGAAGCTCACCAATTTTTCGGATCACCTTCCGATTCGCTTAACGGTGACTATCGCCGATTCTTAAGCTATCTAAAAAAACTAAGGATATTCTAAAACATTAATCCTAGCCTAAAACCAGCAATAGCTATCCTCAAAAATTTTTGAGTAAAAAATGAGGATAGCTTTATTCTTTATAAGAATCTGTTCATCAACTAAAAATTCCAATCAGTAATTTCGAATTTATTCTTTACATTAAAAAAGACTGCGCACATCAAATTTCATAAATCCCAAAAAATATAAATTTCACCAATAAAAAAACCTATCAAAAAGATAGGTTCTTTTGTAGATAAGGATCAGTATTTTGGCTTAGTTGACCATTACGAAGTCGTCGTCTTCTGTAATCGCTAACTCTCCATTTTCACCCAATGCGAGTTCTATAGCATCTTCATCATCTTTATAATCTTTTTCTACAATCACTAACTCCCCATTATCTCCCAAGTCAAGCTCGATAGCATCGTCGTCATTATCTTCATCATTATCGCCATTAAGCTGACGCAGTTCTTCTATTTCCTGCGCTGCATCCTCAACTGATGAAGGAATATATACAAAGGTTTGTTGTGCTATGTTCGTTGTAAAAGCGCTGCCAGCAACACTCAAGAGTTCAACACTGGTAAGTGTGGCTATAAACTTTGCCGACAAAATACCGACTAAGGCTGAGGAAATTATATTTGGCATATCCTTAACTACTGTAGAAATGGTTTTTGGCATTTCTTCTACTACCGTAGATAAAGTTTCTGGCAAAGCTGCAATGGTTTTTCCTACGCTATGATACGTATGAGCACAAAAATTCGTGGCTCTACGACCGTAATTTTCTAAATAACTCTCTTCTCTCTTGAAATCTTCAATCAATTTTTTAGTGGCTTCATCCAGAACGCGGTCTTCTTTATCCCCATCATTCACCATGGCAAAGTCGTCTTCAATGAATCGCTCAATATCAGTTATTTCTTTAAATTCTGGTTTAGTAGCATATAAATAATCAACAAATTTATCAAAACCACGACCACTAATCTGTGACGCTCCTAAACCAACTAAAACAATAGTTGCGGTCGCAGGATTGGCCCCTAGCATATACACTGCAAAAGTCTTGCCACCATAGGTACTTAGCCCACGAAACATTGCATGTGCGGCTTTTTTATAGGAAATTTGAGGAGCATTCTCATTTAATGAGATGCCGGAATTACTTAATAAAAAGAAAGACACCAAGAAGATTATTCGCATTTACTATACCCATTTTAATATTAATTTACTCAATTAAGCTTATTATTTAACATTTTTCACCTATTGTCAACAGTATTGATGGTTTTAATATATATTTTTTTATATATAATTACCTTAAAAATTATCATAAAAACTAGATAGTTATGGCAAAAGTCAATAAAATCCCCCTAATAAAGCACTATTCAAGAGGAAAAAAACATTATATTTACTTACAATTTTATAGAAGGGATATAAAAGAATACAAAAAAAGGAAATTATATGAAAATTCTAGTGTGCACCCTTAGTATAGCAACGCTCTTTTTATTGACTCAAACAGCGTGCGCTCCCCAAGCTAATAATGCACCGGAAAAACTGCCCGCTTCCGCTCTAAATGCAAGCATTGTCCATGCTGACATAGTGGGAGCCGCTGGGCTGGCAACTATTTCGTTTTGGGATGAAGGCAAACAATTAACGCAGTATCAGGCTCTAAGCCGTCTTGCCGAATCCGCAGATTGGGCCTTCAAAGCCATGCGTGAACTTGCTCAAACTATACGCACTTTGCAGTTTGATAAATGCGGATTTTCTATTGTTTCGCATGTCAAATTGAACGATGAGAATTATCCATTTAACGTTTTATTATTAAAAGGATCGCCTATCACCACTCCTTGCACAGCAGATACACTTTTAGCTCAACCTTATAATTCTGAGCATGCTTTCAAAGATATTCTATTCAACAAAGCGGGCAAAAAGCGTTATGAATCAGCTCACGCCATAGCTTTTTCTTCTGAGACTAATGAAAATAAAAAACATGTAATTCCTAAAGGAAATTATCTGAGTTTTTATCACTTTGCTAATGAAGCAACCAAGGAAGAAATTCAAGATTTTTTCAAAGTAGTGCTCCGACAAAACGAATATGGAATCATGTCAGGCAAAACATCGATTTTAAATAGGACTTTTGCAGGCGCGACTTACAAGCAAGAAGTTCCTCATTTTTCCTGGGATGTTGAGCAATAAAAAGATCCGCTCAAGGCGGCTCTTTTTTCAGGTAGACGAATGCAGCCGCCTAATCAATAGTGCTTGCAATGAGCACGCTACTTACTTTGCGTTCTGGTCGCGCTAGGCTGAATTTATTAATTCGATGCCCTTGCCACACATAGCTTGAGGAATAACCTCCGTCGAGATTGAGCGCATCGCGGCACCCAAGCGATAAGAGAAAATTAGAAAGCTCCGCGATGGACATTCCCCGTGCCTCGGAAATTAAATTGGTCTTATTATCGCCCCCTTCAATGACCACAAATTTAACGATCTCATCGCTACAGCGGCAAAAGGCAGTGCGAGCATAGCGCTCAGTCAAAAAGGCACTTTGTGTTTGCTCTTCGCTGGGATCAATTATTTTGCCCTCGCGGAGCAAAAGGGGGATGCCGCCTAGGACATTATCAAAGTCGTCCCACCACCCAGGCTCAGCGAAGGCTTGTTTCCCTTGGATAATGGTCTGTCCAACTCGGCTTAAGCGATCAAAAACGATGCCATGTTTGCTATCAAAACCCATAGCACCGCGCATCTTGTTAGGATTGGGCTTACTAAGCCAACGACCATCAATTTTAAGAGGCCCCACCACTGAGCCATCTGCTCCAAAAAAACCCGCATTAATCGCAATGTCAGCTTTCGCCATTCTTGCTTGCTTTGTGACTTTTGAAAGTTTATTTCGTTTCGTAGGAAGTATAATGGCGAGCCTGGCCCTACGTAAATCAACCGTCGCCACGTGCGCAATTTGACCCTCCTTTGTAAGCACCTTTTCTGAAACAATAGCTTCAGTTTTTTGGAGAGGAGCAATGGTGCGGCAGCCTAGCAAAAATAGCGGGGTTAAGTAGATTAAAATATTCGTTTTCATTTTAGAATTTTCCTATGAGGGATTAAAAATACCTCAATAACAATTTGAGCAAATACAGAAGCCCGCGAGCATACATTTTTCTCGGCTTGCTTTAGAGCAGCGAAGTAGATTAAGCAAATCAAGCATTGGCTTCTTGGCTATTAAAGCACTCTGCAGTTTTGAATTATTTTATGCCTTTTGATCACAAGTGCACCATTCATCGGCATTGAGCGATAGATAGGTATCTACTAAATTACTCTCGTCGAATAGAGGATGAAAGCTCATGGACAAGGATCTTTTAAGAAGCACGCTCGCAGAAGCAGTAGGTACTTTTATTCTCGTTTTCATTGGCTGCGGTGCCATTTTGGTAAATGAATCCAGCGGGGGAGTTTTAGGTCTTGATGGCATTGCTATGACTTTTGGCTTAACGGTCATGACAATCATTTTTGCCATTGGGCATGTTTCCGGTGCACATATAAATCCTGCCGTCACTTTGGCTCTTTTAATGATACGGCGCATCAGTATTAACAAAGCCATTTGTTATTGCTTTGCCCAAAGCATCGGCGCTATTCTTGCGGCCATTGCGCTAAAATATACGGTCGCGACAGGTACCAATTTGGGCGGAACTTTCCCAAGCGGTACCCTTTCTCAATCCTTCCTGATCGAAGTTTTTATGACAGCTTTTTTAATGTTCATGGTGGTTGGCTTAACAACGGATCCAAGGGCCTCTTCCACCCTAGGAGCTCTTGCCATAGGCGGCGTAATTACCGTCAATATCATGGTAGGCGGCCCCATCAGTGGCGCATCCATGAACCCTGCGCGCTCTTTGGGACCTGCGCTCATTTCAGGTCAGCTTGAACATATGTGGCTTTATATTTTAGCCCCTCTCGTAGGAAGCATGCTAGGAGCAGGGCTTTATTACATGATCGGCGCACGAAAGGGAGCGCAATCAAGCATCTAGAAGGGCTTAAAGGGCTATCCGATCTTTTTTAAGGTCAGGATGGCCTATGCCTTTCTTCAGAAATATTCCCGTTTGAGGGGCCACCACCGTCACCATAAAAAATACAGTCATAAAGATTTCGATAAGGAAAGACTGAGCATGCGTGCCGGCAAAAAATTAGAATTTGATTGTCAATTTCTACTAATCCGCTGGATCCTCGGGTCAAGCCCGAGGATGATATTAGCTACGCTAGAGAGAATATAATTTATTTATCAAAAATCACTACAATTGCCATCTATTTGAGAGCGCATAGGAATTTGAAATTCCATTATATTAGCTAAATTATCGCCGTAAAAAGAATTGAATTCTTCTTTGTCATAATCCTGATAAAAATCACCATCACAAAATTTATTATCGCCATTAACATCAATATATACAACTAAATAATATCCAGCCTCATTGGGGCACTCTACTGGTATATATTTAATTTTTTTATAATCTTCATTGGGGAATTGGAATTCAAAGTCCGATGGCATCGTTGAAATTTTTTCAGAATAGGCTCTCAAAAGCGTAGCAGGAGCATCTGCTCCCCATTTGTTATAGCCGTAGAGATAAATTTTTAATCTTGATTCTTCGGTTAAAGCCATTGATTGCTCCGTGAGCACTTTAACTTTAATTTTTTTAAAAGAATCATAGTCGGGAGGAATACATTGAGGAGGAGGAATGACGGGAAAGGCATTCTCAATAAGCGGTATTTTACTACCTGAATCCCTTGATAACGAAGTTTGAGCATAAGAAAAAACAAGAACCACTATAAAATAGAAAACTGTGTTGGCCATGAGAGTCCTCATCGAAAAAAGTGTCTACTATAGTATGCCAATAAGATTTGCTTATGAGCAATCTAAACCCAAATGTTTAGATTATAGAAAAAGCTTGATTTATCATGACAAAGCCAAAGCAGCTGATTAAGAATGGTGAAAAAAAAGTCCAACTGATCGAAATAAAAACGGTCGTTTTTTAGTGGCTTTTTAGTTAGGGACAAAAATTCTATATTTATTTAATTGGATCGAAAAATTTTTTAAAAAAAATCTATCAATTTGCCGATGTCGATCCCCCAAAAAAAATAGATGTTTTGAAATTTGGATGTGGATAGTCTTATGCACCTTTATATTTTACCCTTCATAATTTTTTCTTTTTC
>JBPOIV010000210.1:0-5433 GCA_052034245.1 Myxococcota bacterium
TATCTTGTGGTGCAGGCCTTGATTCTTGGCCTTTCACTAATCAAAACTGAAAAGAAGCAGACACCCAAAAAAACAAAATCAAAAAGCGTGCGAAAGACAAAAAAATCTCCATCAAAACCACATAAAAAAAGTGTTTGATGAAGATAAGTTAGTAATAAAGCTCTTAACTACGGCCGTGGGCGACCTTTTATTAAATAGAATGCTAGAGAAATAACGAAAAGTACCACGAAAATGAAGAATATAATTTTTGCTATACCCGCAAAAGCGGCAGCAATACCTGTAAAACCAAAGACGGCTGCAACTAGCGATAGAATAAATAGTATAATAGCAAGGCTTAACATAACAACTCCTGAAAAACATTAAATTGCCGCTATTAGTTATTTAAAGTTTAATTTTAGATATTCAGCAAAAGATCTACTTTTTTGCTACACACTGAATTCTATTTAGTATTTTTTTTCGCTTCTGAGAGATTTTCAATCATCTCTTCTACCCCCGAGATTTTCATCCATTGGGCTTTAGAATAGAGCCAAAAAACAAGACTAAGGGGTACAATAAAGTACACCATGCCAAGAATCAATAAAATGAGCGCCTTTGTCTCGATCTCCCAGGGAAGGTAAAGAAAAATGGCGACGTGTATGATGAGAAAGCCCGTAATCATCAGCATTATACTGACAAAAGCCACGAGGCCGCGTATAAAAAATCCTCTGAAGCGTTCGATAACTTCAATATACATGACGAGGCAATGGCTTTTAATCACGTGGATAATCAAATCTAAAACTTTCTTAAAACCGCCCACAAGGAGAAGCTCGAAGAGGAACTTCATAGGTGCTCCTTATCGTCGTTTCAATAAAATACCGAGTAAGAAGCCACCCAAAGCTGCGCCACCGATGTATCGCCAAGGATGATCATGTACGGAATCATCAATATCATGAAAAGTTTCTTCAACTTTCTCGACGGCATGCGCTTTAGCTTCTTTAAATCCTTCATACATATGAGAAACCATATCAATCAACTCTACCTCTTTATCGGTACGGGAAGCTTTTAACTTAGCCAGAGCGGATTGGATTTTATCATTTACTACTTTTGTTCGGGCCATAACTTACTCCTCTTAATAGATCGCACGTATAGGATTATTCGCGCATTAATAAATTGTTATTCATTGACATAGCGAAGAATAGACTTGATTTCATTAATTAAAATAGAGGCTCTCAGCTAAACAACTAATAACACATATAAAAAAAGCGCTATGATCTTACTATTTGTAAGCATTATTGGTTCTTCTTTAGCCACTCATTTAATTTTTTTGCTACTGCTTCCGAGATGTTTTCCCAGCCATTTTCTAAATGCTTCTCTAAATCGCGCAATTGATTTTCGACATAATCGACTTTGTCTCGGATATTCTCTTTAGTATTTGCTTTTAACTCGTTTAATTTTGATTGGAGCTCAAGCTTCTTCGCTACGATGCGATCTTTAAGTTCGGATTTTTGATCAATCATTTTTGTCCTCACAATTGCAGTGCGCTTCCTACTTCTGGAGTGAAACTGCAAATGCCCGCTTATATTTGGTCATATCAAGATAATAAGCATGGCCTTTTGAGGCAAATTTTTATATCGCATTTTTCTTAACTAACCAATTAAACATTACAATATTAATCTTTCCTTAAAAAATTAAAAAACTCGGGAATAAATGCTTATCAGCACCGCTTAGATTGCTGCCATGCCAGTGTTTTGTCCAAGGCTGAGCAACTAAGGGTCGCGATGAAAAATATATTCATAATTTTTTTTGCTGTATTTTCCATGACCACCTTTGCCACAGGATCGAAGGCTCCTCGATGTGTCGAAATAGCGAAACGTTATCTCTTAAAGAATGGTAGCCTTCGTGCAGGTGATTTTTTATTATTGGGACGCCATTATATCGCCAAAGGTGATCTCGGGCATGCAGCAAAATATATGCGAAATGCATTGATTGGCGATTCGTCACTTTATAATGGTATTCCTCAAGCAGGTTTCGAGATTGGCTTTAAATTAGTATTGAAAAACGCGAAGGACACAGAAGGACAGCAATTTTTAGAAGCGGCAGCAGCGAAGGGTAATGTGAATTCTCAATATCTTTTATCCCTTCTTAATAAAAAAAACGTAGCGAGGCCCGATCACGACACAGACGCCACAGAAAGCATTACCTGGGAAGAATATATAGTGGCCGAGGATCAGGTGAGACAAATGCAAAGTCCTTTTGATACAAGTTCTTCAAGCGAGCATAACGGTGATAAAGCAATCGTCGAAATAGGCCTAAAAATAATAGCCTTAGACAACGAGGCCCTAGTGCCCTCCTCTCTGGGGATTTTGCTCCTTGAAAACGCAGCAGCCAAGTGCAATGCCTATGCGCAATTTTTCTTGGCAGAGCTTTATAACTCAGAACGCGCCGTACCAGGAAACAATAGCGACTTAGCTCAAAAATATGAAGCGCAGGCTAGATCTCAGGGTATTTCTTGGAAAGAATTTGAAGATTTTTTGGATGCTTCGCAGAATGTGCTCCCTAAGGAATAACAGTTTTCGTTTTAAAAAAGTGAGCCTTCGACAAATATCTTAGGCTCAGCTTTCAATCAGCCACCGCAGCCACAATCAGCTTCCTTAACGATGCGATTTTTGGTGCCACTTAATTTTATTTCTTCGAATATCTCGTCATTTTTAAAGATTCTGATTTTGTTATCGACATGTTTCCATCTTCCCTGGGTTTCGACATGCGGACCATTATTTTCTCCTGGTTCTAAAAACATATAAATCCCATTCGCCTCAAATCTAAAGCCAGAGAGAGATTGCGTCGAAGTAAAATAAGTTTCAGGTCTATAAACCTCTTGATCATCACCAGCTCTTTCTAATGCGGATAAAAAGTAATTGAAGCCGATAATTTCCGAAAGAATAACAGTGCTCGAAAATAATTGTTGCGCGGTAATAAAGATGAATACCATCAGCCATCTATAGTTTTTCATAGTTCCTCCAGGTTTTTTATAATTTTATTTAAAAAGAACAATTAACACCAGCGAGCCGATAATAAAGCTTTTATAATCGCCGCTTTATGGCTAGCAAAAGATTAAAGCCATTTAATTCCTATACACAATAAAAGTAATGCAAAAATCATAAATTATATTAGATATAATTATCGCGTTTCTAAGAATTAGCCTAAGAGGCAATAAATAGTCTTAACCTTAAATTGACGAGGAAAGTTTGAAAAATTATATCTATGCTCTAGGCATAATTGCGGCGAGTATCGCGCCAAGATTAGTTTATTCACTAGATTTTGATAGCTTAGCACGAGACTATGCGCCTGAAATGCGCTTTCATCCTGACGAGAAATTTCCTCTGGTGAATGCACCTTGGATCATAAATCGCTCGGGCATAAGTCTCGACGATCAAGTCATTGTAAGGCCCGGTTCTATTAATGAAGAAACCCAGAAGATGAAAATTTCATCGGGAGGAAAAAGCTTTCCCATTTTTCGGAAAAAATTTTCCGATCCTTATGTGGATAATTTAGCCCTGAACATCCCCGAAAAATTTTATGGGGGCAAAGATAATAATAAAAATGGCAAAGCTATTTGTTATGCTCATGTGCGCCAAAGCCTTAATTCTCAAGCCATAGATATTTCTTATATATTTTTCTATCCTTACAATGGTACAGCTCGCTCAGGATTGCCGGGCATTACGATATTGCTCGATAAACTTGGTGTTGGGCATCACGAGGGTGACATTGAACACATTACTATACGACTTGATAAGACCGGTAAAAAAATCTTAGGAGTATATTTTAGTGTTCATGGGGGTGAAGGAAATTGGTATGAAAACCAAGCGACACCAAAAGATGAAGGATACCGTCTCAATAAAAAGGGCCAGCTTATTTCTTGGGTGGCACTGGATACTCATGGCAATCACATTAAAGCAGGCCAAATCAAACGAAAGCCGCCGGTGATTTTTAGCGAAGTTGTAAAAGCTCTCGGGGTTTTGGTCGAAGAAACATCAGATGACGGGGCTAGAGTGGATTGTCGTGAAAACTTAGAAATTATCCCCCATCAAAATCCTGCCACGGGAAGATTTACGTGGCTCAATTTTGCGGGAAAATGGGGAAGCCTTAAACCTAAAAATGCTAGCAAAGGCGTCGCTGGTCCCAAGGGCATTCCTAATAAGGCATGGTGGGATGAAGAACTCGGCGGACCAAAGCCGTAGGTAAAGGGCCCTGCTTAGGAACAAGGCTCGTCGTTTTTAAGCACTTATTTTGCCGTAGCGTTCATGCATTTTCTCTTTCCAGCTGAGGTGTTTGCCTTTCACGGGTTTTTCTACCATGCTGATACAGCCAGCGACGGGGCAGACAAGCTCGCATAGATTGCAGCCCACGCACTCATGTTCGTCGACAAAGGGACGTGTTCGGGCTTTGTTATTTTCAAAAAAAAGTGTTTCAGGCGCATGAGGATGGCCTGCGGCTAATGAAGCTTTTTTATCCATGCCTGGCAAATAAATACATTGATGGGAACCATCCAGACACGCGACATAGCATTTATTGCACCCAATACAGGTGCTTTCGTCGATATGTGCTACCACTTTGTAATCGAGGTCAAGATCGCCCCATTCTTTGAAAGCATTTACAGCCTTGCCGCGTAAATCATTAATCGACGACATTCCCTTGTCGAACAAATAATTTTTCAGCCCAGCCTCCATTTCCTCGACGATGCGATAGCCATGATGCATTACTGCGGTACATACTTGTACAGACGTGGCGCCAAGCGCAATGAACTCTGCAGCATCTTGCCACGTGGCAATGCCACCGATGCCTGAAAAGGTCGTTGCTTTCATGCGAGGATGCCGCGCGAGCGCCGCAAGCATATGAAGAGCAATCGGCTTAACCGCCGGCCCACAATAGCCACCATTCGTCGAAGCCTTTCCTACGCGAGGAAGCGGTACGAAGGAATCGAGATCGACCCCAACAATGCTTTTAATAGTATTTATCAAAGAAATAGCCGGCGCGCCGCCGTCAATAGCCGCAAGTCCTGGCTCAACGATGTCAGTGATATTTGGTGTTAGCTTCACGATAACCGGCACCGTCGAAGCTTCTACCGCCCAGGAGCTAATCTCTTTTAAGACTTCGGGCTCAGAGCCTACCGCCGAGCCCATGCCTCGTTCACACATCCCATGAGGACAGCCAAAATTAAGCTCTAAAAGATCCGCGCCGGCATCAATAGAACGGCGTATAATATCCTGCCATTCAGTCTTAGTTTCGAACAACAAAGAAACAATCTCGTTTTTCTTTGTATATCGCTTTTTCAAAAGAGAAATTTCTTTAAAATTAAACTAAAGAGTACTATCGGTGATGAGCTCGATATTATTGAGGCCCATCATTTTTTTGCCGCGATAAGAAAGCCCGCCAAAGCGGCTCGAAACATTTTCG
>JBPOIV010000189.1:0-6983 GCA_052034245.1 Myxococcota bacterium
CTCGGGTCAAGCCCGAGGATGACAAATATATGCCACCGCGAGACAATGCGCTACCGATGACATAAAACTATGCTACCGATGACATAAACTATGCCATCACTGACAAAGCATTAAAATTATCCGAATAACACTATAGTTAATTCGCAAACAATAACTACGAACATTCATTATAACATTCTGAAATAACAACAAATTTAGAATATTAAATATTCCATGATATCTTGTATTCATTAACAACAGTATTAGCGAGATCGTCATGAATTCTCAGAAGATAAAAAAAATTGCCGCCATACTTCTTGGCTTTTCGCTTGCTTTCTTCTTAGGCTCCTGCGGCACTGAAGAGGAAGCAAAACTTGGTAATGTTTCCGATAAGGCCCAAGAAAATAGTCCCAATATTCTTGGTGGTCGTGGCGAAATCCCTGCTCCACCTAAAAAAGATGATAAGAAAGAAAAACCTTCCAAGGACAAAACACCTAAAGGCGATAAGCCAGTCATAGAAAAAACTGAAGACACTGAGAAAGAAAAAGAAGAAGCGCCTGTTGAAGAAGGTCAAGGCAAAAAGAAATGTGGTGATGGCAGACGCGCAGTAGACGTAGAAGAATGCGACGATGGCAATCAAACGAGCGGCGATGGATGCTCTTCAAGCTGCAGAAGCGAAGCTGATGTCGTGGATAATATGCGTACTTCTTTAGATGTTGGCTATAACCATGTGTGCTTTATCGACGATAAAACTCGCCAAGTAAAATGCTGGGGTAACAACGCCTTTGGTCAACTCGCTCAAGGCAACACCGTCATTATTGGTGATGGCAATAATCGTTCTTTGAGTGCAACTGATGCGATAAATATCGGCAATGGCGTTTCTTGTGAAATGGTTGCCGCGAGCGGCGATGCAGAAAGCGGCTCGACCTGCATTATCAATAGTAAGAGCGAAGTAAAATGCTTTGGCAGCAATAAGGATGGTCAGTTAGGCATTGGCTCTAATCTTCCTATCGGCGACAACACCAATGAAATAGGCATTGATATGAATGTTGTCAAACTTGGCAAGAATAGAAGTGCGATTGATATCGATGGTGGTGCACGACATCATTGTGTATTGCTCGACAATAGCGATGTTAAGTGCTGGGGCCTCAACGATGCAGGTCAACTTGGACAAGGCTCTACCAATAATTTTGGCGCAGAAGAAGGCGAAACCATAGCCGGCATTTCACCAGTTCCTTTCAATGTTGATGTTAATGCTCTAAGCCTTGGAGCGCACCATAGCTGCGTGATTACGGCAACTAAGGGCGTAAGATGTTTTGGATTAAATAGCGATGGACAATTAGGACAAGATTCCACAGAAAACATTGGCGATGCTCCTGAAGAAATTGCCGATCTTACTGACATTAACTTGGGCCAAGGTGCCAAAGCAATTGCCGCAGGCTATGCTCATACGTGTGCTCTGCTTGATGATGGTTCAGTAAAATGCTGGGGCAAAAATAATTTAGGTCAGCTGGGACAAAACTCAGCTGCAAACTTGGGAGATGAGCCTGGCGAGATGGCAAAACTTTTGCCGGTACATCTTGGCACATCGCGAAAAGCAAAAGAAATTGTTGCTGGCGATAATTTCACCTGTGCTCTTTTAGATAATGGATCCGTCAAATGCTGGGGCGACAATGCTCACGGACAGCTCGGCCAGAATTCCACCACTAATCTTGGCGATGAAGCAGGTGAAATGAATACACTTAACGCCATTAACTTGGGTAAAGAACGCAGTGCCATCGCACTTGGAGCAGGCGGAAGTACAACGTGCGCCCTTCTCGATGATCACAGCCTAAAATGCTTTGGCGCTAACGACATGGGTCAACTCGGTCAGGGCGGCACCTCTGACATTGGCGATAGCGTCAACGAAATGGCCTCACTGCCAGCCATTAAAACTGGTTTCTAAAAAACCAAAGAATTTTTAAAAAAAGCCGCCTAGCTTGGCGGCTCTTGTGCACCAAATTTTTCCTTATAGGTACAAGTCCTGATAGCGGCGCCGCAAGAAATTATGGCCAGACCCAATTGAGCCTGATCTTTCCTGCTAAAACATTAGAGCTCATTCGCGAATAATTGCTGGCACCACGGCTTAGCTGTGGTGCTATAAATTGCTCATATCAAAGATCAAGTGACCCGTATTTTTCAATACAACGAGCACCACTACAAAGGCAAAAAATACCACCCCCATCACTAAAGCAAATTTATTTGCTCTCGCACGGTAAACCGGTTTAAAGGCCTTACTTGCTCTAAGACGCCAAACGATGATGATGGGAACTATTCCCAAGATTATCGAGACTAAAGCGCCTGCATATTCTAACAATGCGATAAAGCCAGCCTCGAAACTAATGATCATCAGAATAGGCGGCAAAAAAGTGAGAACAAAGGCGAATGACCTTTTTCTATGGCTCTGCCCTGCATTGATGCCATCTTTTAAAAAGTCAAAAAGCCCCTGCGCCACGCCGAGAAAAGAAGTAATAATGGCAAAGATGGAAAAGGCTTGTGCCAACAGCGCAACAAGATTATGTCCCGTATGAATTCGAAGCAATTTAGCCAAGGGCATATCTTCGATAAAAGCCCGTGCTAAGCCATGCGTACCGCTCACCGGTACTGAGCCTAAAATACTAAGCTCCCATAAAAAATAAACTAACAGTGGAATTAAACTACCATAAAACAAACATGCTTTTACTTTTTTGATATCCCTATTTAGATAACTTACTAAAGTAGGAATAATAACATGATATCCAAAACTGGTTACAACAACCGAAAATGATAATAAAGAAAACGACCAGTTCGTATATTCGAGATAATCTATAGTTATGTTTGGCACCATCAATAGAGTAATAATGCCATAGGCAATAAACATGCCAATCATGAGAAAACGATTTACCCAATCCACCATCGCCAAACCAAAATAGATAAAAGGCGTAAAAAGAATGAGTAAGGGTAAAATTTCAAAATATGGCGGAATCTTGAGCGACAGTAGAGTTTCAAGCGCGTCAACAATTATGCGGCCGCTGCCACTAAGATAGGCTGCGAGCAACGAATAAAACAATAATAAAAAGCAGGTCCAGGTAAGGCCAGAACCAAAGCCTCCTAAAGTCCTTCGCGCCATGCCGATGAAACTTACACCATCTTCAAAACAAAGGCTTGCTTCCAAGATCAGCGTTGCGGTCCAATACATGAACAGCCAACAGCCAAGCATAATAGCGACGGTGCCAAAAAAACCGAAAAGGCCGGTCATAATGGGCATGGCAAGAATTGCCGCCCCAATGCTGGTACCTGCAATCAGCATGGTGCCACCAAAAACTTTAGAATCTAGCTTAGAAAACATTGACGGCAATTCCTTTTATTGAAATAAGAGCGATGATTATCCGGATTTTATCTACCTGATTAGAAAATCAGCCTGCTTCCCACAAGGGGGTTTTTATGAAGATTATTCTACCAAAAGCTAGTAAAAATGCTGTTGAAAGCGACCTTTTAATCGCGGCCGCTTTCAAAGCCAAGAAAGATGACAAAAATAAAGATGCTAAGGCAAAACCCAAAAAGACCATATTTGAAGCCTGCAAAACCATTCAGGATCTAGATAATCAAGTTGCCGGTCATTTGCTTGAGAATGCCCACAACGAAGGTTTTAGTGGGGATGAAGGTCAGACTTATTGCACTGCGACTTTAGGAAAATCTAAAGCAAAATCGATTGCTCTTTTAGGTCTTGGCGATCACCATCACCAAAGCATCGATTTATTTCGTCGTGCCGGTGGCGAAGCTTATAAACTCGCGCAAAAAAAACGAGCCAAAAAATTATGTTTTGTGGTGCCGGAAAAAACAACTGTTCCCCTCTTTGATGTGGTTCAGGCGCTTACTGAAGGCATGCGATTGTCTTCATATACTTTTAGTCGCTATCACACCAAAGATAAAAAAGAGAATTTTGTTAAGGAAATCGAGCTTCATCTTCCTGAAAGCCCAAGCTCTGAGCAAAAAGTAGCGCTTGAACGCGCTGATATTATCGCTGAAAACGTATGTTTCGCCCGCGATCTTATCAATGAAGGCCCCATGGAGCTAAATCCCGAAGCCCTTGCTCAACATGCCTTAAGCGTAGGCAAAGAATTTGATCTGGATGTTGATATTCTCGATGAGAAAAAGCTCAAAAAAGAAAAAATGAACCTCATGCTCGCAGTGGGAAGTGGTGCACAAAACATTTCGCCTCCTCGACTCATTCGCCTTCACTATAAGCCAAAAAAAGCCTCTAAACGCACTATCGTGCTTGTCGGCAAAGGCGTAACTTTTGACTCTGGCGGTCTCGATATCAAGCCAGCCGATAGCATGCTCGATATGAAAGTAGATATGTCAGGTGCTGCCGCAGTTTTGGCGACGATGAGAGCATTGGCAAAACTTGAGCCTCATGTTGAAGTGGTTGGCTATATGGGATGCGTGGAAAATAGTGTTGGTCCTCATTCCTACCATCCCGGCGATATCATCGTTTCTCGCAAAGGGACGAGTGTGGAAATTGGCAACACCGATGCTGAAGGGCGTTTGGTTTTGGCTGATTGCATGGATTACGCACAAGAACGCGATAAACCCGATACCCTTATCGACATTGCAACCCTGACAGGCGCCTGCATGGTCGCTTTGGGAACAAAAACCGCGGGTTTGTTTTCAAACGATGACAATCTTTCCGATGCAATCCGCCAATCTGGCAAAGCCGTGGGCGAATCCTTCTGGCCTTTGCCCCTTCTTCATGAACTCAAAGACTCGATCAAATCCCCTGTCGCCGACATAAAAAATATTGGTGAGCGTTGGGGCGGTGCGATTACCGCAGCTCTTTTCCTTGAAGAATTTATTCGCCCCGCTACCAAATGGGCGCACCTCGATATCGCCGGCCCTGCAACCAACAATAAGGCACATCCCTATCTCTCCACTGGCGGCGCAGGCTTCGCGGTGAGGACATTGATCGATTATATAATGACGCAAAAATAGCCTGATAAAAATCAGAGCCCAGACTCAAAACCCACTACAGGGCTTGAGTTCGGGCCGCAATTTACAGTGTTTTAAAAATAATGAGTGATGTTCATTGCGGGCCTAGCCGGGCAATCCAGCGTAAGTAAAAATCCTGGAGTGCTCAGCAAGGCCCGCGGCACTTGGAGCCATCAACTCACCGCGATAGTTACTTTTATATGGCCTTGATTACCGACAATCCAGACTAAAACGGCTTTAATTTTACCCCATTAAAAATCATATTGCCCGCTGGATTGTAGTTGCAAACATATATCTCTTCCTGAAGCTGACCATTAATACATATCGTTCTAGCGCAACCAACTTCTTCTGAAGATTTCCATACTGCCTGAGTAAAATGTCCACACATTTTGCCCGGCGTACATTCATTTGTTTCATAGTTGTAATCTTTACACTCTTCGCTCCAGCCCAAAACGGATTTCTCCGCCGAACCAAGAACGGTATTTGCAGCCACAGGCCGATAAGCAAACCAGGCAAGATTCTCGCCATATTGTTTGCCATCACGCCTTCCTAAGAGCGAACGGTGCGCTCCCTCCAAAACGCCATTGATAGTGGCCTCGATTTTACAATTGTTATTATCTCGCAAATAATCAGCCCATTCTTGAGCATAACGGGCAATCTCGTCATTCCACTTCAAATCATTTAAACCATAAGCTCTTCGCACTTTATTGTGCGCATCTATAAAAGATGCTTTGAGGGCACTACTATCGGTTAAAGGCGTGAACTTTGGAAGCGCCGCATGAGCTGAGCTTATTTCTGAGCAAACACTGAGCAAATCAGGAAATTTACCAGGCTGTCCTTCCGGCAATGAAATAGGCCTGGTTTCTTCCTGGGTTGGGCCTTTGCTCTTATCAGGCCTAGTAGCAGGACCACGCACTTCTACAGGGCTCTCTTCTCTACCTTGCCGAGGTGGAGCATTGTTTTTTACTCTTTGGGAGGGAAGGTTGTCATTTGTGGTGGGACTAGGTCGGTTAATTTCTTCTGGGGCTTCCTTTGGTTTTGGGGGATTTTTATTGGAAAATAAGCCGCAAGAAAGACTCTGCATAAGCCACATTAAAAAAACTATTTTCATCATAATTTCACCAGTATAGAAATCAATTTATTACCTAACAAAAAGACCATATTATGGCATTAAAATAGGTGTTTAAAATACAAATTTGATCCCCGCATCAACTATTAACCCTGTTAGATGATAGGAGAAAAAATTAAAGCTGGGCTCAAAGAGCTTCTTATTGATTTGATGCAGAAAATACCAATAGCCAAAACCGGCTTCAGCGAAAAAGCCCAGTTGGCTCCAGGGAAAATACTCCACTCCCATTTTGGCACTAGCATTAAATAGCCCCCCAAAAACATTAATATGTTGCCTAATAAATTCATTATTTACATCTTGCTCGACAGGAAATAATTTATAAAGAATAGGCGAAAAAGTGACGCTCAAACCAGTGCCAATGAGGGGATAAAATGACAAATGCCCCAAGGAGCCTTGCATGGTAAGCATAGGTTTAATGAAGGCGCCAAAATCAAGAATACCGCCGATATCACCGCTTTTAGGGCTTATTAAATATCGTACGAAAAATCCTGAATGCACATGTGGCAAAATGGGAAGATCGAGCTCTAAAGCTAGCCCCCACGTATTTCGCATCTCATAAGGCGCAAGTCCACTCTCACTCGTATGTATTTTTGGCAGCGACAAATTAGTCGCCGAGATTGTCAATTTGGGCTCATCGAAGGGATTTTCTGTCGATGCTGCTTGTTTTGCCATTAAAGCCATCAACATTATTACGATAACTTTACGTGACATCATAGCGCACTGCCTATACCTTAAATTAGTGTTTAGTTCTTGATTTTATTATCATTTTAATAACAGCAAAAGGCAAGCCTATGGTAATGAGAAAGAATTTTCGAACTATCTTTTTAGTCTTACAAATTATCATTTTAGGAAATGCCTGCGCATCGTC
>JBPOIV010000026.1:0-10067 GCA_052034245.1 Myxococcota bacterium
AAAGAGAAAGCTAAGTTGCCTGAAAAAATACCTTTCGATGTTCAACAAGTGAAACCTGCTTTGCCTCAAGCGTTAAAGGCGAGCCCAGAAAATCCAAGCATAGTGCGGATCTCAGGACAAATAGTTGCCGGCAATAAATCTTCTTTGGCCTTTAAAGTGCCGGGCTTTATTTCTTCTATCGATAAAAAGCCGGGCGATGTCTTAAAAAAAGGTGAGGTTTTGGCCCGACTTGAGGCTATGGATTTTAATTACCAAGTGGAGCTCATGAAACTCAATAAAGAACAAGCAGCCCTATCGGAAAAAGTGGCAAAAAATGAGTTTCAAAGAGAAGAGCAATTAAAAGCTGGGAATGTTTCAACCGCATCGCAATTTGATCTGATGGAAGCAAAGTTCAAGCAAGCTAGTGTCGCGACGAAACTTGCGGAAGTAAACTTACATAATGCCGAGCGAAATCTTGCACGCACCAAGCTCGTTGCGCCTTATGATTGCGTGGTAGCAGCGCAATATAAAGATGAGGCTGAGCATGTGGGAACCGAGACTAAGGTTTTTGACGTGTATGCGGCAAACAGCACCGAAATTCATCTTAATGTTCCCGAAAGCTTCATTGGTCGTTTAAAAAATGGCGCCAAGCTTTCGGTGTCAATTCCAGCCGTAAATTATGTGGCTGAGGCAAGTATTACGAAAGTAGTGCCTGCTATTTCTGAAACGACTCGTACTTTTAAAGTGATCGCAAAGTTCAAAGAAAATGATGCTCGCATTGTGCCTGGTTTATTCGTTGAAGCCCAGCTTCAATAAGTCAAAAGGATTTTTTGGCGATGAAATTATCTGATATTTCAATCAAAAGGCCGGTTTTGGCCACCATGCTCAATGTGGCATTATTGGTTTTTGGTATCTTTTCGCTCCCGCGCTTAGCGGTGGATCTCTATCCGGATGTCGATTTTCCTATCGTTGCTGTTACGGTGATTTATCCCGGCGCGGATCCTGAATCGATCGAGCAAAAAATTCTTGAGCCCTTAGAAAAAGCAATGAATGGCATCGGAGGCTTAAAAAATATTTCCTCTAATGCTTTTCAAAACATGGGACAATTTGTTTTGCAATTTGATCTTGAGAAAGATTCCGACAAAGCCGCACAAGAAGTGAGAGATAAGGTTTTTGCCTCGCTCGCAAAACTGCCCAAAGAAGCTGAAGCTCCGATAGTACAAAAATTTGATATTGGGGGCGCTGAAATACTAAACCTTACGCTGCAAGGACCTTTGGGAATTGCTGAGCTCTCGCGTATTGCCAAGGAAGAAGTGCAGCCTCGGCTTGAACGCGTTTCCGGTGTTGCGGCAATTAATCCTGCAGGAATTCGCGAAAGAGAGATCCAAGTATTGGTAAACCGCGAGCGATTAATGGCTTTTGGTCTAAGCCCTGCTGCCATTATCAATGCACTAAAATCGCAAAATCTTGATATGCCAAGCGGCAAGGTCGAAGATGAAACGCACTATTTTCCGGTGCGCGTGAAGGGCAAACTGAGTACTTTCGAAGAAGTGGCCGCATTGCCGCTGCTCAATGGGAAAAATGCTAACTTACGCATTCGCGATGTGGCTTTTGTAAGTGACCGCATTGAAGACGAAGAAAATGCGGCTTTTGTCGATAAGGACCCAAGCATTGTTTTTGCCATTCAAAAACAATCAGGAGCCAATACCACCAAAGTTGCTGACGGTATTAAAGACGAAATAATTCGTCTCAATAAAACTTTGCCTGAAGGAGTGAAGCTTCAGGTAATCACCGATAATTCTCTCTTCATAAAAAGTTCTATCGAAGCGGTACAGTTTGATCTGATTCTTGGTGCCTTATTGGCCATCATCATCGTGTTGATATTTTTACGCGATTGGCGTCTCACTTTAATTAGCGCCACGGCCTTGCCTACCGCCGTTATAGCTACTTTTGCTTTTCTAGAATTTATGGGCTTTAGCCTCAACATGATGACGACACTCGCTCTCAGTCTTTCGATCGGTATTTTGATCGATGATGCGATTATTGTCGTGGAAAATATTCACCGCCATCTTTCTATGGGCAAGAGCGCGGCACTTGCAGCTAAAGACGCTACGAATGAAATAGGCTTAGCAGTAATCGCGACCACGGCCACCTTATGCGCGGTTTTTATTCCCGTTGCCTTCATGAAGGGCATCATTGGACGCTTCTTTTTTCAGTTCGGCCTCAGTGTGGCTTTTGCCGTGTTAATCTCTTTATTTGTAGCATTCTCTTTGACCCCCATGCTTTCGAGCAAATTTTTATCGCATGAGCATTCCGATAGAAAAACGAATTTCTTAGAGCGAGCAGCGGAAAAAATTCATTACTATTTTACCCGCCTGGAAAATGCTTATGAGAGGCTTTTACGTTGGTGTCTTAATCACAATGCCATCACGCTTTTTTCTGGATTAGGTATTTTTATTTTCAGTATTTTTTTGCTGCGCTTTGTACCAGTGTCATTTTTTCCCGTCCAGGATACTTCCGATTTTGCTATCGAATACATTCTTCCTGAAGGCACCAGCCTCAATTTTACCAAGGCAAAGAGTTTGATCTTAGCTGAAGCCATTAAAACCTATCCTGGCGTATCGACGGTGCTCACTAAAGTCGGAGCAGGCCAGGATAAAAAACCCAATAAAGCGACGCTTTTGGTGAAATTGGTAGATAAAAGTGAGCGTGATTATAGGCAGCAAGAGCTGATGGATCGCATGCGCGCGGATTTAAATACTAGTTTTGCTACTGAAGGAGCAGAACTTTCCTTTGGCGATGCCCAAGGCGGAAAAAGATCCCAGCCCATTCAATTCGTGTTGCGCTCCGATGATTGGGAAGCTTTGGATAAATTTAGCGACGAAGTTTTAGAGTTTGCTAGTACTCAGGTCGCAGGCGTGGTGGATGCTCATACGAGCAAAGCGAAGAAACAGCAAGAATATAAAATAGTGGTCGACACAGCCAAAGCGGCTGATTTAAGTATAAGTCCCGCCGAAATTGGCTCCGCGATGCGGGTCTTATTTGAAGGGGAGCGCGCAGGAAATATTTTGATAAACAACGAAGAAATCGAGATAAAAGTACGTATTGCCGATGAAGATCGCGTGGGGCTAAATGATATTCAGGGCATTTCGGTGCCTAATGCACGTGGCACGCCCATTGCTTTAAATTCGGTAGCGAGCATTTCGCCTTCTTTTGCGCCCTCGGTTATCGAGCGTCTGGATGGACAGCGGCAAATTACTATCAGCGCTAACTTTAACGGCAAAGATCTCAATGCTGCAGTCGATCACATTCAAAAATTTATTGATGAGCATGTGCCTCCTAGCATTAAAGCGAGCCTCACCGGGCAGGCTGAAAATATGAAGGATTCTATCAAAGCCATGATGGAGGCTTTGCTGCTCGCTATTATCTTAGTGTTTATCGTTTTGTGCATGCAGTTTGAGAGTTATTTATCACCGCTCGTGATCATGGCAGCCTTGCCACTTTCATTGACCGGCGCTTTTGGGGCCTTGTTAATCACGGGGCAAATCATGTCGATTTATGCGATGATTGGCATTATTTTGCTCATGGGTTTGGTAACCAAAAACGGCATTTTATTAGTAGAAATTGCCGTGCAAAAAATTCATGAAGGCATGCCCTTAAAAGATGCGCTCCTTTTGGCTGGCCCCTTGCGCCTAAGGCCCATTTTAATGACTACCTTTGCCGCGGGCGGGGGTATGTTGCCCGTCGCCATTGGCCACGGCATGGGCGGTGAGGCCCGCTCTCCGATGGGAGTGGCAGTTATCGGCGGTTTGCTTGCTTCAACCTTGCTCACTTTGGTGGTCGTGCCGTGTTTGTTTAATGTTATTGAGCAACAAAAACTAAAATTTTCGCATTTTCTAAAGAAGAGAAGGGCCTGAAGAGTTTAGTTTTTGCCTAAGCGAGCGAGGTAATCATTAAGCCACGCCAATGCCTGATCTTCATTCTTAAAACTACCATCCAATTGGGCTTCAAAAGCTTCTTTCAAAATGGGTGCAAATTCTGGGCCGGGCTTGAGCCCTTTTTGCATCAAATGTCGCCCCTGAAGGAGAGGGCTTGGTGTACGCTCTTCGCCCATGAGTTCAGAGACTTTTTTTCTTAGCCATATCTCCGATGGATCCACGCCACTAAGGGCTTCTTTGGTAGTGCGTCCACAAAAATCTCCTTGGGAAACGAGGAGCAAATGATCGATATTTACACGGGTAAGTAATCGGCGAATGGCGCCATCGGAAACTTCGTCACGCTTGGCATAAAGCTGAAAGGGTTTTAGATGTTCTCGGACAAGATTCGCAATGTCATCATGCCATTTTTTTGGCACGCCCATTTTTGTCAAAAGTGCCAATGTCGGCGCCACTCCAGCTTGCTCGTGTCCCGGGCTTTTAATGCGGCCATCTTTAAGAATAGTTGTTGAAGGCTTTCCGAGATCATGACACAGAGCACCAAACATTACGATCAAGCGCTCTGCTTCCGAAAGCGTTTGAGAGAGTCGAGCAGCTTGATCGACCACCATGAGTGAATGCACCCAAACATCGCCCTCCGGGTGCCATTCGGCCTCTTGCTGACAGTCAATCAGTGCATCAAGTTCGGGAAAAAGAATGAGAGCTTCGGTAGCTCTTAAAACAGAAAATCCCAATGAAGGTTTTTTTGCCAATAATAGTTTTTTAATTTCTTCAAAGATGCGTTCTTGGCTCAAACTTAGCAGTTCGTATTTTAGTTTTTGGCATAAAAGCACCGTACTTTCATCGAGCGTCAAATCAAAGCGCGCGCAAAATTGAGCCGCTCGCAAAACACGCAGAGGGTCTTCGCTAAAGGCGGCGGAAACGTGTTTTAAAATCTTTTTGTTTAGATCTTCTTCACCCATAAACGGATCGATGAGCATTTGTGATTCAGTATCGATCGCCATAGCATTGATAGTAAAATCGCGTCTTTCGGCAGCTTCTTTAAAAGATAAAAAGGGGTTCGTAGTGATGACAAAACCTTTATGGCCCGAACCGCTTTTATTTTCAGTGCGAGGAGTCGCCACATCAAAAGATTTTTCTTCTTTCTGAATGCTGACGATAACTTTAAAAATGCCAAAATTGCGCCCGACGGCGATAACTTTAAACGAAGCACTCAACACATCTTCAAGTTCTTTTGAGGAAAGGCCAAAAACTTCAATATCAAAATCTTTTGGCGATAAATCCAAAAGATGATCCCGCACTGAGCCTCCGACGAGCAAGGGAATGCCTTTATGGGCACGAATGCTCCTTAATAAAAGTGCCAAATGCTCGTTCGGAACAAGAGGTTTTGTAAGTGGTCGAAATTCATGGGGCCGGAGTGTGGCAAAAAAATTATTCATATAAAAAACTTAGAGCTTTTATGCGTTGATAGCAATCTATGCGACAGGCATGAAGCATGGGTTTAAGCCTTATGGCCGTTAGGATTTTTTCAGACGCTTTTTGTCTAGCTCACTTCGTAGATACGCTTTTTTCTGCGTGCTTTCAGGTTTTTTCACCACATCAAAACGTTTGTGTTGAAGGCGCAATTTTCGAAGCAGCATCTGCATCGCAATGCGCCGAGCGATAGCCTCATTCATGTATTCTTCCATGGCAGCTTCATAAACGGCTTCTACAAACTCGCCTATAGTCGTGCGGAACCACCGGCTTTTCGCATTAGTAATTTTAGTAGTCATGGCTACCCCCAGTGGGCGCCATTTAACCATTCGCGAAAAATAATGCTGTTAGTGATCTTATTTTCGCGATGTAGGGAGTTATCGCTCGCTACTTAGAGCGTGAAAAGTTTCAGCAAAGGTATCCGGACTAAGAGAAATAGAATCGATGCCATGATCAAGTAACCAGCGCGCGAAATGTAGGTCATCGCTGGGGCCTTGGCCACAAATACCCACATATTTCCCATTTTTTTTGCAGGCCGAAATAGCAATCTCAATCATCTTTAGTACTGCAGGATCGCTTTCCTTAAATTGGCTAGCAATAAGATGTGCATCACGATCAATCCCCAAACAAAGCTGGGTTAAATCGTTTGATCCTATGGAAAATCCATCGAAGTAGTGAAGAAATTCTTCAGCCAACATGACGTTACTTGGAACTTCGCACATCATGATAATTTTTAGCTCGGGCCCTCTTTTTAGACCATTTTTGGCGAGCAAAGCGATGACTTCTTCGGCCTCTTTCAGCGTGCGTACAAAAGGCACCATGACTTGAATATTGCTAAATCCCTGTTCCCGAGCTTTTTTCAATGCCCGACATTCAAGCTCGAAAGCTTCTTGAAATTGCGGTGAAATATAGCGTGAGGCTCCCCTAAACCCAATCATGGGATTGTTTTCTTTGCTTTCAAAAAGAGCGCCGCCAAGGAGTTCTTCATATTCATTGGTTTTAAAATCGCTCAGGCGCACAATAATAGGATGGGGATGAGCTACAGCGGCTAAAGTGCTGATGCCTTGGGTGAGTGTGTCAACATAAAAATCCTTGGGCGATGAAAATTGGGCGCTGCGTGTAAAAATGCTCTGTTGGATTTCAGCGGGCATTTTTTGCCATTGAAGAATGGCATTGGGATGAATACCAATGGTATTGGCGATAATGAATTCAAGGCGCGCAAGACCGATGCCTCGATGCGGCAAAGCATGATAACTCAGCGCTTTTTGAGGATTAGCGACAATCAGCATAAGAGGAAGCTGTGTTTCGCTAGTGCTTAGACGCGTAGAGACGGTGTTCGTTCCAATTTCCAAGAGCCCTTCATAAACATTTCCTGTGTCGCCTTCAGCGCACGAAACCGTAATAGCCGAATTGTTACTGATTTTCTCTGTCGCATTGTCTGTGCCAACGATAGCTGCAATACCAAGCTCACGAGCAATAATGGCCGCATGGCAGGTTCGGCCTCCGCGGTTTGTGACAATGGCTGAGGCTTTTTGCATGACCGGCTCCCAGTTTGGATCGGTCATGTCGGTAACCAGTATTTCTCCCGGCAAAAAATTAGTGGCCTCATGCACAGATTTCAAAAGACGTGCCTTTCCTTGACCGATTTTCTTTCCCACCGCTCGACCTGAGCACAAAAGCGGGCCGCTGCCTTTTAGATAAAAACTTTCATGCGTGCTTGAAGAGCGATTGCTATGCACCGTTTCAGGGCGTGCCTGCAAAATAAAAAGTTGATTAGTGATGCCATCCTTGGCCCATTCAATATCCATAGGCCGTCGGTAATGATGTTCGATGGCCAAAGCCATGGTGCCAAGTAAAAAAAGTTCATCGTCATCAAGGCAAAATTTCGAAGCGTCTTTTTCATCGACCTGTTCAGTGATGAGACCTTGAGCGCTTCTTTTTAAGCGGCTCTTTTTAGAACCCAATTTTCGATTGAGCAAAAGCAGTTGTTTTTCTTTAAGAGCTTTTTTGTAAATCATGAATTCATCAGGATTTACAGCGCCAGAAACCACACTTTCGCCTAGGCCATAACTGGCATTAATAAAAATAGCGTCATTAAATCCCGTCTCCGGATCAATGCTAAACATAACGCCGCTTACACCTTCGTCGCTATTCACCATTTCTTGAATGCCAACAGAAATGAGCACGTCCTTGTGATTGAAGCCGTTATGTGCGCGATAAGCAATAGCACGTGCACCAAAGAGCGAGGCATACACATCTTTAATGCGCTTCATGCACTCATCGAAGCTGGCGACATGCAAATAGGTGTCTTGCTGGCCGGCAAAAGACGCATGAGGTAAATCTTCTAAAGACGCACTAGAGCGGACGGCAACGCGAAAAGATGAGCGATTATTTTTTAATTGTTCATAGGCTTTATAAAGTTGCTCTACCGCACTTTGATCAAAATTTGCCTGAAGAATGAGTTCTCTAATTTGGAGTGATTGTTCTTCAAGCTGCTTAATATTCTGCGGATCGATTTTTTCTAAAATCGAGAAAATTTTCTCGACCAAAGCATTATTTTTTAAAAATTCTACATAGGCAGTTGTGGTGAGCGCAAAACCAAAAGGGACGGGTACGAGTGCAGATTTTAATTTGCTGATCATTTCGCCCAAGGATGCGTTTTTGCCGCCGACTAAGGCAATGTCGTTAATGGATAATTCATCGAACCACTTGATTAAGGCCATTTTTCCCTCGATGGGTGCGTAAAGCAAAAAAAGCTTAATGTTGAATTGCCATATGCCTAAGCAAGAGGACTTTCAATGACACGCTCCGTCTTTTTTGTTTCCGACAGCACCGCCATGACTTCTAAAGGCCTCGGAAAGAGCTTGCTTTCTCAATTCGAGGGCCCGTTTAAAGAACTGCTTAGGCCTTACATCAACACCGAAGAAAGGATCCTTCATCTGCTCGAAGAAATTAAGCATTGCCACGAAGAGGATCAAAATATGCCGGTGGTTTTTGCGTCGATTGTCGATGAGCACCTAATGAAGAAATTATCTGATGGTTTTCCGGCTGCAATAGATATTTTTGCGCCTTTC
Organism: Myxococcota bacterium; assembly: GCA_052034245.1. GTDB lineage: Bacteria > Myxococcota > UBA727 > UBA727 > JABDBI01. The sequence continues at coordinate 8,462 of JBPOIV010000026.1, forward strand.
ATGGCCCGGCTTGAACTTTTAATGAATTCCAAATCTTCAAAAGAAGTCGGACAAGCACATCGTTTGGGAAATGAAGTCGCTTATCAAAAACGTGTCATGGCTATTGATTATACGCTTGCCACCGATGATGGCCTTAGAACTAATGATTATGACGATGCCGATATAATTTTGCTCGGTATTTCTCGCAGTGGCAAAACGCCCACAGCCCTTTATTTAGCGCTGAATTTCGGTTTAAAAGTTGCCAATTATCCCTTCACTGCCGATGATTTGCCTGAGTTCAAACTTTTAGAAGCGCATAAAAAAAATCGTGAGAAACTTGTGGGCCTCATTATCAGCAGCGAGCGATTAGCGAGCATCAGACAAGCACGTAGAGCGAACAGCTCCTATGCTGAGCCACGCGCCATTCAAGAAGAATTAGAAGCCCTAAAGGCGCTTTATATTCGCGAGCAAATTCCCATCATCGATACAACCACCCGTTCTGTGGAAGAAATAGCAGCATCAATTGTGCCCTTGAATGCGAAGAAAAAATAAAATAGCCAAAAAATACTCTCGTCGGAAATAGATTTAAGCGAGGGTATAAAATGATAAATAATCGGTCCATTTTATTGTTATTAATATTTTATACGAATAGCTCTTTTGCTGCTAAAGATTTTTATAAAAGAGAGGAGATCGGGCAATATTATGAATACGATATGGAAGGCAGCCGCGCGCACATGATTTGGCATAAACTACGCGGGCATGCAAAATCGGCTGCAGGTGTGCCATTTAAAAGCGTGCGATGGAGCGTGGGGAAAGCGCATCGCTCAACAGTTGCCATGGTTAAAAGCGTCAAATTATTTTTGAGTCCCTCTCACAGCATAAATGGACGAAGAACAGCAATTCAAAATGCGCTTGATGATTGGGAACGACATTTGCCTTATAACGATTATCGCCACTTGGCACATCGAGAAAATTCAGTTGCCCTTACCGATATTGCTAGTGATAGTTGGCTTTTGCTTAAAAAATCGCTCTATAATGCCGGCGTGGTGTTACCAAGAGAAAGTTATAGAACATTAAAAGCTTTGATTAAAGGCGCCCTAAAAACGGTAGATCCCGAAATGTAAAAAAATGCAGCCGCTCGGCAGGCGGCTGCACCTCGTGTTTGTTGTGTGAATTTATTCATTTATTTATTCATCGATTATTAGATAAGCGATTAATTTATTTGTCTTAAATAAATATTCGCCAATCTAAGAATTTTGTGACGTTATTTTCTAAACCTCACGCTCTTTTTTTTGCTCGATACGGTCGTGCTCAAGGATGGGTCAACATCGGCTTCCTGATTGTCGTCAAATTTTATGCGGCTCATCGAATGGGGCGGCTTAATTTTTGATGAAGGTTGTTTATTGCTTTCTTCTTGGACTTCCTGAGGATAATATTCGAAAAAAGACTGGGTCTCCCTTTGACTCTCGATAAACTCCACAACAACTTTTTCAAATGCATCAAATAATGCGACCGCTTCTTCTGCGCTATCAGCTAGGCATACCATTCCGAGTTTGCCCATAGGAAAAGTGTTGTGGTTGATCAGACAGCCCCAAGCTCGTTCTTTGTCAAAGCTCAGTTCATGATC
>JBPOIV010000262.1:0-2426 GCA_052034245.1 Myxococcota bacterium
AAGCATTTACGATACCCAGGACGACAAGCATTTACGATACCCAGGACGACAAGCATTTACGATACCCAGGACGACAAGCATTTACGATACCCAGGACGACAAGCATTTACGATACCCAGGACGATAAGTAGTGCGATCAAGCGCATTGGCTGGGAGCTGTCATCCTCGGGCTTGACCCGAGGATCCACTATCAAAAATCTCACACCAGATGCCATCCCCAAAAGGATGTTTGCTTTCTATTAGCCTAGCCTACAATAAAAAAACTCTCCAAAAGCGGAGAGTTTTTTTGTATTCGAAATATCCCAGAAATCTTAACGTTTGGAATATTGGAATCGCTTACGAGCACCTGGTTGACCGTATTTCTTACGTTCCACCATTCTGGCGTCACGAGTAAGAAAGCCACCACGCTTAAGCACTGGGCCAAGGTTTTGTGTGTCATCGCGTTGCAAGGCACGGGAAATACCGTGGCGAACAGCGCCAGCTTGACCTGACAAACCACCACCTTTTACGGTGATTTCAGCGTCATAGGTACCGAGGCTTTCGGTTGCTTCAAGCGGTTGCTTGATAAGCATTTGCAATACTTCACGCTTAAAATAAGCGCCCAAGCTTTGACCATTGACCGTAATTTGTCCGGTGCCTTTTTTCAACCATACGCGAGCCGCGGAAACTTTACGACGACCTGTTGCATAATAACGATTCATAAATCTTTGCTCCTAAAACCTAAACACTCAAGCTCGTCGGATTTTGCGCGACATGGGGATGAGTAGCATCAGTATAAATTTTTAGCTTCTTAAACATTTTGCGACCAAGAGGACCTTTTGGCAACATACCACGAACCGCATGTTCAATAACGCGTGTCGGATGACGCTCAATTTGGTCATCAAAATTTACTGCTTTTTCACTACCGGTATAGCCAGAGTGCGTCCAATACAACTTGTTTTGGCCCTTAGCACCAGTAACTTTGATCTTCTCAGCATTGATAACAACGATAAAATCGCCTGTATCGACGTGAGGAGTGTAAGTTGGCTTATGCTTTCCACGCAAAACGGATGCAATCTTGGTAGCCACTCGTCCAAGAATCTGATCTTTGGCATCAACTAAGTGCCATTGCCTTGAAACTGATTCTACACTTGCAAATTGTGTCTTCATTACTTATTCCCTAGCAACATTCGCGCTCATTATAATAGTAAGGTCCATACTTCGCTTCAGGGCAACAAAGACTAAAGCTTTAAAGCCACTACGGCGGCTGCCTCATTAGTGCGCACGTAATCGTCCCTGGTTGTGCCTCTAAAAAGCTCCATTGTCAAGCAAGCACCACTACTAAGAGCAAAGAATCTCTCGCATGATGGCATCGGCAAAAAGGGCCCCATTTTTGCTAATGCGCAAGGCCTGATTTTTTTCTTCTAAATAGCCATTTAATTTCAATTTTTCAATCGCAGCAGCAAAATCTTTGGGCAGGGCTACCTGATGGCGCAGGGCCAGTTTTTGGGCATCAATTCCCTGAGACATGTTCCTTAATCCAAAAGCTAAAGCTTCTTTTAAGGCCTGATCAGGGCTCAATTGATCGTAACGAATAAAGAGATCACTTTGGGGCTCTTGCAGCCATTGTTGCACCGATGCCTCATTAGCCCAGCGCAGCACGCCACCATCAGCTAAAAAGCGCATCGAATGGGCCGAAGGGCCCAAACCAAGATAGCTGCCCATGGCCCAATAAATCTGATTATGGCGGCTAAAAAAGCCCTCTTTGGCATAGCTTGAAATATCGTATTGAATGAAACCGCGCTCCAAAAGCTGCTCCTGCACCATGCGAAACATATCCACTTGGTGATCTTCGGGGGCCTCAGAAAGCTGCCCCTTTTTAATTCGTTTATAAAGGTGCGTGCCTTCTTCAATAGTCAACAAATAAGCGCTGATATGGGGAACTCGCTCACTAAGATAATTGATGCTTGCATGGGTATGCTTAGGGTTTTCGCCCACGCTGCCAATGATCATGTCCACGGAAATATTATTAAAACCGCCGGAAAGTGCCGTCTCTATGGCTTTTTTCGCATCGTATTCCCGGTGTTTTCGGCCCAAGAATTTGAGCATGTCATCGTCAAAACTTTGCACGCCGAGACTCAGGCGATTAATGCCGCCACTTCTTATCTCATCGGTAAAAGCCACATTGATGTCTTCGGGATTCGCTTCGAGCGTAATCTCAGCATTCGGTTGCAGCATGCCTTCGTTTTTAAAAAATGCGACGATTTTGTTTATTTCAGAGGCTTTCAGCATTGAAGGTGTGCCACCCCCAAAATAGAGGCTTGAGGCCGGTTCAGTCCAATCTTTGGCCCGCGCTTGCCATTCTAGAAAAAGTGCGTCGGCAAAATTTGACGCAGGTTTTCCTACCTCAAAATAGAAATTACAATAGGTACATCGTCGACGACAAA
>JBPOIV010000022.1:0-8966 GCA_052034245.1 Myxococcota bacterium
GGGTTTTAGAAATGGATTGTGTGATTAAAAGTGAGCTTAAAAATATAATGAGGTCCCATGAAAACCTATCGAATAATTTTTGCAGTTCTCCTTGCCGCTTCTTCCTGGGCCATGGAGGAGGATGACAGTAAAGGTGCAAGTAAAACACTGGATACCGTGTATAAACGGTTGCAAGCGTATGCAGATGCGAAGAAACAAGCCATAAAAGCTGTGTGCGGTCTTACCGTCCTTGATACAGGCTACTTGTATGATTATGACCCCGGAGAGCAATGTCGAAATGAAATGGATAAAAAGATTGAAAAAAATCTCCGAAGATATTCAGACCACTATACGCGGGTGCAGAAGGATCCGCCTCCGCCTGATATAGCTTTATCACTTTCAATTGGATTGCAGCGTTATCAAAAAGGTTTTTGTATGTCTAATGAGTTTAATACAAAGGCATATGGTTTAGGATTTCTCCAATCCGATTCTACCGAATTTGGAGATTGGAGCTGTAAGGAGGAGTGGGACTGGGGGGGAAATATCCGTTGCTGTACAAAAAAAGATCAGCCTCGTGAATGAACAAAAAACGCGCCTGAGTGGCGCGCTTTTCTTAGCCTTCCAACCATTCCCTTTGGCGATCTTTTTGAGCAAGAAAACTTGCGTCGTTAAAGCTCAATGAATAATGACTGAGCGACAAATGTCGAGGCAAAAGCTCGGTTTTAGCCATTCTCCTTTTGCGACTATACAAAATAGAAATAGCATCATTCGGTCTGATTAAAGCTGCAAGATCAGGCCAATTGTTTGCATCTAAGCGAATATCGTTGATGGCCACAATTTCATCGCCAGGACTTAAGCCTGCATCCATGGCAGGACTCGCAATTTCGACAAAATTAAGCATGGCGCGTTGGTTATCATCAAAACGAAATTTACATCCTAGGTGCGCAAGCATGCGAGTCTTTTCGTCGACAAACATTTCATCGCCATCTGTTTTTATAGTGACACCAAACTCGGGCAGAATTTCTTCGAGCGGAATTTCATCGAGCCCATCGATGAAACGCTGATAAAATTGCTCAATGTTCAAAGCTGGTGCTTCTTCTCGTAATAAGAACTTCCATTCTTCCTCGCTCACGCCTTGTCCTTGGCCATAGAGGCCATAGGCTTGGCGCATTATATCGTCGAGAGATTTCTTTCCTTCGCTCTTTAGGCGAATGCATAAATCTAAATACCATGCGATAATGGAGCCCTTAAGATAATAACTTGTTGTCGCATTGGGACTATTTTCATTCGGGCGATAAAATTTCACCCATGCATCAAAGCTCGCATCAGCAACTGATTGCACCTGACGACCATAATTTCGTTTGAGACGCGTCAGATTTTTTGCCATGAGTTCAAGATAACTTTCCTTCGAAATAAGCCCTGCTCTTCGCACAAGAAGATCATCATAGTAAGAAGTGATGCCCTCAAAAACCCACAACAATTTGGTGTAGCTTTCCTGGTCTAAATTGTAGGGTACAAACTCTTTTGGTTTGATGGCTTTCACATTCCATGAATGAAAATACTCATGCGAACAAAGCGCAAGAAAAGATCGATAAGGCCCATCAGGCTCCAACATGCCCGACTTAGGCAAAGAGTTCGGCGAGGATAAAAGCATAGTAGAGTTACGATGCTCAAGCCCGCCATAACCGCCCTCTTCGAAACGCGCAATGAAAAGATAAGTGCTAAAGGGCGCGCTCCCGAAAAAATCTATTTGAGTAGCACATAATCTCGACAAATCATTCGTAAGACGCTGCTCATCAAAAGCGCGCACGTCGCCAACTAGTACTATTTCATGCGGAATATTCGTAGCCTTAAAGCTTAAACGCTTCATGGGGCTGATCTGAAAAGGATAATCAATCAACTCTTCATAACTAGCAGCGCCATAGGAGCCAAAACCTTTAGCATCGCTCTCTATTTTGGGCATGGCCGTTGCCACTTGCCAATCTTTATTCATGAGAGGCAAAATATTCACTTGAAAAGAATTCGTTTCCAAATGATGAGGGCGCAAAAATAAAGCAGCGCCATTAAAAAAAGCCTGTTGGTCATCGATAAATGCTGCTCGGATTGAAGAATCAAAGCCGTAGACTTGATATTTAATGGTTATTATTTCTTCAGTATTGTTAAGGATAAAAGTATTTTTATTTATTTTTTTAATAGTCGTCTGGCGGCCCATTTCGAAAGCATTGATGTCGATAATGTGCTGCGCAAACTCCCGCACCATGTAGCTTCCTGGGGTCCATAGAGGCAAGGAAAGATGCTGATTCTTAAGAGCTCCCGTGATGTTCATGGTGATGTGAAAAATATGAGCTTGATAGTCACTTAAATCGATTGTGATTTTAACTTGAGCTTGCTTTTCTGACATAGAGGCTCCCAATGATCTGGTGTATTTCAATAAATCACTTCTTCATCGACGACTAGTGAGTTGATAACGGCCCTCTAGACCACACGCAGCAATGACGATTTTTAACTTAGCTCTTTTATTGTCGCCCCTGTCGCTCTTTCTTTTTGCGATAACTCCTATACCCAAAGGAAAAATTTTCATTGTTTGAGGAAAAAATGCTAAGGAAATTGGGATTTTTTTTTACCGCTCTTTTAGTGCTCAGTGCTTGCAAACACAGTGACATTCGTCAAAGTCAAAATAATAGAGAATGGGTTTTTGAATCCGAGGAAATGAAAAATTTTGTTGATGCTATAGAGCGTCATCCTTCGCCTCCCCACAGCAAACTCATTGTCCTCGACATTGATGACAACATCCTTACCGCTTCAGGGAATCTCGGCACGCCGCCATGGTTTTATACCATGGTGGATATTTTTCGAAAGAATGGCGTAGAGCGCTCACAAGCCTACGAGGTCATGGGTGTGCTTGATCAACAAGTTCAGGCCCATTTGCAACCGCGACTGATCGAACATCACATGGACCAAACCATTGAAACTTGGATCAAGAATGGCTCCATCGTCGTTGCTCTTACTTCTCGCTCACCGCGCATGAAAGAAGTTACTGATAAGCATCTTGGCGCTGCCGGCATACGCTTGCATCATCCGCTCTTTCAATGTGTAAAGGAAAATTGGGATGAGCAAAAAGGACGTTTTGACGACGGAGTAATGTACGTCGGTCACTTATTTACTAAAAGCGACGTTTTTGAGCATTTCCATGCCAATCTCGCTGCATGCGGAAAAATGGTTGAACTCATCGCACATAGCGACGATCAAAATAAATACGTCCATGAAATGAGAAGCCTCGCAGGCCAATTAAAACGAGATTTTATCGGGCAGATTTACAAAAAAGCCATCAATGAACGCCGCTTTGATTTGACCAAGGCGAATCAAGAACTTCGGGAATTAGTGAATCTGAATAAATTAAATATTATCCCCTTAGAATATAAGCATTTTTTCTTCTAAAGATCTCATGAAATTATATTAATTAGCGATCAACGAAAATTATTGACAACAAACAATAGACCATTATCATGTAGCCAATAATTAAATACTACTGGCTATATGATTTTTTCTATTTTGGTTTTTCTTTGCTCACTTGATGCAAGCTCATCCAGCCCAAAAAATCACGTTAGGACTATGCTCCCATGGCATTCCTATGATGGCTAATAAATATAAATAATGAGATTACAAATGAATTTAAATAGTTCTTTCTTGCTTAAAATTGCATTATTATTTGTTGCGTGTTGCACTCATTTATTCGCCACCGAAATCCCGCCTTACGCTGTAGAATTTGTTTCGGACTTAGAGGGCAAATCTATAGCCGACCTCACCATGGATGAGAAAACGTTTAAAGAAATTCTTGAGAAATTTCGCTGGACTTCGAAGAAGGAAGAGTTGCTTCTCAAATGTATTGAGCAAGAAGATAATCCTGCTTTCCTAAAGCTGCTCCTAGAAGCAGGAGCGGATATTAATTATAGAAATCCCCAATCATATAAGAGCCCTCTGCTTGTTGCGATAACGATGGCGCGGCTGAAAAATCATCGAAGCACCTTCGATTTTCTTTTGGAGCAAGAGCATCTCGACGTGAATATAGAAGGCAAGCTTGGTAGTATTTTGAGCCCTTTGGGACTCGCTGCTGGCGATTCAGACCTATTTGAAAAGATTGTTAGGCATCCAAGTTTTGAGCCAAATCGCGAAGGTGAGCTTAGCAATTCAACGCCCCTGAGGTCTATTATTAAGTCTGGTGACCTGAGCCCCCTCCCAGTGCTGATGCGCTATGGCGTTGATATCAATTATGAAGACTCCCGAAATTCTACTCCGTTAATATTGGCGGTATTCCATGGCGACTCTACTTTAGTGAAGTTATTAGTGGAGAATGGTGCTGATCCCAATAAAGCCAATAGACTCGGATTATCGCCGCTTTGCTTTGCTCTTAACCCTTCTTATTATGATGAAGACGTACTTAAAGCTTTGCTTGGATCCGATAAGCTTGCTATTAATGCCCGCACGCCAAACGGAAGCCTTCCCATCATCTCTTTAAGTCCCAAGACATGGAAAAGCGCCTTACCACTTCTTCTTGAAAGAGGATTAGATATCAACGCGGAAGATAAAAACGGACTAAGTTTATATAAACTAGCGCAGGCTTATGGCGATCTCGAAATGATTGCCTACCTAAGAAGGCACCTTTTTATTTCAGTCATTCAAAATAAAGAAGATATGAGCGACTTTATGAGGGCTTGCTCCAAGGGAGATTTTGAGCTGGTTAAACAACTTATTTCCGTTGAAAATAATAATGAGACAACAAGAGATGGCTGGACTCCCTTAATGGTTGCGGTAGCGACAGAACACTATGATATCGCTCGATATCTCATGGAGCATGGCGCCCTAATTCATTTAAAAAACCAAGATGGCTTAAGTGTTGGGGAAATGGTATTAAGTCAGGAAAATATTAGGTCTTTAGAAGATTCTAAGAAGTTCAACGAATTTAGACTATTTTTCAAAAGATTTTTCGAAGAAAGAAGCCAGCAAAGAAAGGAAAGAAAAAAAGCACTCAAGGCCGAAAAGCTAGAAGCCGAGCTTAATCGTAAAAGAGAAGAAAATAAAAAGCTCTATGGAATAGAAGCATTTCTGAATAAGAAATTTTTTGCTTTGGCGAAGGGAAAACAGCTTAATCTTGGTGCAGATAACAATAGTGACATACAAGTTACTATTGAGTTTATGCCCTATCAAAAAAATCTTTGCATGATGAGTATTTCTTTTACCCATCAAAAAAAACCGCAAAAGCTTGAGCTAGTTCTTAAGCCGGTAAGTGATTTGGATAATAAAATCACAGAATTTATTTTCCCAAACCCAAGAAATTTAGACAGCATCGCTGCTTCGACTGGATATGTAGGAAGCTCGACCAATCAAGCAAATATTATTCGTATAGAGAAAAACATCAGCGTTGAGCCTGGTAGCGATTCAGGCTCTTTTTTGCTTAAAGCGCCAATGATGACCAGGAATAAGGAAAAAAAGGACAGAAGATTTGAGCTGGCTTGGGAACTTAAGGCTGAAGAACTATCTTTGCCGACGAAGAATGACAACGAAAATATTGAGCCTACCAATTCTCTTACTAAAGACACACAGAATAGCACTGAGAGCGTAGTGCCTAGCAAAGCCAAAATACTGCCAAAGTTTTTAGAAATCCCGGGCTTTTATAAAGTTATTCTTGAGGGCCAAGAATGGGGAACTGCGATTGTTCCTGATAATCTGTGGGAAGAAGAACTTAAACTTCTCTTCCACCTTCAACAAAGAGATGGAAGCTCTAAAGATTCTGCGCTCTACGTAAAAGCGAATTTAATAAGCGCCGACCAATTACATTCCCTTTACCCGCTAGGGGGAAAGGATAATAAATTCATTGCCGGTAAAACGAGCTTTGACAAAGTTATTCATGTTCCCGCCACCAAGAGTTCTAAGACACGCCGTAAAGCTAAAGGCGTAGCAACACCGCTATGCTTTACAACGCCATTGATAAGCAAAGAGCGTAAGCATGAGAACGATAAAGAAGTCATTTTGTCTGCAGACACAACCAAAGGTAAATTGGAACTCTTAAAAATCAGCACTGAAGTCCCGCGTACCCTTGAAGATAATTCTTCGAGTAGCGAAGAAGGCTCTCATTCTTCCTCTGATGAGGAAGATAATAGTTACGAAGAAATTTTGGTGCATGAGCCTTACCATGCTACCCACCTTAAAATTGTTAGGGATAATCAAGTCAATGCTGAAAATAGCCAAGGTTTTCCGGAAAAAGCTCCTCAGACAAAAAAGCGGATGGCGGCTACGAAAACACTCTTGGCTCCCTATGTTGATTGGGAAAAATTTGGCCTAAGAGAGACTCAACAGGAACAAGAGCGCGCTGAGAGGGATCGTAGGCAAAATAAAGAAATTTTATTAAGTAGAGTAAATGACTGCAAAGAAAATAAGGCCGCTCCTGTTACTATCGAAAAAGCGCAGCAATCGATCTATCAGCATGAAGTACATTCGACCATCTATTTGAGCCCTAGCTCACGCTATTCGGATTGTGAATTAGTGAAAGATGATATCGAAAATTCAACATGGTTCGGCCAGGCTTTCATTTTGGAAAATGGTCGTCTCAGAAAACTCCCGAATAAAAGACTCGTACTCGGCATGAAAAATTGGCTGGGGTATCCTCGCATCGGCGATAATGCTTCTTGGGGTTCATTGATGTCCACCGACCTTGCAGATAGAAATTATTTGCTGGGTAAAAATGTGCATATCTCATTTCATGAGCAAATGTATGGCGCAAGAAAAGTGCAGTATCTTAATGTGAGCCATCATTATCGATTTGAACTACAGAAAAACGATATAACTGGCGACTATTTGCTTTATCAAATTGCACCTACTAGCGATGAGCAAATCGTGTACGTTTTATCAAATAAAGCGCCCAAAAAATTGCGAGCGCAGGTGAGAGACCTCGGCATTGAAGCTCTTGCAGCGAAGGCGCGTTTATACATAAATTGGCATCCTTCATGGCAAGAAAGACTTGAGCAGCTCATTGATTGCGAAGAGTTAAATGCTCGCGCCCTCCAATTAAAAAGGGAGCTTATCAGTCGTGATGAAGTGATTGGATTAGGAAAATCTTTTCTTTTGCATCCGCTGCAAAACGAGGGTCTTATCATTAGAAACAACTCTGAGATGCCTACGGAATGGAATCTTTTGATGATTAATCAAAACGTCGGCTTCATCGCTGTCGATTATATTAATCCACATAGACAAGAACGAATAACCAAGAATTTCATGTTTGAGATTGATTCACATGGATCTATGCGATTTCAATAAAAATAACTGAATCTTTTAGACCACGATATTTATTACCAATTCGTGGTCTTTTCTTATATCCATTATTTATATTAAAAATTTAAATACAAATAAATCCTTAAGTTGCTAAGTATTTCTTAAACCCTAGTGAGAATACTATGCGACTTTTGGTAGTTATTTTTTCAAATTTATTAAGTCTTTACCTTATGGCCACGCCTATTAGCGGCTCCAATTGGATGACGGCTTTGAAAAAAGAACTTTATAATCGCCCCTTAAACGAGATTTATATCCCTGGAAGCCATGATTCCGCGACTTATGCCTTAGAAAATAGCTTTGCCAAGGGTCAAGACTATGACCAAAAACTTAATTTATTGAAGGTGGTTGGCGTTGGTTTCATCGTCACGAAAATTGCCAAAAATTGGGCCATGGCTCAAGATAGAACCATTTATCAACAACTAAATGATGGCATTCGCTATCTCGATCTGCGCGTTGTCTATCGCGAGAATAAAAATGATTTTTATATTGCCCATGGTCTTTATGGTCCTAAATTTTCCGATGTATTAGCGGATATTGCACGCTTCTTAGGGGAACAGCCTCGCGAAATTATTGTCATTCAAATAGGCGATTTAAATTATATGGGTGAAGCCAATGAAGAAATGCGCAATCATCAAAGATTAACCATGATGATTCAGAGAGCTTTAAATAACAAACTCATCGGCAAAAATGAAGTGAATGGCCCCAATGTAAAAGTTGGGCATATCTGGCAATTAAATAAGCAAGTATTTTTGCTATATAAAAATAAAAAGATCGCTGATCAGGTCAATGAATTTTGGCCGAAAACTTTTATCAATGATTATTGGGCCAATAAGGCGAACCCAAAAGAGCTAAAAAATAGCCTCGATAAAAACATGGATAAGCGTACGAATGATAAGAATGGCAACAAGTTCTATGTTACCCAATCACAAATGACGCCTTCAATTGACACCATGAAAGAAGGCCTCTTGCCCTGGGGCGATCGCTATCGCAGCTTAAAAGATATGGCAAAAGATGTCATTCGCTATTTCCCTCATTGGATGGATGAATGGCGCTCACGAAATCCAAATATTATTATTTTAGATTTTGTGAATGAGCACACATCTAAACACATATATTTGCTTAATAATAATTAGATTTAAAGCTATTAAAAGATCAAAAACTGAGCGTTTTCATCTCGAAATACCTCTGAGTATTAAATCGGAGGAACTATGAGAAAGCACATCGCCTTGTTGGCATTTCTAGTTACGCACACTCTTAACGCTGAGTCGCCAACAGTATTTACCTGTCCCACTCTGGAAATAAATGCTGAATGTCGAGGAGGAAGCTGGCATCCTGTCGTTAAGATTCCCGATTCCCTTCCTGAAGCAAAATGGCAGGTATCAGGAGAAAAAGTCAGCAAAAAACAATGCGCGAGCGAAGGAGAGCACGCCAGTCTGACGAAATGGAATTATGCAGCACAAGTTGCGCGTTTGGGCACGCTCTATTGCAACTACAGTTTGTTCGACGACAACAATAATGATCTTGGGACCGTGCAAATAGGCTCTCCGGTAGTGAGAAGGACTGGCGATAATTGGGAAAGTACTTATCCAGGCTATTGGCTATGCGAGTTAGCACAAGATCAATGTCTTTTGATCTCGTCGGGGCTCGGGGAGATCTTCCAG
>JBPOIV010000049.1:0-3913 GCA_052034245.1 Myxococcota bacterium
GATAAAAATAGTCTTAAATTTATATTCTGCAAGGCTTCACCATCACACTGTGTGTTCCTAATTTTGAGTAGAGAAATTTAGGGAGCTTTTCGAAATTACAGCCACAAAAATTACTTCATTCTTCGCCCATGCGCTGCTAAAAGAGCATCAAGCTTTGACGCAAATGCTTGCTTTTCTTTAAGGCCCAAAGGTTTTGGACCGCCACCCGACATCATTCCTGAGTCGCGAAGCTCTGCGAGAAGATCTCTCGTCGCCAAGCGATCATTGATGTTTTCTTCGGTGTAAAGTTCTCCTCGAGGATTAAGAGCGAGAGCACCTTTTTGAATGACTTCACTCGCCAAAGGAATGTCGGCGGTAATCACGATGTCGCCCATGGCGAGGCTAGCGGTGATTTTTTCATCCGCCATATCAAAACCCCGAGGCACTTGGATGGTACTGACGAGGCCATTAATGGGAATTCGTATGGGTGCGTTGGCAACAACCACGACTGGAATTTGTGTACGCATAGAGGCTTTGAAAATAATTTCTTTGATCACATTGGGGCAAGCATCAGCATCGATCCATATTCGCATCTAGGGTCCTTGGAATAATTTTTAGCACCGGTTTTGAGAAGTTGCCCGAGCATGGCACACCCAAACTCGGACGTTAAGCCATTAAGAAAAAATAAGCGCGCTAAAAACCTGCCTCCTTCAATAAGCTGAGACCGGCTTTTTCGAGCCACATGGGGGGCGCATCAAGGCAAAAGATATTCACGCCCATGCCGATTTTTGCCACTTCGCTTGTGATTATTTTTCCTTCATCATTTAGCATCGTAATGATTTCTGGAACGGAGGCGATGAGCATTCCATTTTTTTTAACCTTCATAAATTCGTTGCATACATCAATCACAAAAACCGTCTCTTCATCGACAATTTCAATGCTTCCTTTGAGAAAGCCGCTCTCTCTCTCAAGCTCAACTTTTGCTATTTGTCCTTTCGTCAGAAGTTTTCCGATATTTTTTCCGTCGGCCATTTCTTTGCCCAATCGGAGTGCTTCGGAGATGGTATTTTTAGCAATAGCCTTTTTTGCCTCATAGCCACGCATGACGTTATAAATGAAGGCAGCATTTCCATCGAAGTTTTTTGCCACAGCGCGACAAATATTTTCGAGTGATTGCAAGTCGGGAGTATCTATTTCAAGAATTATTTCGCCGTCTTTTGCTCCTAAAAAGGCAGGAGTGGGCTTAATGCCCGCGAGAGAAGGTGTATTCATCTGAAGCATCGGAAGTGCTCTTCCAACATTATCGCCGTCGATAAGCGGCAATTGTAATCGAGCAGCGATTAATACTCCGACGAGACCATTTGCGCCTCCGATTTCTCCCGTGAGAATGGCATCGACTTTTTTTCCGAATCGACTTTCTACTCTCTTAATTAATTTTTCTAGTTCGCGGCCCTCAAGATGCAGAGGAAGATTCGGATCAGGAGCACCCATGTATTCGACCGGCACTACAAGGGCATCGTCATCGAGGCTTTCAACATCAATAAGGGTGACATTCCCTGACTCTGCTAAGGCCTGCTCGACGCTTTTTAAAAGTACTTGAGGGTTTTGTCCTCCTCCTGAGCCTAGTAAGGCTGCGCCAGAAGAGAGATAGGGCAATAGGTTGAGGTTAATAATCATGAGAGTCTCCGGGCATTTAAAAGCATCAATAAGGCGCCACAAATAAGGAGTGGCGAGGTGATATAGAGAAGTAAACTTTGAAAAGAAATTTTTAGGCACACCAATGCAAGAAATGTCCCCAGTGTCCCCATACAAATTATTCGACTCTTTGAGTTAAGGCGAAGGGAGCTCGGTGCAATGGACTTCAAAAAAGTTTGTGCAGAAAATAAATTACAGCTATTTGTCGTCCAGCCTGCAAGGAGAGAGAAAACTAAAAACAAATCTCTCATCCACCCATAAGAAGTGCCCATAACTTCAAGGGCAAAATTATCAGCACCATTTGGTGATGAAATCCCTAATCCTAGGATCTCTATAAAAGGAACAACCACTAAAAATAATAAGAGAGAAGCGATGATGCCGTCTTTAATAGATTTTGCGCGACAATAATATGTTGGGAGATCAACGACACAGGCAAATAAACCTGAAAAAACGAGGATGCTAGCTGAAAAATCCAAAGCAAAGCTTTGGCTTTTTTGCCAAGATACAACATAGTTTTCGATGTTGGTGAGAGAAAGCATGCCCCAGAGCAAAAAAGGCAAGGAATAGCGAGCAGTAATTTCCAAATAGCGAAGACCACCGAGCACAGAAGAAGTGATGAGAGCACCAAAAACTATGATGACGCTAATGTTTAGCAATGGGTAATCTACTAAATATCTTGCAGCAACAAGCTCGGCCATGCCCACAAGGTGAATGGCGAACCATCCCACTAAATTCAACATAAAAACGAGGGAGAAACTAAAACCGATCTTGGATCCAAAAGTGGCCACCGCAAGTTCTGGCGTGGTCTTTCTCGTGCGAATAGCAATGATGCTCATGTAGCACGCCAAAAGAGCGAGCAAGCTGTTGCCGACGAAAATGGCGAGAAGTGCTTCGCTTAGTGGTAGAGATTTCCCAAGAAGAAAGCCGATTATGAGCATAGGCAAGCAAATAGCGCCGCCTATTTGCACGAGGACTAAGGTGAACCATGAACCATTATTAAGAATCATTTTTTTATGCGTTGCAAAACTAAGCGATATCCTCCATGCGAATCTTGTTTTAAAAATCTGGCTATGCGTCCAATAGTGACGAGGCTGACGCCAGTTTTTTTATGGATTTCACGATAAGAAAACTCGCCTTTTTCTAAAATTTGGCAAATTTTCCATCTTTCCTTCAACGCCTTTATCTCTTGATACGTGCATAAATCTGCGAAAAACTTTTCGCACTCTTTCGCATTTTTTAAATGCAAGATCGCATCAAAAAGATCAACGTTTTCACCATGGTGACCTGCGCTCAATGTGCGCTCCTTTATGTAATACTGTGCTATCTCGATAGTACAGTAGTGCGCTGTTCTAAAGTGTCAAGCGATGGAGAAAAATAGCGATTATTAGGTGGTTAAGAATCTAAAAGATATGATTGCGCAACTAAAATTCAGTGACCTGTGTTTTTTAGCTTAAAAATCCCTACTAGCAGGAGCTCTAAGAAATAGAGGTGAAATTTGATGAGCAGAGAAAAAAATGTCATTTTTTAAAAAAGAACTGATGCTGGTTCTTGCATGTTTGCAATTTTTTTCTTGTGCGCACGAAAAAACGAGAATGACGATGTCTCTTCCTAAAAATCCTTCCTATGTCGTGATGAATGACGAGCAACAATCTATGGCACGTCGAAAGGTACTTCTTACTGAAGCGGAGGCCTTAAGTTTTCCTCTGAGCGAAGAGGACATGGCGATGCTAAAAATTTTGGAAGAAAAATTTGATAGGGAAGAAAATTGCGCGGGTCTTGCAGCTCCTCAAATCGGTTTCTCCAAACAAATAATTGTTTTTGCAGCAAAAGCTGATCCCACCATTAAAAAATGGCGGCCTGATTTTAGCCAATCTATGCCCAAAACTATTTGGATTAATCCCAGCTATGAAGCCGCTGGCGACGAACAGCATGCGGATTACGAAGCGTGTTTTTCCGTCAATGATATGGCAGGAATGGTGCCGCGATACACGAAAATTCACTACAGTGCTTATTTGCCCGATGGGACAAAAGTAAGTGGTCTTGCAGAAGGGTTTTTAGCAAGAATAATTCAGCATGAAATTGATCATTTGAAAGGTATATTGTTCACTTCGCACGTAAAAGAGGATGAGCTTTTTAACTTGACTGAATATAGAAGAATGCGTCGAGAAAAAATGGAAAAATAAGTTAACAACAAATTGTACGTGAATCTCAAGCTTTCCAATAAGGCGCGCGCTATTTT
>JBPOIV010000119.1:0-11210 GCA_052034245.1 Myxococcota bacterium
GATGTGGGAGACGGTGGAGGCGTCACAGAAGGACGAGTTGGAAATGGTGATGTGGGAGACGGTGGAGGCGTCACAGAAGGACGAGTTGGAAATGGAGATGTGGGAGACGGTGGAGGCGTCACAGAAGGACGCGTTGGAAATGAAGATGTTGGAGACGGTGGAGGCGTCACAGAAGGACGAGTTGGCAATGGAGATGGCGATGCAGGGGTTGAGGGTGTTTGCCCTGGTTCTTGCGAAGGTAAATTTGGTGCAGCGCTCGTATTAGGTGCTGGCCGATTATTTTCTTCCTCCCGAGGTGGCAGTCTAGGGTCTTCAGGTACTGTATTGGCTGGTGGGGTATTTTCTTGTGCTTTTCTTCCACCCTGAATATTTGGTCGTTCTCTCGTCGTAGGAGTCTGCTCGCTCCAAGATCTACCTCGTTGACATGCAAAATTGAAGAGCAGCAAAGTCGTAAAAAAAGTTAATTTAAGAATTTGTATATTCATTTTATTCTCAAAAGTTCACACCTAATTCTTTATTAGGGAAAAGGGGGGTAAATTGTGATCCTGCTAAAAACTCACGAAGCGCCACGGTCGAAAGCCCTACCGTGTGCATATCTTCGAGGCCCGGAAATGCTTCCCAGCTCCCGTTAGCTTTTTGCGCTTTAACAATGGTTTCTATATATTCTTCCTTTACCAAATCGCCGCGGCCAGCCCAAAATAAGAAGGCCACCTGCTCCGCGTAAAGATCGCTAAAGCCTGGATTTTTGTCCAAAGCTTTCACTAGAGCTTCGATTATTTCTGCTTTGAAATTTTGAAAGCGCTCTGTGCTTATGCAGTTTTTGGCCTCCAAAAACCAAATAGCCAAAATCGCATGCGTATCAGTATAACCACCCTCAAAATCGCGCATTTTTTTAATAATATAAGCATCGAGATCATCATGACCGGTTTCTTTACAATAAAGAGATTTTATTAAAATGTCATCATAGGCATGCACAAAAAATGGCTTTAGTTTATCATCAAATTTATAAAAATAATTATTAAACTCTTTATTATTTTTACTAAATAAATCATCAACTTCATTCTCACTTTTTACTTGCCGCTGGATTACTAAACCAGGAAGAGCAAAATCATCGGAAAAAAGTCGGGCCAAGGGGTCTTTTTTAGGCACATCTTCAACTTTGACTGCCTCCGGTGCCAACATAGATTTTAGCCATAAACTACCGATATCATTAATCTCGCGCGGCTCTCTCACATAAATCATTGCTTTTTCAAGCGATTTTTTAAACAGCAATTTATTAGCAGGTGATGGCGAAGGAATGGCTAAAGCCATGCTAGAAATAAAGGTAGCAGCAAATAAATACTTAATATAACTCATATTTAACACCATAAAAAGTTATATTAAGCTAACAATTTTATTAGCTATTTTCAGGATTAAATAATCGCGATTCAATTTTCTGCCTATCTATACGCATAATATGATGTGTTCTTATGATTGAAGTTAAATCAAATAATGCTCTATCAAGCTTTTCATTATTGATAACATAATCATATTTCTCGAGACCTGTTTTAATCTCGTCTTTGGCTGAATCCAAACGCCTGCGAATGCTTTCGGGAGATTCGGTCCCGCGACGCACTAGGCGTTTTTCTAGCTCATCAAAGGAAGGCGGGGTGATAAAAATAGTGACCGCATCTTCGTAATGAGATTTGATCTGAAGCCCCCCTTGGACATCTATATCGAATAAAACATCTTTGCCTGAGTTAAGACTATCTGCGGTCCACTTCGCCCCTGAGCCATAATAATTTCCGTGAACTTCAGCCCACTCCAAAAAGGCATCGGCTTCTATCATTTTTTTAAAGCTCTTCTCGTCAATAAAATGATAATTAATGCCATCTTGCTCACTACCGCGAATAGGTCGCGTTGTATAGCTTACGCTGAGGCTGAGCTTATCCATGCTGTTATGCAAAAGATGAGCAAGCGTTGTTTTGCCGGTGCCACTGGGGGCACTGAGCACAATAGGAAAACCTTTACGAGCCATAAATATAACCTCTATTCGATATTTTGAACTTGTTCCCGGATGCGCTCGATTTCAGCCTTAAGATTAACAGCCATAACCATGACTGCATTATCGCAAGCTTTGGTTAAAAGCGTCGTACTTTCCCGAAGCATCTCCTGGCACAAAAAATCTAGTTTGCGGCCTTTTAAGCCTTCTGTTCGGCATATTTGCTGAAAATGTTCCACATGGGCCGCTAATCGATCAATTTCTTCTTTGGTATCCGAGCGCTCAGCAAGGAGCGCGCACTCTTGATATAAACGTGTGTTATCAATTTCCAAATGTGCAAACAGTTCTTTTACCCGTGCACTAATAGTTTGAAAGCGCATTTTTACATCGTCGGCAGCGCGCGAAGCAATGCTTTCGACAATGCTTTGGCATTCAAGCACAAGCAGCTTCAGACTAGTCGCAAGCAACTCACCTTCATGCCGGCGAGAGGCGTTGAAATCTGCTATTGCGGCGGGGAGAGTTTCAAAAACTGCTTTCTTAATTTCTTCTTCATCAAGCGAACGCTCTTCTTCGCGCCATAAATGACCCACCTTTAAAAAATCGCTCAGAGAAATTTCTTGGCCTAAATTAGGATAATTTTGACCAAAACTTCGTAAAGCACTCAGACTTTGCGCTGCTTTTTCACTATCAAAGCTCCACTGAGATTTGGCCGCAAAAGATTCGACATTGATGATGACGTCGACTTTTCCACGAAAGAGGGCTTTATTTAATTTTTGCAGAAGCTCTGTTTCTAAAAAGAGAAGTTCTCGGCTGAGCCGAAGCTTCACATCGAGCCCCTTACTGTTCAGAGACTTGATGATAATTTCAAGTTTGAATTGGGGATGATTATAGGTACTTTGGCCAAGGCCAGTCATGCTAGTGAGTCGCCATACGAGGCTATTTTGAGTTTGCATTTTTCATAACCTGATGAGGATCTAAGGCGTCGCGCATGCCGTCGCCCAAAAAATTAAAACAAGCAACTGTTATTAAAATGAAAAGCCCAGGCCAAAAGGCGAGGCTCGGCGTACTTTTAATATAATCAACAGCGTTATTAAGCATATTGCCCCAGGAAGAAACCGGAGGCTGAATGCCTAAGCCCAAAAAACTTAGAGCTGCTTCATAAAGGATATTTTCGCCAACTTCCAGAGTAGCTGCTACGATTATCGGAGCAAGAGCGTTGGGGAAAATATGCTGGATGATAATACGTGCGTGGCTCGCCCCCAAAGCCTTGGCAGCCAACACAAACTCCATATTTTTCAGCTGCAAAGCGCTCGCGCGAGCCAAACGAGCCACCGTCATCCACCCGAAAAAACTAATAATTAAAATGAGTTTCACCACTGAAGAGGTGTTTCCCGTGCTCACCGTTTTCCAAGGCATAACTTTAAACACTAATAAATAAGCAATTAAAACAAATAAAACTATATAAAAAACATCAAATACCATAGAAATAAAATAGTTTTTCTCGCGTTTTTTAAAAGCGCTATCACCCAAGAAACGAAAAAGCATAATCACCCCAGCCAACAAAAGCAGGCTGGATGCGATTATTTCAAAGCTCGGTGAAACAGAAAACAAGCGCTCAAGATCGAGCGCAGAAAAAACAATCATGAGCGGCAATACAGGGACGGACAACATGGCATCCGTAAAACGCATCAATAAAGCGTCCGTGCGTCCACCAAAATAGCCAGCCAACAGACCCACGCAGGCACCGATAAGAGCTGAAGTGGTGGCAGCAGTAAAACCCACCATCAAAGAGATGCGCCCACCAAAAATCAGGCGTGTAAAAACATCTTGGCCAAGTTCATTCGTCCCTAAAATATGCGGCCAAACCGGCCCCAAATGTGCACCAAACAAACTTGCGTGATCATGCGATACACCTAAAGCTTTTTCAATCCAAGGCGCTGCGAGCGAGAGCAAGCTTAAAAAGAGCAGCACCATCAAAGAGATCACTGCCATTCGATGCTTGGTAAAACGCCGCCATACCAAAGAAGAAAAACTTTCCAGAGGCCTCATTGCTGTTTCCAAATTATTCCTCGCTATTCTTTGCGGATACGTGGGTCGACCAGCACGTAAAGGGCATCAGCCAGCAAGTTGCCGATCATCACTAACGACGCCGCAATGAGAAAGACAACAATGGCCACATAATAATCGCTATTCATCACCGCGTCATATTGCAGCCGGCCTATGCCTGGCCAAGAAAATACGGTCTCCGTAAGCACAGCACCGCCAAAAAGCGCTGGTATTGAAATTGCCAAAACGGTGAGAACGGGGATAAGAGCATTTCTGAAGGCATGTTTGAGTATTACTTGAAACTCGCTGAGCCCCTTCGCTCGTGCGGTGCGAATGTAGTCTTTGGGCATAACTTCAAGCATAGAGGAGCGCATGTAACGAAGCCATCGCCCGACATAAAATATCGATAACACCATGGTAGGCAAAACCGCATATTTCAAACGATCGGCAACAACCACAAGCGTGCTTGAGCCCGTCATACCTGGCGTTTGCACGCCTCCGGCCGGAAAAAGCTGAAAGACTTCGGCAAATAAATAGACCATCATAATGCCAAACCAAAATACCGGCAGTGAGATACCGATGAAGGCTAGAAAATTAATGGTGTAATCGAGCTTAGAATATTGCCGATAGGCACTGAAAATTCCCATAGGAATGGCAACGAGAAGAGATAATAATAAGGCTGGCAGCATAAGCTGCACAGTATTACCAATGCGGCCCGAGCGCAGAATATAGCCACTAATGGCAGTATCGAGCTTATATAAAAAGCTTTTTTGCTCTAGCTGACACCTAGCGTTACACCCATCTTCATCACGCGTATTGCCATCGTCACAGCTTTCACCTGGGTCAACACGTGCATCACCACACAAAATTGGCTCACCAAATAAGAGCTCGTACACCGGTCTTTTGTAGGTCTGAGAAAAGCCCAAAGCATTTTTGTCGCCGCCAAAGAAAAATAAAAAGCCACGATTGAATTTTTCATCTTGGCCAATTACTCCATGCTCAATATCAAAACCAATCTGCTGATTACTCCCCTGCCCATCGCTCAGTTCAATCATTACCGCGCTTTGGCCAGGCTGCGTAAATTGATGTTGATAAACACCCTTTTCATCGAGCGAGCCTGGACCTTCAATGAGTCGCCACTTTAGGCCCTCGCCATTGCTGTTAACGAGAAACTTTTTCAGATCCAAACTATAGGGCTTGGTTTCATCCTCGATCAGCCGAGGAGAAATCTCGCCAAGAAGAGCCTTCTGCTCCTCCACCGTTTTTATGCGGACATGGCCTACTTTTTCTTGGCCATAACTGTTGATGACCTTGAACCACGCATCCTTCATAGTGGGCCCTTGAAAAAGGATTTCACGGCCCTCAATTTTTGTGCCATTAAGCCCAACAATACTTAGCCCTTTAGCACTCTCTTCATCAATGCGCTTGAGCATTTTCGTCTGCAAGAGGAGGTCGTGCGTTGCTATTTTCAATAAAAAAGCAGAGAGATTCTTTTCTTCAATATAAAATTTTATTTCTCTAGCCAGCGGCGATGCTTCCCATTCTGGCCATATTTCCCGCAGCCATTCCTTAAGTGAGGCATCTTTTGGGAAAAAATTAGGATCTACAATTTTTTTGCTCAAATCTACGCGAAAAGAATTTTCCTCACTTTGTAGTGGATCTAATGCAAGAATAACTGGAGGACGAGCAGGCTCCGGATAGCCCCATAACCATCGCGTATATTGCACATACCAAGGCTTATCCAAGCCCCGCAATTTTTTTAGACGAATGACATCTTCGGGCTTGATATTGGGATTGCTTGTGATCAGTAAATCTACGGGATTGCCCGGCATGGCGGAAAGCAGTGCAAACAATCCCGCGCTGAGCAAGCTGAGGATAAAAAGCATTTGTAAGCCGCGTTGACATAAATACCACATTGCGCCCTCGGCTTTTTTTTATGGATTAAGCGTCCATTCACGAGCATTCCAGGAAACCGCTTGCAAAGTTCCTGTGGGTTTCCAATTGGCAAGAGATTTTTTTGTCACACTGACCTCGACACGAAAAAATAAGGGCAAAGACGGCAGTTCGTTAGCAAGAAGCACTTCAAGCTCATGGCCAATCTTTCGTCGCTTCTCGGCATCAAGCTCTCTCGATGCTGCTTTTAAAAGCTCATCGGCTTTAGGATCGCAAAAGCCTGGCATATTTTGTCCTTGGAAATTATTTTTACTGCTGGGAATATTATGGCAGCCCCAGAGGGTATCGGATAATTTCAAGGGATCTTTTACCCATGCAAACATTGCCATCCCTTCAAATTTTCGCTTGCGCATGGTCTCGCCAAAAAATACCTTGGCGGGCTCATTTTTAATCTGCACGTCAACACCAATCTGGCGCCATTGAGACTGCAAGAGTTGCTGCACATGCTCGCGTACTTTTACCCCCGAGGTACTCATCAGCGTAAGCCTTAGTTCCTTACCATCTTTGCGTCGAATGGCTTCACCAGGCACCAGTTTCCATCCTGCATCCTCAAGAAGTTTTCGCGCTTTTTCCTGATCAAATTCATAGTGGGCGACAGTTGGATTAAAATAAGGCGATTTTGGCGGCTCTGTTCCATGAGCTACCGGCTGGCGATCCTCGAACAGCATCTTAGAAATACCGGCGCGATCCCCCCCATGAGCCAAAGCCATGCGCACTCGCTTATCTTTGAGAATTTCGTTTTCCAAGTTAAAATCAATATGCTCCCACACCAATCCTTCCGTGTAGTAAAAATTAAAATCATTTTTGTGCCGTCGTTCAAATTGCACGACCTGCTCAAAGGTTAGTCCTGTCAATGAAATAGCATCGATGGTGCCCGAAATAAGATTGGCTTCGAGGGTATTAGTTTGAGGGATAATGCGCCAAATAATTTCGTCGAGCTTGGGGGCAAGCATTCCTTTGGCATAAGGATTACGCTCGGCGATGATATGTGAGCCTGGCACCCACTCTTTAACGGTAAAAGATCCGGCCATCGCAGGAACTTGGCCAAAACGCGATTTTTTTAGCTGATCGGGTGCCTGCTGGTACAAGGGCTCAAGCATATGCTTAGGCAAGGCCTCGTGCTGACGAAAATTATGATAATAGGCATAGGGCTCTTTCCAGGTGACTACGAGAGTCCGCTTATCCTCGCCCTTCGCCTCCATCTTTTCGATTTTTTCAGAGGTCGTTCGATCAAGAATTTCAAGCGTGGGATCCATGTAAATTTTTTGGGCAAAAACGAAATCTTCCGCAGTTAGAGGCTTACCGTCGGGCCAGAAAAAATCATCGCGCAAATGCCAGGTCGTGCGCATTTTTTTAAGACCATTTTCTGTATAGGTTTCTAACTGCCCATTCTCAAGCGTAGGAATTTCCTTAGCCGCCCACGGCACAAGGCGCCAATTCTCATCAAAAATCGTCAAGGTATAATAGCCCGCTCCCATCACTTCTTCGGAGGCGATCATTTCTTTGAAAGGGATAAATAATGAGTCCGGCTCTTGTGAGATTCCGATGGTTATACTTTTTTTGGCCGGCTGAGCCTGATTTTCAGTGCCCGAGGATTTATTTTGGCAGCCCTCGCAAGAGCTTAAAAAGGCCCCCGCGATTAAAAACAAAAAAATTATTGGTAGGTGATGCTTTGTCATATGCCTTTGTGCGCAGCTTATTATCATTCGTTTTACCTCTTGCGCTTGTAGTAATCTTAGATCTTATTCAAAAGGGTGATTGGCGGGACCGGCAAAGGATGGCATACTGAAAAGCGCAATCCCATCAAGACGATTTTCCTTGCATAGGTGAAAAAGATGAAAGCGGTAAATTATTTTTTAAAATCAAGCTCCTTATTATTTATAATTTCCCTGATGCTTTTCATGCAGGGATGTAAACCACGTATGCTCCCGAGTACCAATATACCGGGTACGCGCGAAAACAAAAAAATAGTGGCATTTTTGCAGCAATATAAATCGGCTGTAGAGAAGCGTTCAGTAGATGCCATTATGGAACTTGTAGCAAAAGATTATACAGATAATATGGGCAACCCAGAAGATCCATCTTTATATACAGATTATCTAGGACTCAAAGAAAAACTCGAAAAAATATTTCCTCGCATTCAAGATATTCGCCTAGGCCTATTTGTGCAGCACACCGCCAAATTATCGAAGGATACTTATGAAGCGGTGTTTTATTTCAATAAAGAGATATTGACAGAAGTGCCCTCAGCAGAAAAATGGATCTCAATTAAAGAGGTAAGTCGTATGGTGCTTCGTCGTCGCCATGACAGCGATTCGCCTTACGAATTCGAGATTCTACAAGGGTTATAGTATGACATCACGCGAAGCTATTCACGAGTTAATAAAGGGGCACTTAGATAGTGCCCTTTTTACTATAGAAAATCCCCGGCCATCATACCGTGGCAAGGTCCGCGATATGTATGATCGTGGAAATCATTTCCTGATGGTAACCAGCGATCGTATCAGTGTGTTCGATCAGGTCATAGGCACTATTCCGCTAAAAGGTGCGCTTTTATGTGAGCAAGCTTTTTGGTGGCTTAAAAAAGCAGAGACGGTGTGTAAAACTCATCTAATCGATCGCCCTGATCCTCAAGTATTGGTGGTAAAAAAAGCACAGCCCATCAAGATTGAACTCATTGTCCGCGGCTTTCTCACGGGCTCTTTATGGCGCGAAGACAAAAATACGCGAGGCCAAGCTTATGGCCTCAGGCTCGATCCTCATCTCAAACAATATTCACGCTTTGAGCAGCCCATCATCACTCCTACCACCAAAGGTGAAGTTGGGGAGCATGATATGCCCATGAGCCCTAGCGAGATTGTCAGCTCTTCGTTACTTACTTCCGCCCAATGGCAGGAAGTATCGACGATGGCGCTCGATTTATTTGAGCTAGGCACAAAAGTGGCTAAAGAACGCGGTTTATATTTAGTCGACACCAAATACGAATTTGGCATTCTCGATGATGAGATCATTCTGATCGACGAGATTCATACTTCAGACTCATCTCGCTTTTATATCGTCGATGATTATCATCAAAAAATTGCGCGCGATGAAGCACCTTTAATGCTTGATAAAGAATTCTTGCGTCAACGCATTTTAGAATCGGTAGGCCACTCCGCTCTTGATAAACTCGTAGATTTTCAGCTGAGCGATGATCTAAGAATAGAGTTGTGCGAACGCTATTTTAGGCTGACCGAACAACTCATGGGACAAGACTTTATTCCGCCCCAAGAAGGCGCCATGCCTAGGGTGCTGAACTATTTAAAATCAGTGATTGTTTAGATTTTTTCACTTCCTTAGGCAGAGCTACGCCCAAGCAGTCGCATCTGGGCGTAAATAGCGTACTCCTAGGATCAAGCCAACCTTGTTGCCTAAAAAATCCGCTCATTCTTCGATATCAGGATTCGCCAGCATGCTTCCCGCCGAAAGCCTGCTCATTCTTCGTCATTGCGAGCGCAGCGCGGCAATCCAAGCTGATTCCCAAAAGGTTTCGGAGTATTCCCTGGATTGCCACGGCCAGTGCCTGGCCTCGCAATGACGTGCGGATGTACCCTATTCGATATCAAGATTCGCCAGCATGCTTCCCGCCGAAAAACCTGTTCATTATTCGATATCAGGATTCGCCAATCATGCTTCTCACCGGAAAAACCTGCTCATTATTCGTCATTGCGAGCGCAGCGCGGCAATCCAAGGTGATTCCCAAAAGGTTTCGGAGTATTACCTGGATTGCCACGGCCAGTGCCTGGCCTCGCAATGACGTGCTGATGTGTGAGTCGACGCTTTTATGCACCAACGTCGGTCGATCCTGAGAATGGCATTAGCTAATCTTAAAATCCAAACTTTGCTGGCGAATAGCTTCGAAAGACACGATTGCTGCACACTGCGCAAGGTTTAGGGAGCGCACGGGGCCTAGCTGCGGTAGTGTCAGGATGCGATCTTGGTGGCGTTTGAGAACTTCTTCTTTGATGCTGCCGGTTTCGGGGCCAAAAACTACCACTGAGGAGCGGCTCAAAGAAACATCCCAAGGTGCGTGTGTGCCACCTACTTCAATCAGCCATGGCTCTTGATTGAGCAAAGCGAGACATCGCTCCAGACTTTGATGAAAATGAAGACGTGCGCCAAAAAAATAATCGAGCCCAGCGCGCCATTTGGTTTTATCAGCTTTATCGAATATGAGGGGACCACAGACGTGGACCGCACTCTGCGTAGCCACACTGGTGCGCACAATGGCACCGATGTTACCGGCAATGCATGGCCGATCGAGAACAATATGAAGTGTAGGACTGCTAATAATATGCGCTTTCACTTCTTCTTTTTACTGGATAAAAAGCAAAGGTCAACGCGCCCTTATTCTGACAATAAGGGTTCTTTTAGACTAAAACGCTTTAGTTGATTCTTATAAAAATCTTGCTCTGGATTTAGTTTAATGGCTTCTTTAATCAAACGCTGCGCCTGATTAATTTCACCCTTTCTAAAATGCACTTCGGCCAGCGTGTCTATGTATTCGGGATTTTTAGGATCAAGTTTAATGGCTGTCTTGGCATATTTTTCCGCGACACTGAGATCTTTTGAATTCGTTGCCGCATTTTGAGTCATAATGAAGGCCGCGTTATTGTAAGCATCGCTTGCTTTTGGATCGAGCCTAATCACCTCTTTAAAAACGTCGATGGCCTCAAAATCTCTTTTTGCCTTGTGTTCGAGCTTGGCGATTTTCATCCACAAAGGCGCAGCTTGGGGATTTAAGCTAATCCCATTGATCAGGGTTTCCATGGCTCTAAAATCTTCACCCTTCAGTTCTAGAGCACTCGCAACCCGAAGATAGGCATTGGCGTTTTTTCTATTTTTCTCAATGTCTTGTTCACCAAAACGGATTTCGTCTTCCAAAAACATGTCAAAAGTTTGTACGAGAAGAGTGCGCAACAAAGGATCTTCTTGATTTTTTTCTATGGCGATCATCAAAAGATTCATGGCTTCTTGATGTTTGTTTTGCTGATTTAACTTAAGAATCTTTTGAATGAGAGATTCGATATCTATCACGCCATTTTTCTTATAGTTAATGTCCTGAGTTTTTCCTGGCACCGTAATAAAACCCATAAAGAGCGCAGGCACACTTAGGGCAAAAATGGCAACTAATAGTCCACGACGAAAAATAACAAAGGGTAATAGTAGTCGTTTCATAGTTGAATCTAAC
>JBPOIV010000009.1:0-2730 GCA_052034245.1 Myxococcota bacterium
TTTTTTTGTTTGGCACCCTTGCCGCTTCATTTATTTGTATAGTGAAAAAGCCACTCGATTTTTAGAGGAGAAAACAATGGCAGATAGCGTGTTAGTTGTCGCAAGCAAGATTAAGAATTTCATTAAACAAAACTCAGAAATGAACACCTCGGCCTCAGTCATGGAGGCCCTATCGAAGATCGTGGAGCGTGAGTGCTTAAAAGCCATCGCAAACGCAAAAAACGATAAACGAAAGACCGTGATGGATAGGGATTTTCACTAATTTTTTAAGCTCTTCGTTGGGGCGAGTTCTATTGATCTCGCCCGTATGCCTTTTTATCTTGCTAACCTGAGTTTTGCTTAAGCGAAAGGCCAAATTTTTAAAAAATATGTGCTTAGCCTCGTCATAGCCACGAGCAATGCGGACGGGGCATCCAGGGGGTACTGGCTCTTCGGCTGGATTGCCGCGCCTTCGGCTCGCAATGACGATAAAAGACGCTTTTTATCTAGACACCTACATTTTACTTAAACAAAACTCAGGTTAGCTATTATTTGTGATGAATAGCTTTCCTAAGGCTCACTACCCTTAAACCCAAGAAAATAAATTAAAATATTCGATCTCCGCTCGCTGTTATCCCTACAGAGGAGATTTTATGAGCATCACACAAATCGCAAAAGAAACTATTCTACAGTGCATCGGCAATACTCCCATTGTTTCGCTTCAAGGCCTCGCCCCGCATCTGAGTGTCAATCTTTACGGCAAATGCGAGTTTTTAAATCCTGGCGGTTCCATCAAAGATCGCATCGGCCTTCACATAATCAACATGGCGGAAAAAAAAGGACTTTTAAAAAAAGGCGGCACCATCATTGAAGCAACCAGCGGCAACACCGGGATGGGCTTAGCCATGGTTGCAGCTTTACGAGGCTATAAATGTATTTTCGTGATGGCTGATAAGCAAAGTAAAGAAAAACAGTTGGCGCTAAAATCCATCGGTGCCAAAGTGATTACCTGCCCCACTGATGTCGATGCCGACGACGAACGCTCCTATTACAAAGTGGCAGAAAAACTCGCACGCGATACACCCAATTCTTTTTACGCAAGCCAATATGTAAACCCCGATAATCCTGATGCCCATTATTATTCAACAGGCCCAGAAATTTATGAGCAATGCGGTGATTCGCTAGATTATTTGGTCCTAGGAATAGGCACCGGCGGCACGGTAAGCGGCATTTCTCGCTATATCCGCGAGCGAAACAAAAACTTCAAAGTAATCGGCGTAGATCCCATTGGGAGTGTTTATTATGACCTTTTCTATAAAGGAAAAATGGGAACTCCCCATTCGTATTTAGTCGAAGGAATCGGTGAAGATTTCTTGCCTAAAACCATCAACATGGAAGCACTCGACGAAGTGGTACAGGTTGAAGACGAGGAAAGCTTTCATATGGCGCGAAGATTAGTGCGCGAACAAGGACTTTTGGTCGGTGGCTCCACAGGCTCAGCGGTACTAGGCGCTATCAAATATTTCGAACAAAACCCACAAAGCGAATCACCACGCCGAAAAAATGCGCTCGTGATTTTAGTTGATTCCTCCACACGCTATTTAAGTAAATATCTCAGCGACGAATGGATGGAAGAAAAAGGTTTCAATCCACGCTAAACACTTAGTAAAAGACCGCTAAAAAAGCGGTCAATGCCAAAAAAAGATTTCGTTATCGGCAAAGCTTCTCATCTAAGCAGAATAAGGTTTTCGCCATTGCAAGCGAAGCGAAGCAATCCAGAAACCTCGTCATTGCGAGCAAAGCGAAGCAATCCAGACAAAAAGCCTATATCAAACAACACTCAATGAGCTTTTGCAGCGCTTGTAAGCGATGGCCACAGGCATGTTTCTCCTCAAAATCCATTTCAGCGACCGTCTTATGATAACCATCTGGCACAAAAATGGGATCATAACCATGGCCATTTTCTCCTCGAGGAGGAAAGCTTAGCGTGCCTTTGATCTTCGCAGAAAAATACTCACAATGCCCATCAGGCCAGGCAAGAACTTGAAAACATACAAAATATGCCCTCGGATCGCGCAAAATTTCGTCGCGCTTTTGCCACAGCTGAAATACTTTTTGATGCCCGCCATGCGCATCCGTAAAGGGGGCCGTATCAAGGCCTGGTGCTCCATTCAAAGCCGACAATTCCAAACCAGAATCATCGGCAAGAACTGCACGATTAGTGGCTTTAACCGCTGCCTTCGCCTTGAGCAAAGCATTTTCTAAATAGCTATCGCCATTCTCTTCAGGTACTGGCAAATTAAGCGAGCGAGCACTTTCTAATTTAAGCGAAAAGGCGCTTAAAAGCGCCGTGATCTCTTCGATCTTTCCCTGATTGTGACTTGCTATAATCAGTTCTTTTTCTCTAAACTTTCGACTCATGTATCACCTATTGAAGGCCTCCAATCAGGCGTTCTTCCAAGGCTTCTATCATGCCCTTACCGTCATGGGCCACACCAGGAACTTCGATGAGTTCATGCTTATGGCGATTATCGTATATCTGATTTAAGCGATAAAAATAATTTTTTGCTCGTTCATAGCGATTTTGTCCTTGAAGCATGGCCGGCGGCGTCATGTCGAGCATATCATCCCCTGTATCTTCAGTACCAACACCGTAATAGACCTGCCGTTGCCCATAGTATTTAAGAATTTTTTTCTTCTTTAATGTTACATAGGGAACAAGCTCATCTAAACCATATTTATAGTGATTAA
>JBPOIV010000050.1:0-4405 GCA_052034245.1 Myxococcota bacterium
AATCCGCAGATTCTTCGTCATTGCGAGCGCAGCGTGGCAATCCAGGGAGATTCCCACAAGGCATTCAACTAATCCTTGGATTGCCACGGCCAGTACCTGGCCTCGCAATGACGCGCTGATATGCTAAATCAAAAAAACGCCCATTCTTCGTCAAGGGTGCTAGATCGAGAAAATCCGCAGATTCTTCGTCAAGAGTGCTAGATCGAGAAAATCCGCAGATTCTTCGTCATTGCGAGCGCAGCGTGGCAATCCAGGGAGATTCCCACAAGGCATTCAACTAATCCTTGGATTGCCACGGCCAGTACCCGGCCTCGCAATGACGCGCTGATATGTTGGGTGGAGTGTCTTTTGCAACAACGCCCGCCAAGTCCGAGATGACAACTACCCAACTAAGACTTAGTTTTTTTCAGTGTTTCAATCGTCTTCTTCAACTGCTCATTTTCTCGTTGCAGTTCACGCAATTTTTGGCGGTCTTGAGATTTCGGAAAGGCGGCTAAATGCCCCGTTGCTATCACGCCTCCGATGACATCCTTGAGTTCGTCATCGGAAAGATCGCCGGTGTCAAAATGGGGGGGGACCGAGGGCACAATCAAATGAAGGGAATGATCATTCTCTTCGTGCACGGCAATGGTCATATCCGTGGGGACTTTGATGTTGAACTCTTTTTCAATGGCTTTCTTTGCATCTTTTAAAAGATTCTGACGGAAATTTTCATCTCGCCATGCTTTAACAATTATATCCAGCTCATAATCGCGAATAAGTTCTTTATCCATGCCTTGCCCCTTTCTTGTACCAAAGGATCTTAGCATGGCTTGTCATCAAACTATCCCGGCGGCCAGGAAAAATTTCTTCCCCATAAAAGATGGGCATGCAAATGAAAAACACTTTGGCCAGCCTCACTACCCGTATTAAAAACCACACGGAAGTCTTGATCATCTTTGCCATGCTGCTTCGCAATTTTTTTCGCCATCAACATCATGTCGCCGACAAAATGAGCAGTGTCCGTGGAGAGCTCACCGAGATTAGCCATATGGACTTTCGGAATTATCAATGCATGCATGGGTGCCATGGGATTGATATCGTGAAATGCCAAAACTGTTTCGTTCTCATCGATAATTTTTGCCGGAATTGTTTTTTCAATAATGCGGCAAAAAAGACAGTTATGATCGGCCATAAAACTCCAATCTTATTGCAAAGGTTTTAGCTTTTGTTCCTTAGAAATTTCGCTGTTCATTTCCAATACCGTCGCCACATCGAATAAATTCTGCTCATCGAATGGTTTAGCCATAAGCTGAGTTCCAATAGGCAGCCCCTTTTCATCAAGCCCTACCGGCACCGAAATGCCGCAAAGTCCCGCCAAGTTCGCGCTAATGGTATAAATATCGTTCAAATACATAGACAAAGGATCGGCTATTTTCTCGCCAATTTTAAAAGCGGTTGTTGGCGTTGTTGGCGAAACAATTACATCCACCATTTCAAAAGCCTTTTTAAAATCATCCGCAAATAATCGCCGGACTTGCTGGGCACGGCGATAATAAGCATCATAATAACCTGCACTTAAAACATAGGTGCCAAGAATAATACGACGCTTAACCTCGGGGCCAAAAAGCTCCCCGCGTGTGCTTTCATATAGCGAATTCAAATCTTTGCTGTCGCCGCGACGAGGACCAAAACGAATGCCGTCATAGCGAGACAAGTTTGAAGAAGCTTCAGCAGTTGCAATGATGTAATAAGTAGCAACAGCATATTTGGTATGAGGCAAAGAAATGTCGACGAGAGTGGCACCGCTTTCCTTTAATCCTTGAATGGATTTTTCCACGGCCTTTCTCACCGATTCGTCCATGCCGGGCGCAAAATATTCTTTAGGAATACCTACTTTTTTACCCGCAAGATTTGGTTTTATGGCGCGAGCATAATCAGGCACGGCGCAATTTACTGAGGTTGCATCATTCTTATCAAAGCCCGCGATGGTCGAAAGGAGCATCGCGCAATCATGCACGCTGCGACCAAAAGGACCAACCTGATCGAGCGAGCTTGCAAAAGCAATAACACCAAAGCGCGACACACGGCCATAACTCGGCTTAATACCCACAACCCCTGAAAACGCCGCGGGCTGACGAATAGAGCCACCCGTATCGGTTCCAAGACTACCAAAACACATGCCAGCACTTACCGACGCAGCACTACCGCCCGAGGATCCGCCGGGAGTATGTTCGAGATTCCATGGATTATGACAAAGTTTATAAGCGGAGCTCTCATTCGAGGAGCCCATAGCAAATTCATCCTGGTTAACTTTCCCAATGATGACAGCCCCGGCCTCCCGCAACTTCTTGGTCACGGTCGCATCATAGGGGGGAATAAATCCTTCAAGAATGCGACTTGCAGCAGTAGCAGGCAAATCCTGACAAAGAATCATATCTTTAAGCGCGATGGGCACGCCATCGAGAGGGCCCAATGCACGAGATTGGCGTCGCCTTTGATCCGATTCCTGCGCCTGTTTTAGGGATAATTCTTTATTTAGCCACAAAAAACTTCCGATTTTCTCGTCGCGCTCTTCGATTTGCTTCAAACAAAGTCGGGTAATTTCTTCGCTACTGAGCGTTTTATTTTCAAGATCTTTTGCGAGATCACTAATAGTTTTGCTAAGAATTTCATTGCTCGCCATAATAATCCCTAATTTATTCTATAATTTTTGGTACGCGGACGAGGCCATCTTCAAAACCGGCTGAAGAGGAAACGCATTTTAGTCCTAGCACAGCCTCAGGCTCATCTTTACGCAAGAAAAGACCCCGATGGTCAGCATGCGACATGGGCTCAATGCCGTCGGTAACAACATCATTTAACTGAGCTACAAAGTCTACAATGCGCCCAAGTTCTTGCTGAAAACGTGTGGCTTCATCACCACTTAATTTCAAGCGCGCAAGCCGCGCTACTTTTTCCAGCTCTTTTTGATCAAAGCTCATTTGCTGCCTCTTAAAAATTGGCTCCAGCTTTGGCTGCTATCAAAGAAATGAATATCTGTAAAAGACCTGAGCTCAAAATGAACTAAAAAGCAAAAAGAGCGAAAACTCGCCCGGGCTCCC
Organism: Myxococcota bacterium; assembly: GCA_052034245.1. GTDB lineage: Bacteria > Myxococcota > UBA727 > UBA727 > JABDBI01. The sequence continues at coordinate 3,084 of JBPOIV010000050.1, forward strand.
CAAAAGCAAAAAATAATGGCAATTAGTCAGCATCAAGGAATTAGCTTATTATTTCAGGAAAGCATTAAGACTTCGAGAACATCATGAATTTCTGGTTTGCGCTTCAGCCAATATTGCTATTTTCGATAGCTGCTTTAGCACTATTTGCCCTTATTTTCAGAAGTCCAGTGCTCAATGCCTGCCTGCTTGCCCTTCAAACAACATGCATTGGAATCTATTTTATTTTAACCGAAAAAATCACTTATAATAACGCAAGCCTACTTATTTTATTGACATTTTTTTGCCTAATAATTCTCTCATCAAATTTATATATTGAAAAATCCACACAAACAGCGGTTACCACCAATCCTAAGCTCAGCGCTATTACGGGCACCTTCTTATTGGTTTTCTTCTACATGAAATTATCTCTCATAGAACCAGAAACAATAATTGATATAAAAATCAACTATTCATTTTTTGGACAAGATATAATGGCAATCATCGGAGCGGTTTTTACTATTTTCGCCATGTTGATTTCTGCATTGGCCGTCATCAACACCAAAAACATTGAATAGACTGAGGTCTATGATGAGCATCGAGCAAGTTCTTTTATTTATAAGTGCATGTGGTTTGGTAGGTATTTTTCTTCGTCGTAACCTCCTAAATATCATTACTTCGATTATTCAAATAAGCATTGGAATTACTTCCTTAGCAAGTCTTTATAATCAACATAGCCCTGAAAACGAGGGGGTGGATTATTTCATTCTTTTCTTCGTTTTTATTCTTATTATTTTTATCTATTCAATAGCGCTTTTATTAATCAGAAGAAGATCCACCCTACAAGTACACGAACTCACCGAGATGCGCGGATAATATTATGCTTCTTAATTTCGTCGTATGGTTGTGTTTTTCTTTTATACTATTAATTTCTTTTTCATCTCTCAAAACAAACATAAAAACAGTCGTTTTGTATCGATGGCTTTTTGCTTTCATAGCTTTGCCAACGACCATGCTTAGCCTGGCCATGCTAAAAACGTGTTTTTTTGACCATGCTATTTTCCTAGGAACGCTCGACCTGCCGCTTATAAATATTTCCAGCAAAATATATATTGATAGCTTCCGCGCTATGGTGATTTTTTCGTCGCTATTATCGCTTAATCTAATCTTTTTTATCACTAACCATCTTTATTTATCAACGGCAACTTCTCTTTTTTTCAGCGCTATATTTTTTATTATTTTATCGCAGATTTTTGCTGATTTATTTTTTACATTTTTTTGTTTGGAAATAGGAATAATATTCTTAATTTTCATGGGCGTAATCATTAATTTTCGCAATTTGGTAT
>JBPOIV010000018.1:0-3441 GCA_052034245.1 Myxococcota bacterium
GGTCACGCTGAGGAATGATTCGTATGGTCGAGCCCGATCCAGAGAAAGGCAAAGCCAAATTCATAAGGCACTCGATGAGAGGAAGGGAAGCCTTCTTTTCTAACAGAGAGAAAATATAAGAAAATTTATTAAAATTATCAAACTGAACCTCATCAAATAATATCAAATTTAAATTCCCAAAAAGAACTTTATAGCGATAAGCAATTACTTCTTTATTAACGTGCCACAAAGCTTTGGCATTAGCACTTAAATGAGAATCTTGCTCTATATCATGAGATAGGGTTATTAAATCAGCAAATCTATTAGTAATAAATTCACGAATATTATTAGGTAAAAACAACCACAATAAAATCCCATTAAAGGCACTATGGAAATACTTTTGCGGAACGAATTCGTTATCAAGGCCATCGGCATCCCAAAGAATAGGATAGAGTCCAAAAGAAAAAGCCTCAAAATATTCTTGAGCTTTTAATGAACGATCAGGATGAGCCAAACAAAAGCCATTCGGTGCATGTTTTTCTAATAATTTGCCCAAATAGTGAGGAGAAGGCATTTTACCGATTACAGCCTGTTCATGAGTAAGGAAAAATCCCAATGCCGGATCCATTTGGTGAGCAAAATTTATAAAAGCTCTAGGATCTCCCCGCACAAAGGGTTGCTCTTTAGGATCGAAATTTTGCCAACATTCGCAAATACCTCTCGATACCCAAAAACAACTACATTTCGTTAATTGGAGCTCAAGCACATCTCGGGCTAAGGTATCAAAGTTAACCTTCATCGTCGGGGAAGTGAATTGTTTTTTACTATTAGCGATAGAGGCATTAATATCTGCAATCTGAACTCTCGTTAGAATAGAGGGTGTCACTACAGGCCTATTTTGCTCAAAGACAGTGGATCCATCAGAAAACAAGGCACTGATAGCAAAAAGCACATTAGAAATGGTATTATTTATTGCTTCAAACATTTATTTTATTCTTGCTTTAAAAATAGTAATTGCCACACATTACTATATAAAACGTAAACAATCAATACACAGAAGCATAATATACAAAAAAAACGTTAAAGTAGGACATCAATCCCATCTTTTAAAGGTAGTAGAATTACTCGGTTTTTCCTCCTTCTGATCTCTTTTTAACACTCTCTTCCTGCGGAGGGCTTAGGGGGATGATAAAAAGGCACCACAAAAGATTAGGCGCTTTAGGTTCGCTCAAAAAGACCATCAAAGGCTCTTATTCTTCAAGGGGGCAAAACTATGAAGAAACTAAACACAGCTCACAAGCTTTTTATTCTGGCAACATCTGCCTTGTTATTGAACTTTGGTTGCGCAAGAGAAGATAATCGCGCAGCAGAAAGTGCAGAATGGCAACAACCAGAAGATATCAAAGTAGAAATTTCGCTCAAAGACGAACGCAAGGGAAGTGTAGATAAATCTGTGGAAGAAGCTCCTGCTTTAGCCGGCGCGCATCCTTCACAAAGTAACACCTGCGCTCCACAAACTTCGGCCTATGGACAGAATCCTCAATGGGCTGGCCAAGGACAAAATCCAGCTTCGCCATGGTCCCAAGGACTTGGCAATCGTGGGGCATGGGGTCAAGGACTCCAACAAGGTGGCGCTCCATGGGGACAAAATGGCGCTTCAGCCTGGCCACAAGCGGGCCAAAATCCCGCCTCGGCATGGCCAACCAGTGCTAACACTGCACCTCAAAGTGCAGATTTAGCACCAGGTTTGGGTGCACTTGATGCATGTGTACCTCCAGTTGGCGGCGCTCCTTATGGTGCTCCTGGCTATCCTGGTCTTGGTTATCCTGGTCTTGGTTATCCTGCTCCAGTTTTGCCAGGCTTTCCAGCACTTCCTTTCTTTGATCCTTATGCCCCATATTATGTGGCTGATGTGGTCGTAAGAAGCGATGATGACAGCTTTCAAAACGACGATGACAGCCAAATCGATGATGACGATGACATCAGCGAAGATGATGTCCAATAAGAAAAGTTTTTCTTAAGAAAAAGCCCCTCTTTTGGGGCTTTTTTTTGATCCTAATTCTCCGAGCATTAATGTGCATATGCCACCCTGACTCGATACATAGGTGCCGGTGAGAGCTTTGAGCTTTTACCATTGGGGGCACCATGAAAACACTTACACGAAAGAGCATAATTTTGTCCTTCTCATTTTTGATGAGTTGCGGAGGCTCTGAAGAGAGCCAAAGAAACGTGGCCGAAATGGCGCAAAGCGATGATTCTTTGCTTAAAGAAGAAATAAACAAAGAACAAAATGCTGAGTCCACCACACCAGAAACAGAAGTTGTCACTATCTCTGAAGAGCCCGCGACAAACACAACCGTAGAAACGAGCCCAACCATCGCTGACACGGGCACCATCGTCAGCGATCCTGGCGCACTGGCTCCGGTTCCAGCTCATCCTCACGCCAACGCCCATCCAGCTTTTTTGCCGGGCGTACATGATGTACATCCGATGCAAGCTAATTATGTGAGCTCCTATGGTGTGCTTCCTACACGTTTTGCAAAAGACGGACCATTTCTTTATTCTCTTCCTGTAAATCCAAAAATTCATCGTGATCATCATCGTTCGGATGATGATTAATAGCGACGTATATCTGGCATAGAACCGAGCGTCAAGCTCGGTTTTTTTTTGGATCACGAGGGCGCACTTGATGTGCGCACACACCATGTAGTTACTAAATCCGCCGTACAAAACAGCACAGTTAAATACTGTGTCAGATACATTAGGGGGCAATCCGATGAAACTGCATAAGTACATTGGTTACTTCTTCTTAGGCACCGCTGCATTTGTATGCTTGGCATTACAAGTCGGTTGTGGCGAAGATCAAAGTCTTTACCAAAGCGAAACCTTGGCATTTGAAAACACTCTCACCCTTAACGAAGAGGATGAGCTCAGCGATTTAGATCTTGGTGCTGATGAAAGCTCCAATTTCTGGTTGAATTATTACTATCCTTGGATGGTACCTTTCGCTGCAGCACCACTTTATGAATACTACCTCGAGCCTCTTCCTATAGAAGTACCAATCTCGCCGGTAGCATCGATCATAGACTTCGTTCATCCTTTCTATGCATATCGTCACATCAGTCCATTCTTCGATGGACGTAGACGACATCATCATGATAGAGACGATGATTAAGCAAGAGAAATCTCTAGAAAAGCCCCGCGAAATCGTGGGGCTTTTTTTTATGGATAAGATTTTTGCTTAACTTAAGAGTTTTCATACTCGGGCTTAAAGTGGTCTTCATTCTCGGGCAAAAAGTAGATCATCCTCAGGCAAAAAGTAGTGCATCCTCAGGAAAAAAGTAATTGTCATCCTCGGGCTTGGCCCGAGGATCTACCTCGTACCAGGAAGCTGTATCATGAAATTTCTGATGAATTAGTGGATCCTCGGGTCAAGCCCGAGGATGACAATTAATTTGAGCC
>JBPOIV010000130.1:0-2879 GCA_052034245.1 Myxococcota bacterium
TGATATAATTTTGACAAGAGAAAGGCATTAATACCAATAAAATTATGATTTTTATCACTACGCTATTTTGCATATTTTTTAATTTATAAAAAATAACTAAATTTATATTTCTTCTTTTCTCATCATAGATGATTTTTCACTGCCATAGTTTAATCTTTCGCTAAAAATAGAGGGCATTTCGAAGTTAGTTTTCCAAGCTTACGAATAATTTATGCAACTACGAACATTTTGCGAACATACAATAATCGCTAATCGTTCTTCTTGAATTTACTGAAAAGGTGGTCACGAGAATGTCAAAAACTCATCATATAGATATCACGCCAGAGCTCGCGGCTAAACTTATCGCTGAGCAATTTCCCGAATATGCACACCTACCCATTCGCTCTGTAGAAAAGCAAGGCCATGACAACCGCACCTATCGTTTGGGAAACGATCTACTCATTCGCATGCCTACTGACGGATCTTATGCTTTAAAGGTGCCCAAGGAGCAAAAATTATTGCCTTTGCTGGCCCCTCATCTTTCAACGAAAATTCCTGTACCCATAAAAATGGGCGCAGCTTCAGCTTTTTATCCTTATCCCTTTTCACTATATAAATGGCTGCCGGGAGTGAGTAGTAATCTTTTGGTTTTGAATAATGAAACTCTTCTTGAGCTGGCTTCTGATTTAGCTAAATTTTTAAAAGAACTCCAGAGTATTAAGAGCGTTCACGGTCCAAAGCCAGGTCAGCATAATTGGTGGCGTGGTGAGCATTTAAGTGTGTATGACGACGCAGCACGTCGACAAATTGCAAAACTCGTTGATGTGATTAATTCCGCCGCTGCCATAACAGCCTGGGAGGAAGCCTGTAAGACTAAATGGAATAAAGATCCTGTGTGGATTCACGGCGATTTGAGTGTCGGCAATATTCTCATCGAGAATAATAAATTGTCAGCTGTTATCGATTTTGGAGGGATGGCGCTTGGGGATCCTGCATGCGATTTAGTAATTGCTTGGACTTATTTAAAAGAAGATGCACGAAATGTATTTATCAAAGAATTGTCTCTCGACGAAGATACGTGGTTAAGGGCCCGAGGATGGGCGCTTTGGAAAGCAACTTATGAGCTTTGTCACATGAAGAATACATTTGGCCCAGAGGCCGAGGTGCACTTAGCTACCATTGAAAAAGTACTAAACTTTTGACCGAGCTATGTTGGGCCTAAGATTTTTTCTTAGGCACATAAGCTTAGAAGCTAATTACTGTTTGATGCGATAGATATTCTGCGCATTTTCTTTTGTAGGCTTATTTAAATAGAGAACCGGATAGCCTGTTTGCAAATAAGACGTCAAACCCGAAAGAGGAGAACTGCTTGCTCGGATTTCCATAAAAGTATGTTCAGGCCTATTGGCAGCCTCGATCAACGCCTGGCATTGATCGATCAAATCTTTCACCAAATCCTGTATATTTCCCATATCTTTGACATCGCTCGGATAAATAAAATATCCGTAGGGTGTTCCCATCCCCCCCCAGGCGCTGAATTGGCCGCCACTTAAATCTTCTGCTTTGATTTTGTATTCGGCATAATAGTCACCGAGTTTCACGGAAGAACCTAGGGTCAAAGGCTCGAGACTCAGCTTATAGGACATCTTAGTATTGGGATTGACATTATAAGGAAAACCGTTTTTTGTGACGCAGAAAAAATATTCCGAAAATCCTTTTGAACAGGCAAATAAGGATATCAATAAAAGAGGATAGGTAAATCGCATAAATACTCCAAAATTATTTTATGGCTGATTTTACCTATTAATTTAGACTTTTTTTTGCAGGAAAAAAGAAAATTAAATTATTTAGTTACAGTAAAAATTGCTGTTTATCTATTTACTTAGACGCTCTAAAATATAATTTAATTAAGAAAAGTCAGGGTTTAGATTCTCAGGAAGAATGCTTAAAAAGCCTAGACGAATCACCAGCAGGGATTCGTCTCTTTTATGTTGGAACTCTAAGTCTTCCTAAATCTTAGTAGGTCAAAAGATAAGGTACCCACTTTTTGAAAAACTCTACCTATTTTTACATACATAGAATAATCGCAATCAGTGCCGGTTTCACTTAAATAACTATCTTCGTAAGAGCGCATACCATGGCCACTGCAATCGACGGTGTCAAATGAAAATTGGCTTGCTTGCATATATTCAAAAGACCATGGGCCCGACACACATTTCTTTCCTGAATCATCTAAACAATTTTCTAAAAGCGTGAGAAATTCTTCATAACCTGATTTGCTCTGAGAACCAAGCTCTATAAAGGTATCGCCACTGAAGGGGGCCACTCTCCAACAAGGATTTGAGATGTGAGGAGGACAATAGTTTTCGGCAAAATTATTATTTTCTTCTGCTCCAAAATAAGAGGCCAAAGCTGCAGCACTTGCCGCAACACATACTGCACCCGCGCAGAAATAAAATTTTTTATTGTCTTTAAAATGTTGTGAAATTTTGCCCCAGGTTGATAATTCATCATTTGCACTCAAGCTTCCGCTCACCATAAGTAAAATAATTAAACTATGGGAAAAAATATTGTGCCTCAATTTGCTCATAGGTACCTCGCTATTTTAGCAATATATAATTAGGCTTTTATGCAATAGAATTAATTTAGCAATGACATTTGGCACCAAAGTTTATTTTTAAAATCATTAAAAAAATTTTGCAAAATAGTTTTTCTTTTTTGAAATATCTTTTCCACCATTCGATTATATGCCAAAAATAAAAACCCCTAAAGAATCTATATAGATATACCGATAATTTAATAATAAAATTACATGAATATTGCCCAATAAATACTATAAATACCTATCATTAACCATAACAGGAGAATAATAGATGAAAAATATTATTATTGGATTATTA
>JBPOIV010000236.1:0-9180 GCA_052034245.1 Myxococcota bacterium
TTCCAAAGAAAATTGTAATAAAAATGAGCCAATCTTATCCATTTGCTATCTCTCCCCCTAGCGCGAATATGTAGGAACAAGCTATACGCAGAAAGGATTTTATAGATAAAAAAAATGATAAAAACTATCCCTCTTGCTGAGCAATTTCGAGCTCAATCACTTGATGAAATTGTGGGCCAGGATCACCTCTTTGGGAACAATGGCTTTTTGAGGAAGGTTCTTGCCCAAAAACGACCTTTATCAATACTTTTATGGGGCCCTCCCGGCACGGGGAAAACTTCCATAGCAAGGCTTTATGCCCAAGCTTTTGGCCTTCCATTCCTGAGCTTCAGCGCCATTTTTAGCGGCATGGCCGATATAAAAAAAATCATCAAAGAACAAGAAGCAAGCCCTCTTTTTTCGGGAACAACGCTCCTTTTCATGGATGAAATTCATCGTTTTAATAAAGCTCAACAAGATGCATTTTTGCCCTTAGTTGAAAGCGGCAGCATTATATTAATTGGGGCCACGACAGAAAATCCTTCATTCTATATAAATTCAGCTCTACTTTCTCGCATGCGCGTACTGATGCTCAATCCATTGGAGCCTGAAAGTCTTCTTCAGTTACTAGCTAAATATGAAAAAAAATATGGCTCTTTGCAGCTTAGCGAAGATGCAAAAACATATCTTATTGAGGCTGCTCAAGGAGATGGTCGCTACCTTTTCAATCTCATTGAAAATTTAGGCACTTCGGAAAAAAAGTCTCTCACGATCGATGATGTCTCTTTAGCGGTGCAGCGACGTCCTGCTCTTTACGACAAAAAAGGCGAGCAGCATTACAATATTATTTCGGCTCTTCATAAATCTATTCGTTCTTCGGATCCTGATGCTTCGCTTTATTGGTTTGCTCGCATGATCAAGGGTGGAGAAGACCCTCTTTATTTAGCCCGTCGTTTAATACGAATAGCGAGCGAAGATGTGGGGCTTGCAGACCCACAAGCCCTTCCACTTGCCGTCGCCGCGCGCGATAGTTACGAAATGCTTGGTACTCCCGAAGGGGAGCTCGCGCTTGCACAAGTAGTGATTTATCTTTCTTTGTGTCCAAAAAGTAATGCGCTTTATACGGCCTATAATCAAGCTCTAGCATTGGCAGAGAAGACTTCGCATTTGGCGCCGCCAAAGAATATTTTGAACGCACCTACAAAGCTTATGAAGGAACTCGGATATCACAAAGGTTATGTCTATGATCATGACACTGAAGAAGGGTGCTCAGGCGCAAACAATTTTCCTCCCGAATTAGAAAGAGTTGAATTGTATGCACCTTTTGAACGCGGTTTTGAGAGAGAAATGAAAAAACGTCTTCACTATTTCAATAATTTTAGAAAAAATAACAAAGACTAAAGAATTTCTTTATAAAAATCCGCATAGCTTTTTTGATGATCGATTACTTGAGTATCTTTAATTTCAAATAGACGATTGCTCACCGTGTGCGCGAAGTGCAAGTCGTGAGTCGCAAATAACACTGTTCCTGGGAAAGCTATCATACTGTTGTTAAATGCAGTGATAGTTTCCAAATCTAAGTGATTGGTGGGGCCATCCAAAAGCAAAACATTCGGACCAAGAAGCATCATTCTTGCGAGCATACAGCGTACTTTTTCTCCCCCAGAAAGGACGCTTGCTTTCTTCAAAGTTTCTTCGCCAGAAAAAAGCATTCGCCCTAAGAAGCCCCGCAAGAAAATTTCCGATTTATCTTCAGAAAATTCTCTCAGCCACTCGATCAAGTTCATGTCTTTGTTATCAAAATATTTATTATTATCTTTTGGTAAATAAGCCTGTGTCGTCGTGACGCCCCATCTATAAGTACCAGTATCAGGCTCAACTTCACCCATTAAAATTTTAAAGAGTAAACTTTTGGCAATTTCATCTTCTCCGACGAAAATTGCTTTATCGCCTTTACGAATGGTAAAGGTCACGTCGGAAAGCAAAGGAATTCCATTAATGGCTTTGGAAATACCTTTGACTTCAAGCAGGATATCGCCTGCTTCACGCTTTTGCTGAAATAAAATATTGGGGCTTTTTCTAATCGACAGCGGCAATTCTTCAAGAGTAAGTTTCTCAAGCTGCTTCCGTCGTGAAGTAGCTTGGCTAGATTTCGAAGCATTGGCGCTAAAGCGGCGAATAAAGGATTCAAGCTCTTTTGCTTTGTCTTCTTTTTTCTTGTTTTCGTTGCTTCTTAGCTCACGCGCAAGCTCACTAGATTGCTGCCAAAAATCATAGTTACCGACGTAAAGTTGGGCCTTGCCGTAATCGATATCGACCATGTGCGTACAAATTTTATTCAAAAAGTGTCGATCGTGAGAAATTACGATAACGGTGTTAGGAAAGTTGAGCAAATACTCTTCGAGCCAACGAATGGACCTATCGTCGAGGTGATTAGTAGGCTCATCCAAAAGTAAATTATCGGGTCGCGCAAAAAGTGTTTGTGCGAGCAAAACCTTTAATTTATCCGAGTCTTTTAATTCTTTCATGCGCACATGAAGAAGAGCCTCTTTTATGCCCAGACCGTTAAGCAAGGTGGCAGCATCTGTTTCAGCTTCCCAGCCGCCTAAGCCTGCAAATTCTGTCTCAAGCTCAGCGGCCCTATGACCATCTTCTTCAGAGAATTCCGGATTGGAATAAATGGCATCTTTTTCTTGCATGATCGAAAAAAGCCGCTCGTGCCCCATAATAACGGTATTGAGCACCGTCTCATCTTGGTAACGAAAATGATCCTGTTTAAGTACCGCAATAGTTTGGCCTTTAGATATTTCAACTTCACCGACCGAGGCCTCCTGCTCTCCCGCCAATATGCGCAGAAAAGTCGATTTGCCTGCTCCATTTGCACCGATAATGCCGTAGCAATTGCCTTCAGTAAACTTGAGATTTACGTCTTGAAATAGTTTTCGAGCACCAAAATGTAATCCGATATTTTTTACAGTAATCATCTCTTAGAATTCTTCTTTAAAGTGTATTGTTTGGACTCTTAGTATAGAAGTTGAGCGACAAAATGCAATGGCTTAAAAACTATGCCAAATCTCTACAAAAAGGTCTAATCCCGCGCTTCTAAGGCTTTTTTGACTTCTGGCTGAAATTGCACAAAACACTTTAGCTTTACTTTGTTCACCTATCCTTGTTGGCCTTTACTCAGGAATATGGATGAAAAGCTATAAAGTCGGCACGGTGATTGGCAGCATTAGAAGTGAATCTTTTAATCGTAAGCTTGCGAAAATTCTATGGGATTTTGCGCCGAAGGAATTTAGCTTTAGCGAAATATCCATCAAAGAGTTGCCGCTCTACAATCAGGACGACGATGAGCATCCTTCAAGTGTGGTGAGCACCTTCAAAATGCTTATCAAAGGATGCGACGCGCTCCTCTTTGTAAGCCCCGAATATAACCGCTCCATACCAGGCGTTCTAAAAAATGCCCTCGATCATGGCTCGCGTCCTTACGGACAAAATGCCTGGGCAAAAAAACCCGCTGGGGTCATCGGCGCATCTATCGGCAGCATTGGTACGGCCGTGGCACAACAACATTTAAGGACAGTTCTTGCCTATTTGGATGTTCCCACTCTTGGCCAGCCAGAGGCTTTTATTCACTTCAAAGAGGGTTTTTTGGATGAAAACGGAAAAGTTTCACCTCAGAGCGAAAAATTTTTAAGAGCTTGGGTGACTGCCTACACTAATTTCGTGAAATCAAACTTAGATTAAATTTGAAGGAGCGGCCATGATTCGCGGTTTTTCGATAGGAATTTTACTATTCCAACTAGGGTGCGCAACCATTTTTTCCGGCACCAAAGATAATATTACTTTTCATTCAAAACCTGAAGGAGCCACGGTCTACGTTAACGGAGCCCCACAAGGCACAACACCGACAACAATTCCGGTAGCACGACCCGGCATGGGCACCAATTTGGTAACTATTAAAAAGGAAGGCTTTCGCGACATAAGTTTTGTCCTCGGAAAATCATTCAACGGGTCAGTATAATTAACCTCGGCAATTTCTTTGGCTGGGGGATCGATGCGATTAGCGGCGCCATGATGAAGAACGAGAGTACTTTTTATGAAATGAATCTAGAAGAAAATTCTAAACTTGGACAAAAAGCTAACTCTTCGTCGCCGAAGAAATAAGTTCTTAAAATATTTTTGGGCGGGATGGTTTCTAGTTGAGCGGATACTCGCTCCGCTCAACTCGCCTCAGGACACAAACTACTTATTTAATCGCAGGTAACCACGAGCGGTCCAAGTCCCTGTCAGCAAAGTATACAATGTATCCGAATTCTGAATCATTTAAGGCATTACAAAGTATAGTAAACTTCTTTTTTTGAACTTCATCGGCATTTACTCGATAATGCAAAGTTAACCATCCATTGGGGATACATGCGGGGTAGCCTGGCTCAGCGGGTCTATGAAGATTCAGAGGTGCCAAAATTGCCTCGATATCTTTCCTGTCGGAAAACGTCGCATCTACATTTGCGGGTCTATCAAGTCTTTCATGATATTTGACGTCGATAGAAATAACGGCATCAAAAGAAACATCTATGTATCCAGCTGCGGTGTAAATCTTCATCACCCTCGCTGGCTCATCTACGGCGTTCGCACTATTACAAACAGCAAATAGACACATAAAAGTTAAAAATAAAGAAGCTCGGCACTTCATGGTGTGTTCTCCAAAAGTTGAAGGATGCTAAGAAAAACAATAGCACTCAGCTCTTCGCCAATGAAAAATCGTAGCCATTTAAATCACCATGATATAGCTTCGCCATTCAAGCTTCGAGCCTATCTTGCGCGTTAAATCACGCTTTAACTATAAGCCCTAGTTGCAAATATGAGCCCCATAAAATAGCGGGAAATCATCGAGAGCCCTTGGATACAGCGTATGAAAAAACAAAAAATTTCTTTTATTTTTTTGATAGTTTTCGCATTTTTTTGCGGGAATTTTACTATAGCCGCAGACATCTCGAATGGCGCCTCAAGTGAGCAAAGCTTGAGCTACGATGGAAAAACTTATGTCATCAACGCCAGCCCTTCTATCGATTTCGTTTACTTGCAAGAAACAAATTCCGATCTATTTAATCGAATCTTTTGGACGCTCGGCGGTCTAAACTTTGCTTGTAGAGGAAGTTCCGTAACACTTCCACAAAATACGCGTACTATTTATGTCGACGATCAGCTCTACAAGCTAGGCTATCAAAGGGTAAAAGTCCCTGCTGACAAGACTATTCGGATCACGGGGATCACACTTGAAAAATGCGCAAGAGAACTGAATGGAGAGGAGCGACGTGCAAAACTTATTGAGAAGCGCAATGCAGGTGGCTATATCTCTTCTGACTCGGACGACTTTTACATTTGGGAATCCATTGTAATAAAGCGCCCGCAATAGGTAGTATTCTATGCCAGTTTCGAGCGCTGGCATCAAATCATTGGCTTCAAAATCATTAGGCAAGCAGAACCCCTCAAATTTTTTTATTACGCAATAATGAAAAAATCGGATCGCCTTTTCCTCTATTCAAAACGATACCCAAGAATAGCGAGTGTTTCGCCATCGTAGGCCATATAGACTTCAAATATTTGGTCGTTTGTAAGTTCCAAGGTAGCAAAATATAACTCATGTCCCCACTCAGGATGAGTATCGCCGGGAAGTAATGTATCGTGTTCTACACTAAACTTTCCTGCGAAAGTGCCATCTTCATACCAAGACGAAAGCTTATCGTGTAGAAAATTCATCGTTTCTTCTCGGTCAAATCCTCCCCAGCCCTCGACCACTGTCTTTGTGAAAGAATGAAAGATGGCTTCATAGCTTTGATAATCCTTAGTCATTATAGTAGCCAGCCATTTATTCATAAGTTCATCCGGACTTTGAGCTGTCGCACAGAATAATGGCACTGCCAAAAAATATCCTAACAATAATAAGCGTTTCATAGCGTCTCTCTCAGAAGGTTCTTTGCACACCTAGTCGTTTGCCAATCACTAAGCGTTTAAAGTTAATAACCAAGAGAAAAATCAATGAAAAAATGGTCGTTGTTATCGCTATGTTTTTGGTCAGTTTTTCACCTAAGTGTGAGCGCGAGTGAAAATATAGTTCTTTACACAAAAGGGCATGAAGTATTTCTGACTAATGAGGCCAAAGAAACACCACGCAAAATTTTGGCACTTAAGGAAGGGGAAATTTTTGAAGAATATCAGCTTTATGACTCATATTTTCAGCCTTCACTTTCCTTTGACCAAAAAAAAGTCGTTGCGATTCGGATAAAAAATTTCCTCCATGACAGGGGCCGACCTTCAACAACAGTCCCCGGAGTCCCTTACGTTGATCCTCTGGAGGAGCGCCAGACCTATCAAATGGTGATTTACTCCTTAGAAGATGACCATGAAGAAATTGTTATGGAAGCTCCAAAAGCAGATGATTTAGCGACACCGATTTGGTCGCGCGATGGAAAATTTATTTATTTTTTCTTCAAAAAAGGAGTGCAGAGTTATCAACTTGATAGCAAAGAAATCAAAACGCTCAAACAATTTGGCGATATATCGTCTATGGATTGCACCAAAAACGATTATTATATTCGGTTATCAATGGACGGCAGTAAAATTTTTGCTCTGCTCGAGAATTTCAGCAGGCGCCATGTTCCACCTGCCCAGGTATGGCAAATTGATACCCTGACGAAAAAAGCAGAGCTTCTTGCCCAAGGTCGTGGTTTTGATAAGCGTCTTCCCGACGAAGCAACAAACGCTTTATTTGGATCTAAAGAACATCCGATGAAGGCACCTATCTATGCTGCGGATGGAAGTTTTTACTATTACTTCACCTACAGGGAAGGGTTCTTCGCACGGTATTGGATTGAGGGGTATAAAGTCGCCGAGAAGCAGAAATTCCCGATTAAAACTTTGGAATGGGCTTTTTACACCGAATAGCAATATACGCTTTTTTAGCCATCCATAAAATGCTTCGTAAAACTTTTTGTTGATGGCTAAAATTTTTTCAATCACTCCATAGTGATTTATGAAAAGTGCCCTAGACGGGCATAAATAGAGATAAGCTCAGCACGCTTGCTCATTTTAAGCGAACTTCGACTAAGACTCTATTTTTCAATTACATACTAAACTGGTAAGTTTAGCCTTGAATTTAAGCAATATACTTTGCAGTAGTTATGCTCTTGACCTGTTCTTCGAGATAAATCTCTCTCTGAAGAGTGGCAGTGCTTGAGCTGCTTACCTGGGTTTCAGTCGTCGTTAAAGCTAATTTCTAGCAACAACGACATCGTTTTTGCCAATTATACTTGAGCATGCTGCAGTCAACATGCCTCCATTCTTTAATAGCTGCGTCCGTTTTCTTGCCATTTAAAAAACATAACTACGGACAAAAAGGCTTTACTGAAGATCCATAGAATCGCCACTTTCATGGCCTAAGAGACGAACCAATTGACCAAGATTGTTAGTTATCGCTACGGGTCTGCTAGGGTTACTGTGATTATCCAATGAGACTCGTGCTCTTATTTCGACAACTTCTGAACTTTTCACTTTGCCTAGGTCTTCGAGTTTATAATTCGTTTCCATGGCATGGCGACACAAATCCTTGATATCTTCGCCTAGGGCCTGAGAAATAACGAAATACGTTCCATCAGGACGTAGGTTCCCGAGTAATATTCTTTTATAAAATTTGACTTGGCTATTGTCGATTAAAATAGCTTCTACTGGGTCCTTTAAAATAACTAGCTCATCCTCTTTTGGCGGAAGATTAGAATTTCTATTGAAGGTATTATAACACTCAATCTGTACGTCTCTCTCCAAAGGTTTTACACGCCACGGTTCATTGAAAGAATAAAAGTTGCCATGATTGTAGGTGCCCAAATCATTTTTTATGAAGGAGCTTATACCCGTCAACGAAGTGATTGCTACATATTTGTTTTTATAAGGATCATAATAATCCTCCCGCACCTGAGGCCAAGCATCTGCCTCTTTGCCTATCTTGAAAAGCGGATAGTGGTTACCAAGTTCATTTATAGTGTCTGAAACACTTTCTAGCGGCACCCCCACCTGACGCAGCGCCTTAAAATTCTTGAACTTGGGTAACTCCCCGGTTTCAAAAGCTACAAAAATCTCGTCGATAGAAGCTTGCAACGCCTCTCGAATGGCGTGGCGATTATCGACGCTCTTGATATCAAAATATGAGCCGTCGCCAAATTGATTCCAAACCTGACCATCTGCATCTTTTACCCAAAGGCCAAGCAAATTATCTTCATCATGAATAGCATTTGCCATCAAACCGACATTCGACGAGGTATAACCTTGGAGCCGACGTAAGCGACTATCAGCTAGAGAAAGCAAGCGGTCCCGCGGCGTTCTTAGATGTCCAGCTGAAAATAAGTCGGTTAAATAGTGAGAGCTAAAAGCATCCTTAGCATAAGCCATGTTGAGTCTTGCGATTGCTTCTTCTTGCTTTCCGTCTTTAAACAACTCTCCGGCTTCTTTGGCCTCTTCTAAAGCAAGAGTATGCCCAATACCATAACTGATACGCGCTGCATCCTCGAAATGGTCGACGTTATTACTCAATAAATCGAAATAACCATAAGTGGCATAAATCCATTGATCCTTAACCTTTGATATTATTGAATGTGCGCTAGCGTTGTTAAAATGTACACCATATGGCTTACTGAGAGTCAAAATAAGTGATTGAAATTCTTTTTCCATTAAGCTTTGCAAATAGGCAATATTATTTTTTTTATGAAAAGGATTATTTTCATAAGGTATTAAGCTTTTAAAAGCATCTTTGAAGTTTGCTTTTAACTCGTCACGTTTTTCGTCAAAATCCTTAAGCGAAATGCCTCTTGCTATAGTATTAGTACCTTCGCGACCAAGAAAATCACCGCCAAAAGCAATTATTTCACCAAAGGATAATTTTAGAGTGCGTTCAGATTGCGCATTGTTTGAAGCATCTTGGCCATCGCCAATAGTATCGCGAATGATGAGATATTGCGGCCTGTATACTAAGGTTCCTATTTTTGTATTATTCTTTGGATCCACCATTAACTCGTAAGCGGCCCTATAGGGAAACTCTTTCGAGTAATCCTGCGAGTGTCCTGCCGGCCACTTCAAGTCTATCTCTGTTCCTGACCAAACATGCTCCATACTATCGAAAGCAATGGTGTTGAAAGAAAGAAATAGAAG
>JBPOIV010000221.1:0-11241 GCA_052034245.1 Myxococcota bacterium
ACTATAGTTATGAATTTCTCTTTTTTTATCCAGATCATATGCACTTAATCGATAAGAAAAGAGAAGGAAAGCACAGGCCATCCATGAAAAATTTTTCATTTTATATTCCTTAAACATAATCGTACTAAGGGATTGGTTCGAGAATTTCTTTTTTCTCATCTAGGCGAAACTTATCTAAATAATATTCTTTGTTGCAAATAAGGCACACGCGCTCAGCATTTTTCACTTCCTCGAACGCATCTTTACACGCCCTGCAAGGGCTGTGGCCGCATGACAAATAGGCAAGCTCAAAGGCACTAAAACATAGAGGACACCCTCCAAAATAAGGCATTTCTTGAGGAATTGCGCTCAACAGCAGTTGAGGATCAAATTCCTTTAGCTCTTCGCCGAGCGACACCGACTGAAATCCTCCGTCCCACGCACAAGGATGGGCGATACGCTTGGCCTGTCCCTGAGCCCAGTATTTATCGGCTTCTGTTTTTGCTTCAGTGAAAAACACTTCATGGCTTTTATGCGCGCCCTGATGGCTGTCGCCTCGCACATCGCATTTAACGGTGAAAGGCGCATCCTTACTTGCGCAAACAAATTCGCACGCGGCTTGGCATGATAAGCGTTCTGATAATAATCGGGCGAATCTTTCTGGTAATTCGCGAGGCACATCCTCGAAGTCTACATCCCGCAATAAATCAATTTTTGCAGGCTTATAATTTTCCTTAAGTAAGCGCGCTAAGACAAGTTGATTCGCCATTTCAAGATGCTGCTTAAACGCCTGGTAATCTTCTTTTCTTATTTGATTAAAATAAGTTAACCATGCCTTCGTGCTGCCCTCAGCAATATAGGCAGCACAATCGAAAAAGGCGCCGCCATCTTTAAATATATCTTTTGCTGCCTCTGCGAGTCTGGCAAACACATGTGCTTTTTTAGTCGCAGCCAGGCCTTCGAGAGCGGGCTTTCTAGAATCAATAATATGGCCTAGATGCTCCTTTAATACATCAATTTGCTGAAGACCTTCTTTAACTGCCACATCTACATTAGGTATATAAACAAGCTCGACCGTCGAGAAATAGCGCAAGAGTTCTTCTGTAAGCCTTGGATTTGCTTCTTTCCAGGCTGTGCTTGCCGCTTTTATTCCTTGTTTACCCAGAAAATTTGCGGATATCTCTGCGCGCGAAACTTTATTAAAGGCAATGAGCAAAGCCGGCCGTTCGTTGTTCACAATGCGTGAAGCTGCGGTGCGGGCGAAGCCGATTAAATCTTGCCCATAGGAGCCGATCTCCGAAGATGAACCCGCCACCAGGTAAATTAAAATATCCGAGATTGCATATAAAGTTGGTGGGAAAACATGAGGCGTTATTTTCCTTCGTTCAAGTTCATCCTCTTCTATTTTTTTTGAGTTTGCTTCAAGCAATGCTCGACCTTGAGAAGTTTCTGCCGTTCCTCGAATACCCTCAAGATCAATGAAAGCGGTCTCTTTGCCATTAAGATTTCCAAAAAATACTTGGCTGTCACAGGTACATGACATATTTCCAAACTGCTTTGGCGATGAACTAAGAGGCATCGAAGCCAAGGCATCGGCAATTAAAGAGCGGATTAGGAAAGATTTTCCGCTTGCGGTAGGCCCGGCAAAAGTAATAATCGCATCATTCGAAGTTCTTAACTGCTCAAAACCTGGGCCGAAAATCAATTCCTCAGAGCCCTCATGACGGCCGATAAACAAATTTGTCTCATAGGTCTTGCGCAGCTTTTCCGTAGTTGGAACCTCTCGCAAAAGAGATCGCCTGCCATATTCGTTAGCGCTTAAGAGTACGTGTTTTCTCGTAGGGAGAGTTTTGTGGAATGAACGATAACACTGTTCGCACAGCAACCAAGGATCGCCCCGTGGATTACAGTCTTGGCAAAAAAAAGTGGCCGCATTGCTGCATTTTCTGCATAACAATTCTGCGGAATCGACGAGGACATTAAAAATAAAATAAGTACCATTTGTCGCAGCATGGGCATGAACTCCATCAAGCAGATGGGCTTTGCATTGCAGATACGAAGGAAAAACAAAAGTGTGTAGTGAGAAATCAAAAACCTTTGAAGAACACGCATCGCTAACTTTAGCGACGTGGCAAGTATGAGTGAGGCACATCGTTGTTCAAAGCTTTTACGCACGAAGAAATCTTTCATGCGAAGCGAGCAAGTGCGGAGAAGCTTTTTAATTGGCAAGCGAACAAAGCACCAAGGAATTTTTCCTGCAGTGAATTCACACGTCGAGACTTTTCACTTTGCTTAGCTATCTCTGCTCTGCATGAATGCTATCGACTCCCCTCCTTGCGATTATCATTGGCTGCCTAATAAAAAGTTAACATAATCTAAGTTATGGGTTTACAATATCGCATAAAACCATAGTTCAAGCGTTTTAAGCGGCAACGGGTGCCAAAATCATGCTCTTAGCAAATTGTAACTAAGCGGTAAAACGGTGGGCGTATCCTGCACGAAACGCCGATCCACATCCAAGATCAGGTGCTACATTGGGGGCTAGCCAACATGCTGGGCGCGGTGGAGCGCACCTCGACATTCCCTCACCAAACACTTTACTTCCCTGCAGTGCCTCACAAAAGAGGCGCCTGCACCAGGCATTAAGCAAGTCTAATCCAGCAGTGCCTCACCCTAACTGGGAGTAATTTCGCAGTGAAAATCCTCCTCAAAAGATTTAGTTCCGTCCACTGCGAATGACGAAAATTGTGCTTCGTAACGACCTTGTTTGGAGTGGACGAACCAAAAGATGGCCACATAAGTCGAATCATCGTCGATATGTCCCACAAGGCTGTGGCTATCGGAAGTGGAAGTAATCTTGAATTTAGTGTCTTCAATATTGGATTTGGTGAGACCCTTGACTTTAAGAGCAGATTTTTCTTGGTCGAGGGAACCGTTAGGTTGCAAAACGAGCGTTAATGTCATGGAGCTTGTCGCATTGCTACACGCATAATGGACGGTGATAGCGTTGGCGAGATGACCATAGACGACGGCAAGAAGAAAAACTACGATCCAATTTTTCATATGTTCTCTGTTGGTAAAAAAGTCTTCCAACACCAAATAAGCATTTACTTGCCCTTTATTCCAAAAGAAAATTGAACGAGTTTGGTGTCGGCCACTAATTTCAGGTCATTGCGGTACTGGTGCGCCAATCAATTCCAGTCGAGCTTTGAGCGTCATTTGCCCTTCGGGCCCACTTATGCTCATTTCAGCGTCATTACATGGCGAAAGCATAAGACTGGCTGTAGAAGTGTGCGAGATTTCACCCTTAGTCTTTGCCAAGCTTATTAGTTCTAGGAAAAAAAAGTCTTCCGATTCATGTCGCATTATTTCAGCGGCCACGACAAGATCGTCTTTCCATAACAAAACATCTCTTGATATTTTTGGCGGCCAATAAGAACGATCCTTTGCGAAATAGGGAAATTCAAGAGTTTTCTTCAAGGCCGATTGGGAAGTATGGGTGTTTAGGATTTCGATATTTAGACTAATCCCGCTCACGTTTAACCCAGTTGCCGAGCAATGCGTTTGTGATCGCGGGGCGCTTTTATGATTAACAACATGGCTACAACTGGCGAAAATTATTGTGGCCACAAAACTGGCTAGTTTCTTCAACATATATTTTTCTCGTATTTAATAAGGCCTGTCTGCCACTACTTCCCAAGGAAGCCTCGAATTGAAAGCGAAAACATCAATCGGTTGATAATTGGTTACCATAATTAGAATTATGGGCCATGAGTCCCGAGAGAGCATTATTTTTATCGGTGACAACACTCTCATGAGGACAAGATTTTTCATGTTTTTTTGCATTAGTATAAAATGTTATTGCTACACTGAGTAAGCGAAGAAAAGTGCGTCGTTGTTATTTTTAAAAATAAAGGCTACGAGCACCATAGTTATTTTTTAGGGATATAAATGGATACAAGTATTTTTAAAGAAGATGAGAAAAAGAAGGTTGAAGTTGTGCTCTTGGGCCAACGCCTCGCGCTAAAATCTAATCGCAGCGAACAATATCTTCAAAAGCTTGCTAATTTCGTCGCCGAGCAAATCGAGGATATACGAAAAAGTTCGCGTACTATTTCAACACATCAAAGCGTCTTACTCATCGCCTTGAAGCTTGCCGATATGTTGAAACAAAAAGAAGATGAACTTTTTGAACTGAGAGATAGTATTCGCAAAAAAGCTACGCTGGCGCTCTCGGATGTAGAAACAGCTCTAAGTGATTTAAAACTAAAATCTGAATCTGAAGAGGAAAACACTTCCTCAGATCATCTCTAGATGCTATAGCGCCGCCTCATGAATGATGCCAAGGCTCTGAAAAAATCCCTGCGCCGAGAAATAGCCCAGGTCATGGCCTGCCATGATCACTTAGAGCTGAGGCATGAAGGTGAAATGGCCGCGCAGCTTTTTGCCAACTGGCTTAAAAACCAAAAGGCCATCAAAAAAGTTGCACTCTTTCACTCTATGAAAGATGAAATCGATCTAAGCCCCATTGATGAACTTTTTGAGCAACGTGGCATAGAGCGTTTTTATGCAGAAAATAGTTCAAAGAAGGCTCAAGCTGAGAAAGTTTTGAGTCTTTTAAACGCGGCCTTGGTTTCCGAAATGGATCTGGTTTTGGTCCCAGGGCGAGCCTTTGACCGAGCAGGTCGTCGTTTGGGGCGGGGCGGTGGCTATTACGATCGACTTTTATCCCCACTTTTCCTCCAAAAAAGACGACCTATTCTCATGGGCATAGCGTTACCTGAACAAGTGGTAGCTTTGGTGCCCTGCGAAGAGCATGATGTCACAGTTGACCTAATCTTAACGCCAGATGAAATTATTACAGCCAATGCGAGTAAATGATGCCTGATTTTATTGATGCGAAAGAACAACTCACTATTCTAAAACGTGGCTGCGTTCATATCGAGGTCGAAGATGACCTTTTGAAAAAGCTAAGCAAAAGCAAAGAAAAACGCACACCACTTCGCATTAAAGCGGGCTTTGATCCTACCGCTCCCGATCTTCATTTAGGACACAGTGTTCTTTTGACTAAAATGCGTCAATTTCAAGATTTGGGACACCAAGTAATTTTTCTCATTGGTGATTTCACCTCGCGCATTGGTGATCCGACGGGCCGCAATACCACCCGGCCGCCGCTTACAGACGATGAAATTATCGCCAATGCCAGCACCTACAAACGCCAAGTTTTTAAGATTCTCGACGAGAAAAAAACCTTAGTAGAATATAACTCTAAATGGCTTGCCCCTTTTAATTTCGATGACGTTATAAAATTAGCAAGCAAATACTCTGTCGCCAGAATGATTGAGCGGGAAGACTTTAAAACGCGTCTTGAAAGCGGCAAGCCTATTTCAATGCATGAGCTCCTCTACCCTCTCGTTCAGGGCTATGATTCTGTCGCCCTAAAAGCTGACGTGGAGCTTGGCGGGAGCGATCAACTTTTTAATCTTTTGGTAGGCCGCGATTTAATGCGGCAGTTTGGCCTTGAGCCGCAATGCATTCTTACGGTCCCCCTTCTTGAAGGAATTGAAGCACGGGAAGAGAATGGGAAAATTGTCGGCGCCAAAATGTCAAAATCCTACAATAATTACGTTGGCGTAGAAGAAGATGCTCATTCACAATTTGGCAAACTCATGAGTATCTGCGATGCGCTCATGTGGCGCTATTTCGAGCTTTTGTCATTAAAGAGCAATGAAGAAATTGCGGCACTCAAAAAGGGTCATCCTAAAGAAGCAAAAATTATACTCGCCATGGAATTGGTGGGCCGTTTTCACGGTGAAGCGAAGGCCGAAGAAGCAAAGGCTCAATTTGAAAGTCTTTTTGGCTCAGGAAACCGCAATGAAATCCCTGATAATGCCCCCACCTTCAAATTTGGCGGCGCCGATTATCCTTTGCTCAATGCTCTTGTGGAAGCTGAACTTGCGCCTTCCAACAGCGAAGCTAAGCGTCTCCTTCGCGCAGGCGCAATAAGCGTCGATGGCATACGCATCGACGATATTGCTTATGTTTTAAGCAAAGGAACTCACACCGTTCGCGCCGGCAAAAAACGCTGGGCCAATGTGATAATTGACTAAGTTTGAAAGTAGCTCCTGCCAACCGCTTCTTATGAGGCGGTTGGCACAAAAAATTTAGTATTTATAGTTTTCCAGGAATAGTCAGATCTGGTTCTTCTCCAGGCTTCATACCCAATGGTGCAAAGAAATTATTCGTACGGCCACCTTCAAGATAAACATAGTTAGTAACGCCTTCGTGCTCGGCCACTGCCCAACCAAAAACATTCGCTCGCATGCCATGTTTTGCATTAAAATTAATTAATATATTAATTGTTTGCACCAACGAGCGCTGCATCCTTATAGGGAATTCCTTGAATTTCATCCAGAGGCAAACTTATGTCTATTTTTTGTCTCCTCGCCTGGCGCAAAATTTGGCCACCACCCATGCTTTCTGTATCATAGATTGTGCTAGCCCAGCTTTCATTGAAAACGCCATCTTCAGTCTTGAAGTTCACTCGGGCATCCACGCTTAGGGAAGATAGGCACCATTCCGAGCTAATAGTTGGATCAATAATGGATAAAAATATCAAAATAAACTGGTGGAGTGGAGTATCGATGATCTAACAGATGCCTCTCCTAGATTCACTCTACAAAATCATACAAATCTTAATTTAATTTTTATTGTTCCAACTTTAGTGCATAGAAAGCTATCTAGTATTTCTGCTAGAGTGTTTCGCATAAAAAAATATCGGTGAAAAAATTTCTTTTTTCAAATATAATCATTACAATAAAATCCCATGCTGACAGTAAATAATTCGATATTTGGATTAAGAGCTTTTTTAAAAGTGATCCTATGACATCCACTTCAATTTTCTATGACAGAAAGGTCATGCTTCCTACGGAAGGATCCTTGTTGGCGACCAAGCGCCAAACCAAGATGTCATCCCACAGCTTATTATTTACCTCGCAAAATAGTTGTCATCCTCGGGCTTGACCCGAGGATCCCTACTAAAATTTCCAATCAAAACCCATCTCCATTGCCGCTATGTAGATCCTCGGGTCAAGCCCGAGGATGACAAGATGCATTCACCGAGGATGACAAAATGCATTCACCAAGGATGACAAAATGCATTCACCGAGGATGACAAAATGCATTCACCAAGGATGACAAGATGCCTCACCAAGAAGGATTTTCGTAGAAGATGGCCATTACAGCAGAGACGAATGCCGCGGGCATGAGAATTTATAAACATTTTGGCAAACAGATTATTTGCTCCTAACTTTTTACTTCCCTCCAATTGGCACGCTTTTTGCACCTTGCCTTATGCGCCACGTACGCACGAGAAGTATGGCGCATGAGGGAAAGTCATGAAAAAATTAGTATTTGCCTTGATGTCCATAGCAACTTTATCACTTAATGCGGGTTGGGAAGATGATGTGCGCCTGGGGAGCCCAGAATACGGCGGTACAGGATGTCCTGCTGGAAGCGCGGCGGTGGCACTTGCGGATGATGCTAAATCCTTAAGTATTCTGTTTGACGAATTTGTGGTTGAAGCCGGCGGCAATACCGGTAAACAACTTGATCGAAAAACCTGTAATATCGCCGTGCCTGTGCATATTCCACAAGGATATAGCGTATCTATTTTCCAAATTGACTATCGTGGTTTCAACAGTTTGCCATACGGCGCCTACTCTAAGTTCAATGTAGAATATTTCTTTGCTGGAACACGGGGTCCTGATTATGAACGACAATTTAACGGCCGCCTTGAAGAAGAATATCTCATTCGTAACGCCATTGCTGCCTCAGCAGTAAGTTGGTCAAACTGTGGTCAAAGCGTTATTTTACGTGCTAACACAGGCATGCTCGTACGTACCAACACCCAACGTCAACAAGCTTTAGCTACCGTGGATAGCGCGGATGTGAGAGCTGGTTTGATCTTTAATCTGCAATGGAAACGCTGCAACTAAAAAGTTCCAGCAAAAAAAAGCTCCTTCAAAATGAGGGAGCTTTTTTTGTATTTGTAAAAAGTAAGTGCGAAAGAGCGACCGCCTTAATGAATACCCGTAAACCAGCGTTCAAAACGAAACTTAGGCAAATTAAAAGGCCCAAGCTTCACTGATTGCTCAGATCCATCGACGCTCATCCACACGAAGCTAGCCTTGCCTTTCACACGGGCCACAGGCAGAGCGCCCCACACACGGCTGTCAGCTGAGTTACCGCGATTATCACCCATCACAAAAATATGCCCCGGCTTTACGCGACAAGACTCCATACTGCATTCAAGACCCGGCATATTGAGACTCGAAGGAACCGGCCATATGGGCCCAAGATTTATCGAAGGAGCATGGCGCATTACATGGATGGGATGCTCAACATCGCCAATTTTTTCAGTGGCGCGAAGGGCCGTTTGTTGGCGCCAGACGCCGCCTTCAGGGCCCCCAAAACCAAAATAATCCATATAACTTACAGGCTCAAAGGGAGTGATATGAGTGTATGGTTGACCATCGACATAAACGACATTGCCTAAAACCCGCACCGTCTGCCCTTCAGTGGCAATGACGCGCTTGATCCACGCTTGGCCCGCATGCCGCCCAACATAATCTGGAGCCTTAAATACCACCACATCACCGGGCTTGGGCTTGCGCCATTGCAGGATAAAATCAGGATTATCACTAAAAGGCTTCGATAGGCCGTAATAAAACTTAGAAACAAAGAGATGATCACCGACGAGCAAGGACGGAATCATAGAGCCTGAAGGAATTTGATAGGGCTCAATCACAAATTCACGCAATAAAAGCGCACAAAAAAGCGCAAAAAATAGCGATGGCATACCGTATAAAAAGCGCCAGTTGCGGTCCAATGAAAACACGGCACGGCTGGTTCTCTCAAGTCTTTGATGGGCTTCCTCCAAAGACAGCTCATGCTCAGCGCACAACGCCTGATTGCTCCACTGCTCCCGCACTTTGTTGAGCACCATCACGGCATGCAGCAGACTTTGTTCCAAATCATCGATAGCTTTTTGGCCAATCTTTTTTCTCTTAGAGGCACTTTTTTTGATATTGGCGATATGGGTGCCAGATTCCTCAACAAAGCTTTCCAAAGCACGATAAAGCCGCGCTCTTTTCTTTGATCCGCCGGGGAAAATTTCTTGATCAATGAGCCGACCGACATAACCTGCGAAATAGTAGATAAAAAAGATCGCGACGAATACACCCAAAAGAATATTCGCGCCTGAACCACCGGGCGGAAAAAATACATTCCAAAAAAATCCTGCAATAGCCGTGGCAATGATCCCTGCTACAACCTTACCCTTCGTGAGTTTTTTAAACATTTTATACCTTCGCCTTAATCAATTTTTAATACTGTCAAAAAGGCCTCTTGAGGAACTTCTACTCGCCCAATTTGGCGCATTCTCTTTTTACCCGCTTTTTGTTTTTCCAACAATTTTCGCTTTCGAGTAATATCGCCACCATAACATTTCGCGGTCACATCTTTACGCAAAGCCGAAACCGTCTCGCGGGCAATGATCTTCCCACCTATGGCAGCCTGAATCGCCACTTGAAACTGTTGGCGAGGGATAATTTCTTTCATCTTTTCGCACAAAGTTCTTCCGCGCCGCTGAGCAGTATCGCGATGGACAATTATCGAAAGAGCATCCACCGGATCGCCATTGAGCAAAACATCGACCTTAACCAGCTTTGATTCGCGATATGAATCAAAGACATAGTCAAGACTTGCATAGCCTCGAGAAATAGTTTTGAGCTTGTCAAAAAAGTCCATCACCACTTCAGCCATGGGCAAAAGATATTCGATTACCACATGTCGATCGCTCACGTAGTTGAGCGCGATCTGCTCGCCTCGACGATCGATGCAGAGCGTCATGAGCGCGCCTACATACTCATTCGGCGTATGGATGCTCGCCTTAATGTAGGGCTCTTCCAAGCGTTCAATGCGTGTAGGATCAGGCATTTTCGCTGGATTATCGATGCGAAGATGCTCGCCAGAGCGTAAATAGGCCTCGTAAATCACGGTAGGCGCGGTGGTGATGAGGGTGAGATTGAATTCACGCTCGAGTCTTTCTTGCACAATTTCCATGTGCAAAAGCCCCAAAAATCCACAGCGAAAACCAAAACCCAAGGCCTGCGAAGATTCAGGCTCAAAAGTTAAAGCTGCATCATTGAGCACAAGCTTATAAAGGGCATCACGCAAGTCTTCATACTCGACGCTATCGATAGGAAAAATGCCTGCAAAAACCATGGGCTTGGCGTCTTTAAAACCTGGCAATGGCTCGAGGCATCCATTTTCTACCGTCGTGATCGTCTCACCAACTTTGGCATCGGTCACAACTTTGATGTTGGCAATAATGAAGCCTACATCACCCGACTTAAGTTCAGCGATTTTTTGCGGATGCGGGTTAAAAACCCCAAGCTCAATCACGTTAAAAGTTTTTTGGTTGTGCATGAGTTTAATAGCCATTCCCGGACGCAAAGTTCCAGAGATTACCCGCACAAGCACGACCACACCACGAAAATTATCAAACCACGAATCAAAAACCAAAGCGCTCAAAGGCTCGGCATCGCGATTCTCTGGCGGCGGAATGCGCGCAACGATAGCTTCGAGCACGTCGTCAATGCCAAGACCGGTTTTACCCGAGGCAAGCACTGATTCCGAGGCATCAATGCCAATAACATCTTCTATTTCATCTTTTGCACGATTCGGATCGGCGCTTGGTAAATCGATCTTATTGATGACGGGGATAATGGCGAGGTCATGCTCAAGAGCCAAATACACATTGGCCAAAGTCTGTGCTTCGACCCCCTGGCTCGCATCCACCACCAAGAGCACACCCTCACAGGCACGCAAAGAGCGACTCACCTCGTAGCCAAAGTCAACGTGACCGGGCGTATCGATAAGATTAAAAATATAAGTTTTGCCATCCTTGGCGAGATAATTAAGCCGCACAGCTTGAGATTTGATGGTAATGCCCCGCTCGCGCTCAAGCTCCATCTTATCTAAAAATTGCTCTTTCATCTCCCGTGCGGCGAGCGCTCCGGTGTGCTCCAAAATTCTATCGGCCAGCGTGCTTTTGCCATGATCGATATGAGCAATGATGGAGAAATTACGAATGTGTGCATGATGTTTTGACATAAATTTTTAGACCCCAGCCTCAGGCTCCGCAAGCTCCATATAATCTGGCGCAGAAAGCCCCAAAATTTGTAGGGCATTATGAAT
>JBPOIV010000013.1:0-8818 GCA_052034245.1 Myxococcota bacterium
GTTACAAAAAAAATCCCAAAGCTCCTTGATTCCTCGTCATTGCGAGCGAAGCGTGGCAATCCAGAGCAATTCCCCAAAGCTATCTAACTAATCCTTGGATTGCCACCGCCCAGTACCTGGCCTCGCAATGACGGTTTTTAGACGTTAAATGGCCGCTCACGAGCCAGTCCCTGTCTTGTTGCCAAAAAAACCGAGCCCTCTGATTTCTCGTCATTGCGAGCGAAGCGTGGCAATCCAGAGCAATTCCCCAAAGGTATCCAACTAATCCTTGGATTGCCACCGCCCAGTACCTGGCCTCGCAATGACGGTTTTTAGATAGTCAATGCCCGCTCACGAGCCAGTCAATGCCTTGTTACAAAAAAAATCCCAAAGCTCCTTGATTCCTCGTCATTGCGAGCGAAGCGTGGCAATCCAGAGCAATTCCCCAAAGCTATCTAACTAATCCTTGGATTGCCACGGCCAGCACCTGGCCTCGACGGTTTTAGACGTTCAATGGCCGCTCACGGAGCAAGGTTGCCAAGGATCTTCTCACCATGTGGTGAGAATTTTTTCGCGTATCGGGCACCGCCATGCGACAGGCTTCTTCGACTCCTGCTTGACGATCAGCTGGGATTCGCTCCGCCAATAGAGCCATCAAGTAAAAATTAAGCGTCTTAGTTTTGGTTCTTTCTAGGTCACGTAAAACTTTCATTTCTTCCTTAATAATATATAAAAGTTTTTGTCGTGTTTCAGGATTTTTTGTCTTCAATAAAAGATATTGGCCATAAGGAATTAAAAACTGTGCCAGATAATCAATACGCTGATTCATCTGCTCCAGCACTTTCTCATCGCCAAGATCAATGTCGCTAATCATCGAAGCATAGCGTTTGCTCGTATTACGCAAAACAATATCCGCAATGCTTCCCGCAGCGATCGTCAAACTGCCGCCCATATCCATCCCCATCTCATATATTTGAATGAGCGTTCCACCAGGAAGAACATTGGGAATTTCAAGCTGCACGCCACGCAGGGCTGCGTGCGTGGCAATCTTTTTATTGGTAGCACCTAGAGCTTTACCCGTAATTGCTTCGCCACTAAGGGTAACGCCGGTACTTAATTGGTCGGTTATTATTTTCGAGACACCTAAAGTGAAAGGCAACAGGGCATGGCCTGTTAAGGTGAGAATGCCATTTAAGCCAAGCTCAGTCATTTTAATGGCAATCTTTGCGCCTTTTCGTTTTGCATAAAGCGGTACCAATTCATAAATGGATTTTCCGCACATGGCGTTGTTCAACTTCACCATGTTGCCACGTATGGTCAAATTATTTTTAGCGAATTGACCGATTTCTTTGCCTTTGAGATTCACTTCGCTCATGTGCCCACCAAAACCTAAGCCCTCCTCCTCTCTTTTTTTATGACGAATGCGGGTTTTCTCGTCTGCCTCTAATAATTCTTCCGCAAATTTATAGGCGTTTTCTTTATGCCATTTTTCCAGTTTCAATTGTTTAGGATTATAGGCCGCAAGTTTCATGCGACGCGTCATCAGCTCTTCAGGCGTGGGTTTGATCAAGATACCATTGAGAGCCGAAAAATTCTTATTGTCGCTATTCATGTAATTATCCATGAATTCTTTGGCGATCATGCCATAACTCGACAAATTTAAGTCAGCGATAAATTGTTCTTCTACGGGATGCGCCTGGCTAGATGGCACACAATATAGTGATGTTCGAGCATCAAAACTATCCACCGATTGATTTTTCTCGGAAGGAATGAATGTTGTTGGAGAGGGTAATCGCAGATTTCTCTCAGGAATCTTCACCATTGTATTAGAAATTACTGTCATAATCGCTCCTATAGTGCTTTTGATATATATCTTTAATAGGCACTTTGGAGCGATTTACGCTCTTCACAGCGTAATTCTAAATGTGGAAAAATAATAAAGTATGATGATCTATTCAGTCTTTAGCGAAGGGAAATTTTTAGAAGGAGGAAATTCTCGCTTCACCCCTCTGAAGCTATAACCGCACAATAAATTCCATCCTAAAAATCCCAATAGCAAAAAGAACATTAGAATAAAAAATAAATTTTTCATGATCCTCCCTTTGCCTCTTTTATTTCTATTTTGCTTCTAAAAATTTCATAAAATAGCTTAGTGAAGCCTCACTTGACCAATCTCGCGGGCCGCTAAATTGAGCCACCATTTTTCCTTCTGGAGAAATTAAAAAAGTTTCTGGATATTTCGCAACAGAAAACGAAGCCGGAACAACTTTGGTAAAATCATAATATATTTTAAAACTTGGTTTATTAGTAGAAACATAGTTAATAATAGGATCGATCTTGTCATCGACCGAGAGGGCAATGATAGTTAATTTATGTCCCATTTTTTTTTCAAGTGCATCAAGGCTCGGCATTTCAGCTTGGCACGAAGGGCACCACGTTGCCCATAGATTGAGAAGCACCCATTGGCCTTTAAATTGACTCAAAGCAATTTCTTTGCCGTTGGTAGGATCCATCATGAGAAGGAAAGGCGCCATCGTTTGGTTCAGCTTAATGGCCGCCATTTCATTTTCAATCAGATAGCGCTCTTGAGAAAGCCGTCGATTTACTATCATGTAGAAATAAAAAATCGTTCCTACGCCTAAAAATAAAAGAAAAAGATGCTTTGCCAGCATGCCAACTCGATATTTCTTGGGCGGCAGATTTAATAATTCTTCGTCGTCATTGCTCGCTAAAAGTTCCATTACACTACTAAAAACAAACGAAACTACGATGTCTATTGGGGTTTATCAGAGCAAAGACTCAACCATATCTTTTAAAAGATGCTTTTTGCGCGCAAAATCTAAAAATAAATTATACATGGCCTCGGCTCGCAGCCAATGATGCTCAGCCGCACGCGCAAACCGAGTTTTATCAAAGGCAAAATAATTCTCATTCAAAACATCGGTTAAATAGCGAATAGCGAGGCATAAGCTCACTGCTTGGGTATGAGAAATTAATTCCTCTTTCTCAATATCAAGCCATTGCCCGTGCATTATCATGGCATAACCCTTCAAAGCTTCTTCGCTGATAGCTAAATCAACATTCGCATCAAGAATATCTTCGGCTTTAGGATTTGCCCACGAACGCAGCGCATCAGCCATTTCTAAAGACCATCCCGAAGAGCCTAAGGTATCAAAATCGATCAAACAAATTCCTTTGCCCTCGGCAAATAGAATGTTGGATATTTTTGGGTCACCATGAGCATGGCGAGGGGTTGAACGAAGATTTAGAAAGCCCTGCATGTGCCCCATCATCTTCTCAGCAAAGCTATTGGCTTGCTCATAAAAATCATGGGCACGATGCATATCTAAAGCATTTTTTAGATTTTCCACATGAAAGGGATAATCTCCCTTATGCCGCCTGGTTGAACGATAAGTATAAGAAAAATCTTTGAGAGCATAGTGAAATTGCCCGAGCACGCGGCCTGCTTCATAAGCCATTGAAGACGAAGAAATCGCATGAAAACTTTCGCTAGGAATATATATTAAAGCCCTAAATACCCGACCATC
Source organism: Myxococcota bacterium (assembly GCA_052034245.1). GTDB lineage: Bacteria > Myxococcota > UBA727 > UBA727 > JABDBI01. The sequence continues at coordinate 3,528 of JBPOIV010000013.1, forward strand.
ATGGCGATAAAATAAATCACCAAAGCGATTGCGTAAAATTGTGGGAGCAAGAATATCGGCCTGAGCAAGCTTACGACATACGGCTTCACTATCGTAGTGAATATCTTCAGGAAAAATCGGCGATAGTTCTTGAAGTATATAATTCCCTTTGTCAGTACTCACTAAAAAAGTCTTATTGATGAGACCTTTTTCGATAGCGCATACACTCTTTGGCCTACCAAGATTGTCATACGCATCAATTACTTCCTCAGGGAAATACAGCTCTTTCATGATTCTCTCTACATTAATTTCAAGGGATCGTGATATTCACGAGCGCAAGCTTCAGCCACACCGCGCTGGGTCACAAAGCCATTTAGTGTATTAATACCTTTCAGTAAAGAAAGATTATTTTTTGCTGCCTGATAAACACCTTCGCGAGCCATCTTTTTTAAATAAGGCAAGGTCGCCTGCGACAGTGCATAGGTCGACGTCGTCGCCACCGCACCCGGCATATTAGCCACGCCATAATGCACAATGCCATCAACGATATAAGTTGGTTTATCGTGCATGGTGCGTTTTACAGTTTCAATGCAGCCGCCCTGATCGACAGCGACATCGACGAGCACGGAGCCATTTTCCATTTCTTTAACCATTTCTTTGCTAACAAGTCGGGGTGCGCGCGCACCAGCCAAAAGTACTGCTCCAATCACCAAATCCGCACGCGCAATTTGACTCCAAATTGTGTGCTCGCTCGAATGAATGGTTTGCACCTGACCTAAAAATAAATCATCGATCTCTTCAAGTCTCGATGATGAAATATCAAGAATCGTCACCTGGGCTCCCATACCTAATGCTATTTTCGCGGCATTTTTACCAACAACACCGGCCCCTAAAATCACCACCCGCGCCTTACGCACCCCAGGCACGCCGCCCAATAAAATACCTTTGCCGCCATGCTGATTTTCAAGACACCATGCCCCAACTTGCACGGCCATGCGCCCGGCCACTTCACTCATGGGCTTTAAGAGCGGCAAATGGCCATTCTCTTCGATAGTTTCGTAAGCAATGCCTGTTACTTTTTTCTGCAGAAGTGCATCCGTCAGCTCTGCTTCGGCAGCAAGATGCAAAAAAGTATATAAAATTTGTCCTTCGCGAAAATAAGCAAACTCTTCTGGCAATGGTTCTTTAACTTTGGTGACAATATCCGCTCGTCGCCAAATTTCCTCAGCGCGCGTAACTATCTCAGCGCCGGCTTCCTGATACTGTGCATCGGTTATAAAGGAGCCAAGCCCTGCACCTCTTTCAATAAGAACCTTGGCCCCATCACTGCAAAGAGCTTTCACAGAAGAAGGTATCAAAGCGACGCGATTTTCAAAATTCTTGATTTCTTTGGGGCACCCAATAATCATAGCAACCTCACGACCAATCATTCTCGCATAAGTATAGCGCGGGCCTCTTAAAATCGGAGCAATTTAAAATAGCGGATGTGCAGGTTTAAAAATTTGTCGCATCACGCATCGGTCCAGGGAAAAAATAAATCCCTTGAAAAATTATTCGATCATGCCTTAAGCAAACATAAATTGGCTCTATACTTAGCTGAACTATGTCGTCTTGACCATTAAATATTCTTTGCGACCGCGATGAGCTTTTGTTTAAACCAATCTAATGCCGGGATATTTTCTGCGCTCTTATGCCAGCTAAGAAAAACTTTAAGCGGCGCAATAGCGAAAGGCAGCGGCATAATCCGTAATGGGAAGTGCCGAAGCCAAATGTCAGCGAGTTTTTTTGGGATGGTGGAAATAGCGTTTTTATCAGCGCACAGCATCATAGGGATGCTTGAGAATTCACTAAGCCGTGCTATTACTCGACGTGATTGCCCAAGCGGCGCAATCAAATTATCGACCATACTTTGCTCCCCCACCGGACTTGCTATAACATGATGGTGACTAAAATAAGTGCTGGAATCGAGCATTGGGGGCGCAAAATCCTTATGTGTCACGGCTACAAAATCGTCACTCAAAAGCCGTCGCGTGCAAAAATCGGCTGAGCTTTTTTCCATTGTCATCGTAGTGAAATGCACTTGCAATAAGCGAAGTGAATCGAAAATTTGTAAACGATTAGGGGCGCGATTGCTCAGAACAAGTTTTGGAAACTGCTCAAGCTCTTGCCACAGTGCGGGTAAAATCACACTTTCTTCATAGCCATAAAATGAAAGATTAAATTGATAACTATCAGTGCGCGGATCAAACTCTCTTTTGTGCAAAACTTCACTATCAATTTTTTCTAGAGCTTCCCTAAGCGCAAGACGAATGTGCGTAGCAAAAGGCGTCGGCACCATATTTCCCTGACTTCGCGTCAAAATATCGTCGCCAAATGCTTCTCGCATACGTGAAAGTGCATTGCTAAGTGCAGGCTGGCTTATGCATAGGCGCTTCGCCGCACGACTAATATTTTGCTCTTCCAGTAAAACGTTGAGATAGAGCAATAAGTTCATATCGATGGTGTTTTTCATAACAGTGAAAACCATTATTCATGTCATGAATAATTGCTATTCATACGAATAGGATCGTTATTGCACTCCTTTTCATAAAAATTAGCTATTTAAACTATACGCTTTAATGCGAAGGGGGAATTATGAACGCACGTCTTATAAGCTATTTAGTACTACTACTCTCGGCCAGCACTTTCCTACATGCTGAGGCGACTAATCAGCCAAAAAGCCCGAAAGAAGTAGTTAACGACTATTTTTACTTTTTAGAAAATGGAAAATTCGTCGAACTCATGGATCTTTTCGATGACAACATACAATGGATTCAGCCCGGGCAAAATATTTTATCGAAAACTTATAGTGGTAAAGAAGAAGTGGGAAAACTCTTCGAGCAGTTTATGAGCCTTAGTCAAAATACTTTTAAAATTGACAAGGTGCATTCAATAATGACTAACGGAGAATACGTTAATGCCCATATCTCCTTTTCCGCCTATCGCTGCCACTACATTGGCATATCCATAGCTATGGAAGGCAATGACCTTATGCGCGTGGTGAATGGAAAAATCGTCGAAGTGCGATTATTTTCAGCGGATCAAGAAGCCGAGGATCGGTTTTGGGATGGACGAGTTTACTAAACTCTAGAGGCAGATTTTGCCTGCGCATGAGCCTTGTCTCTCATGCGCATTTTTTAAAATTTGCACCCTTGATGACAATCGATTTTTATATTTTTAGTTTTTTTAAAGAGCCTTTCGGCTCTTAGCCCATGGCCAACATAACTCTTTAGAAGCAGACACAGTAAAAAGACCCGCGGACTTAATAATCTTTAGCTACTAAAGCCCGCCTTAAGTCTCTTATTTACTATACTTTTTTAACAACAATGCGGTCTTTTTCAAATCTCACCGTCACCACTTCGCCTTTGCCAATGGCCAGCGCTGTTAATGGCAAGCGCAAAAAAGTACCACTGGTTTTGATTTGTTGAGCTCGGTACACTCTTTCTTGGCCAGCCTGAGGAGCCGCTCTTCCGCGTGCCCCAGCACCAAAATTATCTTGGAACCATTTTTCCAGCGTATCTACTGGAGAACCATTAGATTTCAAATGATGGAGCGCGCGGCGAATAGTATTAATCGATGCTTGGCGCCTCGTATGCATTTGCTCTATCGGCGCAATTCCTGAACAAAGATATGCTATTTGCACATCTTTAAATGACACAGCCGAACGTCTCTTTCTTTTTTCTGACATTTTTTGCTACCCCGTGATTGAGTGTTTAGTTATATGCCTGTTCACACCCGTGAAAAGAAGTTTAAGTCAAATAACTGCATCATATTTAGCCTTTAAATATGTGCCACTCATTGGCTGTTCAATAAACAGATTTCATTTTATTTATCAATACCAAAGAGCTCACATAAAGGTTTTTATCACTTGATTATCGGTGATTTATTAACGATGCAAACCTGGATTTTAGTAGCTCTAACAATAAAGAACTGCTCATATTAATTTTTAATAAAAAGTAAAAAAGTAGATTGTCTTTTGCTTATTAGACATGCATAGAAAAAGCCTTGGAGCTATAAAAAAATTATTTACAACTCTCTTCTCTTTTTGGAATAAGAAATGACCAAAGAAAATGACACTGCTAAATGCGCTCAGTGCAAAAAGAGCTTTAATCGCAAGGATATACCGCATGAGATATGGCCGTTTTGTTCCAAGCGCTGCAAAATGATAGACCTAGGCCAGTGGTTAAGCGAAAAATATGTGCTAAATGACAATGAAGAAAACGAAGACAAAATAAGTCCTGATGAGGAAGACAATGATTAATACAAAAATGAAGCTTGAGCCAGTAAAAGTTCTTGATACAGATTTTCCTCTCATCTTGACCGAAAAAGCACAAAATATGGCTGAAAGAGCCACCAAAGCCGAAGGCGAAGAGGCTCAATTATTCTTGCGCGTAAGCATCAAGGGCGGCGGCTGTGCGGGCTTGCAATACAATCTTGATATCGATGATAAGCCCCTACCACTCGATATTTGGTGCCAATTCAATGGCTTAAAAGTGGCAGTAGATATGTTTAGCTTGCGCTATTTGGCTAATACCACCATTGATTATCAAGAATCTTTGGAAGGTGCCGGCTTCAAATTCAATAACCCCAATGCCCGTAAAACTTGCGGCTGCGGATCGAGCTTTTCAGGCTAAAAATCTTTATTAATTCCAGAATCGGCATTCTTTTTGGGTAGAAATCACCAAGCCTTGATAGAAACCAACATTCTCTTGCGCTGGGAAACTGTCATCCTCGGGCGTAACCCGAGGATCCACTATAATCAGCTCGAAATCTTACACCAGAGGTCAGCCCATAAAGGATTTTTGCTTTCTATTAAGTTTATTTTCCACTCTCTGGTCCAATGTTTCAGGTTTTTTTCGCGCTGGATAGCCGAATACATGTCTAAAGATTCTTCGTAATACACCAATTTTTTCAAATTATATTTTCTAGTGAAGCCATCCTGAAGGGCATGTTTATGCTCATAAACTCGTTTTACTAAATCGCCTGTGACGCCAATGTAGAGCGTACCATTGGGTTGATTACTCATTATATAAATAAAGTATTGTTTCACGGGTATATTCTCCACATACTCGTGTTGCCACTGGATGGATCCTCGGGTCAAGCCCGAGGATGACAAAATATTTACGATACCGGATAAGTATTTGCGATATCGAGGACGATAAGTATTTACGATACCCAGGACGACAAGCATTTACGATACCCAGGACGACAAGCATTTACGATACCCAGGACGACAAGCATTTACGATACCCAGGACGACAAGCATTTACGAT
>JBPOIV010000223.1:0-1926 GCA_052034245.1 Myxococcota bacterium
CATCTCGATGGCTATTCTGCTATTTATTACACTTACATGTGGTCATTAAGTCTCTCGAAAGACCTTTTCAGCCCTTTCAAAGAATATGGTTTGCTTAATCAAGAAATAGCTCGGCATTATCGCGACACGATTTTAGCGCCGGGTGGCTCGAAGGATGCTAGTGAACTCGTAGAAAATTTCTTAGGCAGGCCTTTTCAATTTGAAGCATTTGAGAAATGGCTTTCGGCACCATTTTAGAAATCAGGGGGGTTCGCATCGCGAGCCCCTTTTTTACTACCGCTCAAAATTTAAATTTCTTCGAGAAGCCGCGATAGCGCTGAATATACTCAAGGGCAAACCCAAAAGAATGCTTACAAAAGTTGCCCACGGGAAAAATATCATTAAATTTTTCTCGGGCTTTTCTTCTTGATTGGGTTTTTCAAAACTGGGAGAAATAGAAAGCGTCGTTACTGCTTTTGCTTTAAACACCTGGATATCGGTTAAAATGGTGGGAAAGCGAAAATTCTCAATGCCCACAAAAGAAAGAACCGCAAAAAAACTAAAAAGCGAAAAAATCAAGCTCAACAAAGTCCATGAACCAAGCCCGTGAACAATGGCCCCTGTACGCGTATGTTGCTGAGCAATAAAGCTTGCGCACCAGCCTGCCAAAGAAAAGCAGAGCAAAAACACTATGAGCGTTCCCAGCAAAGCAAAAACCACACCAATAGTCGATAAACTGTCCATTTCCGGCGCAAAGCTAAAATAAAAAGCCAAAGCCAAAAGACCAAGTATGGCTAAAAAAGCCAGACCGATAAAAGTTGCTAAAATAACGGAAGAGAAACTAAGCTTAAAAGATATATTAGCAGTACGCATATATTGTGACCTATAAATTATGAAGCACATCACTCTTATAAAACATAAATAAATTAATCGCTAAAAAATGATTATTTAGTATCTTTTTGTTTTTTTATTTGCAGCAGAGCATGAACAGCATTAAAAGCCGATTGGTAGCCATTACTACAAGGGTCTGCGCTATTAATTTTCTGCGCAAGCTCGTCACTGCTCATGCCGCTTATAATACCATTGCCAACGATTACACGCTGAAGAGCAAAATGACTAAAACAATATTTAATATGCGACATTATATAGTCATAATGATCAGGATCTTTTTTAAGAATTAAACCTAGAGCAATAAAAGCATCTATTTCTTTTGAGTCTTGGTATAAATTAACAACAAAAGGTATCTCATAACTTCCTGCATAAAGATATTCTATCTCATAATCATAGGAAAAATTTTTAATTAATTTCACGCAATGCTCAAGCTGTAGAGCAGAAAGTTCCTGATGAACACGGGAAGAAACAATCAGTATTTTAGGCATCCATAATACCTTTCTTAAATTGTATTAAATAATCCACGGCATTAAATGCTTCTTGCGATCGTTCTTTATTCTTAATTCGTGAAATCATTACTTCCATACTCGGCGCTGAAATAATGCCATTGCCGATAAGCACTCCTTCCATAGTGAATTTAATAAAGCATTCTTTAACATGCTCCCATATAAACTCATAATGATCTGTTTTACCCTTCAATAAAAGACTTAATGGTATATAAGCATCGTAGGGATCATGACGATGATAATGATATATCACAGAAGGCAATTCATAGGTGCCAGCCTTAACGGTTTCGACCTTGAAATCATAGATAGATTTTTCCAGGAGCTCAACGCAGCTTTCAAGCTGCTGCTCTGCTAAACCTTGATGATAATTAGACCAGACAACCAGTATCTTTGCTTTTGACATTTTCCCACCTTATTTGAGTTGCACGATAAAATGTCGCCCTTTTTCTGCCTAGTGGGGATTATTCGCTAGAATATTTTTTATCAATTAACACAAAAGAAAAAGATAGACGGCATATACTTAACAAATTATCTATTTTTTAAATAACAA
>JBPOIV010000175.1:0-2616 GCA_052034245.1 Myxococcota bacterium
ATGCTTCAAAGTTATCGATTCTTCTCACGTTACCACCGACAGTGGTACAGGCTTGGTGCACAGGGCTCCAGCCTTTGGTGCAGAAGATTTTGAAGCGTGCAAAAAAGAGGGTATCCCTCATTTTGATCCCATCGATGAAGAAGGAAAATTTGGGCCTTTGGTGCCGAATCTTTCAGGTCTTAGCTTCAAAGACGCCGATAAAATAATTTTAAAAAATCTTAAGGATGACAATAAAATATTTGATCGCTCCACCATCATGCATAGCTATCCATTCTGTTGGCGCTCTAATACGCCACTTATGTACAAGGCGCTGCCAGTATGGTTTATCGATGTGCCAAAAATCAAAGAGCGCATGAGTTTGCATAATGCTTCCATTCATTGGGTGCCCGAAGCGGTTGGTCATCGACGCTTTGCTCATTGGCTAAAAGACGCAGCGGAGTGGTCGGTTTCTCGGAATCGTTTTTGGGGAACTCCCATTCCGATTTGGCGATGCAAAGCATGTGATCATAAAGTTTGTTTATCTTCGGCCGAGGAACTCGAACAAAAGTCTGGTCAAAAGATCTCCGATCTGCATAGCCACTTTATCGATCATTTAGAAATCAAATGCGATAATTGTGGTGCTCATATGCACCGTATCTCCGAAGTCTTTGATTGTTGGTTTGAATCAGGCTCTATGCCTGTTTCGCAGATTCATTATCCTTTTGAAAATGAAGATTTCTTTAAAGCTTCTTTTCCCGCCGACTTTATTGCTGAGGGCCTCGATCAAACTCGTGGCTGGTTTTACACGCTCTTGGTAATTTCCACTGGCCTCTTCGATGCGCCTCCATTCAAGAATGTCATCGTTAATGGCATGGTTCTTGCTTCGGATGGCTCAAAAATGAGTAAGTCGAAGAAAAATTATCCTGACCCAGAAGAAGTGATTCGTGCCCACGGCTCTGATGCTTTGCGGGCTTATCTTATTGGCTCTCCCGTCGTGCGTGCCGAACCGCTTCAGTTTAATGAACAAGGCGTTAAAGATGTAGTGCGCTCCGTGCTTTTGCCTCTTTATAACTCATGGTCCTTCTTCGTTCAGTACGCTAATCTCGATGCTTTTAATCCAAAAACCGATATGGATAAAGCGCCGTCTATAAGCGCGCGTCCTGAAATTGATCGGTGGGTTTTATCACGACTTCAATCGCTCATTGCCACTATTAATGAGGAAATGACCGGATATTACCTTTATAAAACCATCGCTCCGATGCTTTCTTTTATTGACGATCTCACGAACTGGTACATCCGTCGCAGTCGGAGACGTTTTTGGAAAAATGCAGAAAATGCAGCAGAAAGAGATGACAAATATTCTGCCTACGCGACACTTTACGAAGTGCTTACAACATTCGCTAAGGTATTAGCGCCCATTGTGCCTTTCATGAGTGAAATGATCTATCAAAATCTCGTGGTGGGAGCAGGCGTTAATCAAGCAGAGCATGACAGTATTCACCTATGCGACTTTCCCAAAGCAGACGATGCGAAGATCGATAAACGCTTAGAAGAAGATGTACGTCTTGTGCGTCAAGTCGTTAACATGGGGCGTGCACTACGAGAAAAATATCGTCTTAAAACTCGCCAACCTTTGCTGAAAATCACGGTGGTAAGTCACTCTCCCGAGGCTATTGATGCGCTTTCTTCCCATCAAGATTTAATATTGTCGGAACTTAACGTTCGTCAACTTGAGCTTTTGGAAGAAGACGATTCACTGTGCACCTTAAGTTGCAAACCGAATTTTAAAACTCTCGGACCGCGCGTTGGAAAAGATATGGCAGCTATGTCGAAAGCGATTACGGCCTTATCCCGCGAGCAACTCCGAAAGCTTGAAGAAGGCGAAATCATTTCCGTCAATGGTCATCATCTAAACATCGATGATGTGGTGATTGTGCGAGAAGCCAAGGCTGACGTTGTAGTCATGAGTGAAGATCATCTCACGGTGGCCCTCGACACCGAAATCGATGAAGACCTTAAATATGAAGGCTTAATGCGCGAGACGCTAAGCTCTCTTCAACGCCTGCGCAAAAACAAAGGCTACGAAGTAAGTGACCGCATCAAACTTGCTCTTAGTTCAAATGATAGCGAACTCATTGATGCTCTTAGCAAACATCAAAGCTATCTTGCTTCCGAATTATTGGCGTCAACTATCTCGATTGTTATGGCAGATAGAAAACCTGATAATGCTGAAGAGCTTAACTTCGATGACCTCATTTTATGGGTATGCGTTGAAAAACTCGCTTAAAGCAGGTTGATTTTCAGGTGAAAATGAGTTTTCACTCTATTAGCCCTGTCTTTATGACGGGGCCTTGTATGCTATTAATTGCACTTATATTTAAGACCAAAGCTCCTCTTTATACTAGCTAAGAGATTAATATATCTCAATAATCTCATACATAAAAATCAATCATTACTGGCTTAGACCGTATTGTATAAAGCAACTAGAACTATATAATAGTCATATATTTAATATAAAAATAATGGATAAATAATGTTATTTTTACTTTTTCTTTTTCGGTTCATGCAATTTCACCACTCGAAAATCGACCGAAAAGCAGCAACCTCCATGCAAGTACCGATTATTTAGGGCCAATC
>JBPOIV010000224.1:0-4397 GCA_052034245.1 Myxococcota bacterium
GTAAAATTAGCGGGCAGACTCAGACTTACTTCCGCCTTAATGGAAGGCAGCACTGCATTAAAAGCGCCATGCATCTCAAAAAGTACAACATCTCGCACTTTTTCCCACTGTTCTTGATGGCACTCAATGACAATCTCATCATGAATCATATTGACGATCGCTGCATCAAGGTTCTGCTCAATAAAATTCTTATGCACCCGGCAGAGAGCAAGTTTCGTTATCTCAGCTCCTGTACCTTGCACAGGGATATTGCGGGCCACCCGCAAGTTGTGGGCTTTATCGCTTCCATCTAAAAAATACGCACGACGACCTAGTGAAGTTTGCACAAAGCCGCGTTCTTTTGCTTGCTGCTCTAGCCCTTCCAAAAATTGTCTTAGCTTTGAAAAACGTTTGAAATAATTGTGCATGAGTTTACTGGCATCTAAGAGCGAAAGCGAAAGCTGCTGCGCTAAGGATTTTTCGCCCATGCCATAAATGATGCCAAAGTTAAAAATCTTCGCTTGAGCCCGCAAATACGCATTTTTTTCGCTCGAAACTTCAACCTTAAACAGTGTTTCAGCAACCACGCTATGAATATCGCGATCATCGTTAAAGATTTTTAAGAGCTCCTCATCCATAGAGAGGCCCGCTAAAATCCTAAGCTCAAAGCCGCCGTAGTCAAAACTTAAAAGGCCATAAGGCGCTTTACTTTTGATACAGGCTTGAAAAGCCGGATCATTGGGCAAAGCCTGCAAGTTAGGATTGACGCAGGTGCTTCGCCCTGAAGCGCTTGCTATAGCCACAAAAGTAGCGTGAATACGATCATTCTTGATCTTCGCCAAAAAATTCTCGCCATAGGTCGAAAGCATGCGCTCTAGCTCGCGATAGCGCATCAGGAGGCGTGCGGCTTCATGATCAAGCGTTTTTAATACCGATGAGGAAGTACCTGGAATTTTATGGCCCACGAGCTCTTCCAAACGTTTTTTGACTAGGCTGACCTGCCCTAAATCGATGCTTTCCTGCCCAAAAAGTAAAAATCCATCTTCTTTTATAAAATAAGGCTCTATTGCTTTTTTAAGCCGCAAAAGCTCTTCCTCAATCAGCCCAAGCTCTGTGAGCCACTGTTCTTTTTGAAAGGGCAAGCCCACTTGTTCCATGCGGACCAAAACGGGGATCAAGGCACATTCCAAATCGACTAAGTTTTGAATGTTGCGGGATTTTATGGCTGAAAAAGACCAGGAAAGCACTTTGTCCAACCACAAAAAGGCTTCTTCCGCCTTCGAAAAAACGGGTGATTGAAAGCTTTTATCGTCTTTGGCTAATAATTTTTTTAAGGTGGAAATACAGAGCAATTTGCTAAAGCTTTCAGTTCTTATTAAGCCTCGGCCAAGCACCTCTTTGGCGTCAAAACAAATAAGGGTGCCGATTTTTATGGTGCTAAGAGCCAAAAAAGGAAGAGCTTTTTTATCTTCGAGATCGAGCAACCAGAGCCCGTCTTGTCCCTCTTTAGGCACTATTGCTGCACGTGTTAAAAACTCCATTCTACCTATCCGAAACCTTCACTGGGGCTTTTGCTTATCTTGCTTAGAACTGCCATCTTAGCCATTGACCCTTTAGTCAAAAAAGGCTAGTCAGCACCAGCCTTTTATTTCATTTAAGGTCTAACATTTTCGCTTTGCCCAATGTGGAAAGCTCTTTTATAAAAAAAGAGTGGTAAAGCAAGGAGTAATAATGGCTCGTTATCGTGGCCCCCGGCTTAAAATTATTCGTCGTCTTGGCACCCAACTCCCCGGTCTAATGCGTACCGAAGGAGATCTGCGTCGCCCTTATGCACCAGGTCAACACGGCCCAACCCGCAGAGCAAAGCTTTCAGATTATGCTGTTCGTTTGCGCGAAAAACAAAAATTGCGTTTTCACTATTGCATCAGTGAAAAACAATTCCGTCGCTACGTAGCAAAAGCTTCTTCGGCTAAGGGAAATCCAGGTACCAACTTGTTGCAAGCCCTTGAATCCCGTCTTGATAACGCGGTATTTAGAGCTGGCTTCGCACCTACCGTTCGTGCTTCTCGCCAAATGACAAGCCATGGCCATTTCTCGGTTAACGGCAAAAGAGTTGATATTCCTTCCTACCCACTGCGCGTAGGTGATGTCATTAGCATCCATGAAGGAAGCAAAATGCGCGAGCAACTCAAAAATAACCGCAAAGATCCAAACAATCTTGCTTTGCCAAGCTTCATCGATATCGACGAAGCCAATGCAGCCGCAAAGATTACCATGAAACCAGCGCGTGAAGACGTGCCAGTTCAAGTTCTTGAACAATTCGTTATCGAATACTACTCTGGTCGATAAAGCTTGTCTTTGTCTTGTAAAAGCCTCAGTCTTAGACTGGGGTTTTTTATTATGAAAAATTTATGCAAGAGTTCTATTTGTAATAGTTTTGACGCTAAGGCAAAAGCATCCTAAAAGTTGCTCTAGCAGAGTGATCTAGGCTGTAATAAAATAAACTCATGTGTTTGTGAGGTAAAAGATGTTTTCTCTAACTTCGATGTTTTCTCATGCCGGCCCCATTGGTCTCGCTGTAATGGCAATTTTGATTGCCTTCTCAGTATTTTCTTGGGCAATAATTTTTAGCAAATGGCTCACCTTAAAAGGCTTATTACAGCATAACGACAAATTCATCGACCAATTCTGGCAAACCAAAGATCTAAATCTTTTATTGGTGCAGGAGCATGCCGGAAGCCCGAGCGCTCAAGTGTTTAAAGATGGTGTCCATGAATTTGAACGCCAAAAACAAAGGAATAGAGAAAGAGACGAAGCATTTTCAGTCATTGAAAGAGCCCTCGTACGCTCTGGTCGTGGCGAACTTAAACGCGCTGAAGCCCAACTTCCTTTTCTTGCTTCGATTGGTGCGATTTCGCCCTTCATTGGTCTTTTCGGCACAGTCGTTGGTATCATGTCATCATTTCATCAAATCGGCGAAGCTGGTAATGCCAACCTCACTACGGTAGCCCCCGGCATCGCAGAAGCATTGCTGGCTACGGCTCTAGGACTTTTTGCCGCTATCCCTGCCGTCATGGCCTACAACGTCTTTCAAACCAAACTTAAAAGACTACGGGCTGATTTAGAAAATTTTTCCCTCGATGTGCTCGCTGTTTTGCGCTCACAAAAATAATGAGAATTAATATGAAAACTCAAAGTATATCTATCCTGGCACTTCTTTTGTGTACTTTGGGATGTTTTCCTAAAAGAATTGAGCCAACAATGCATAAGCAAGAAGCACTTCCTCCCGCATTAGCTCACAGCGAAATTCTGCCAGTTGTCGACGATATCTTTGTGGTGTATGGCACAAATATCGTCGTGCATGATGGTACGAGCATCGAAGCAAGTCGAACGATGAGCATCATTCGGCAGAATCAAGAATTAACCCTTGTTAATTCTATTCGTCTCAACGACGCCACTCTAAAAAAACTTGAAAAATTAGGCCGTATAAAAAACGTCGTTCGACTTGGCGCTTTTCATGGACGAGATGATGCTTTTTATCAAACTACTTATGGTGCAAAACTTTGGGCCTATCCCGAGATGGAATTTAGTCGTGGCGAGATAGTCGATTATAATTTAGACAAAGAAGCACCATTTGCTTTTTCAAAAGTTATCTCTTTTAAGAGTACAAAATTCAAAGAAGCATTGTTGTTGATCGAGAAATCCGGCGGTATCTTAATTTCTTGTGACACTATCAAAAATTGGCAAGAAAAAGATCCCTATTTTAGCGATGAAACCTTCGCCATGATGAAGAGCAGTGACTCTGTGGGCCCTGCAAAAATCGATGCCACATGGCTTAATGCCATGCAGCCCTCCAAAGAAGAAATAAAAGCTCTCGGCGACCTGAATTTTTCGATTCTCATCACTGCTCACGGACCGCCATTAGTCAATCGCGCTAAAGAATCGCTGGCAGCTTCCATAAAAGAAGCCCTAAAACTTTAGGCAGTCCTGCCTTGCTGCAAAAAAAAATCCCAAAGCTCCTTGATTACCCGTCATTGCGAGCGAAGCGTGGCAATCCAGAGCAATTCCCCAAAGCTATCTAACTAATCCTTGGATTGCCACCGCCCAGTACCTGGCCTCACAATGACAGTCTTTAGATAGTCAATGCCCGCTCACGAGCCAGCCCCTGCCTTGTTGCCAAAAAAAATCCCAAAGCTCCTTGATTCCTCGTCATTGCGAGCGAAGCGTGGCAATCCAGAGCAATTCCCCAAAGGTATCTAACTAATCCTTGGATTGCCACCGCCAGCACCTGGCCTCACAATGACGGTTTTTAGACAGTCAATGACCGCTCACGAGCCAGTCACTGACTTGTTACAAAAAAAAACCCAAAGCTCCTTGAGTCCTCGTCAATGCGAGAGAAGCGAGGAAAACCAGAGAAA
>JBPOIV010000111.1:0-4821 GCA_052034245.1 Myxococcota bacterium
GTATCGGATTTGATAAATAATGACCAAAATGCCTACCCAGATAAACGTAGAAATAATAGAGAAGAAAAGAGTGATAATATTGAATATAAGGAAGAAGATAAAAATTATCTTGATAAGTTGATAGACCAAAATCAGTAAATAGTAGTATTTTTCGTAGAAAGAAGACAGCTTATTCAGCTGTCTTCTTTTTTAGAGGCCGTGATGCTCGAGAAAACGTTCAGCGTCGATAGCGGCCATGCATCCTGTTCCTGCAGCAGTAATAGCCTGTCTATAGACGCTATCTTGGGCATCTCCACATGCAAAAACCCCAGGGACGTTAGTTTTAGAACTTCTCTCTTTAGTAACAATATACCCTTTCTCGTTGAGCTCGAGAACATCTTTAAAGAGCGCGGTGTTTGGTTGGTGACCTATGGCTACAAAAAGACCTTCAATCTCGACATCCGTGAAAGATCCATTAAGCGTATTTTTAAGCCGTACTCCCTTAAGACTTTCGCGGTTTAAGGGTCCGCCTTTTGCGCTTAGGATTTCTGCTACTTCTTGATTTAACAACCATTTAATTTTTGGATTGTTCTGACAGCGTTCAACCATAATTTTGCTTGCCCTAAAGCTTTCGCTTCGGTGGATTATGCTGACGGATTTTGCATAGCGAGTTAAAAACATCGCTTCTTCCATTGCACTATCTCCACCGCCAACGACTGCCACGTCGACATCTTTATAAAATGCACCGTCGCAGGTTGCGCAGGCAGATACTCCGGCACCCATAGCCATGAGTTCTTTTTCTTTTGCTATGCCGAGTAATTTAGCATTTGCTCCGGTGGCAATTATTACTGTTTCAGCATAAACATCGTCGCCATCTTCCGTTGTCAGCCGAAAAGGGCGTTTTGAAAAATCAGCCTTGATGATGTTTTTTTCGATCATAGTTGAGCCAAAGCGTTTTGCTTGGGCTTCAAATTTTTCCATGAGGCTAGGCCCTAAAAGACCTTCAGGAAATCCTGGAAAGTTCTCGACTTCCGAGGTCATCATAAGCTGCCCACCGGGAAGATTTGGTGCTGATCCTTTGTATACAACCGGATTTAGCGTCGCTCGTGATGCGTAGAGGGCCGCAGTATAGCCTGCAGGGCCAGAACCAATAATAACTACTTTATGATGATTTTCGTTTGTATTCATGCTTTATGCCTGTGAAAGGGTATTGTTGCTCCAATAGCGGATCCTGAACGCTCTCTCAAGCTCAGATCTCGCCATTTTCGAGGGTGATCAAGAGCTTTCGCAAATGACTAATTTCATCTCGAACGAGAGCTGCACCTTCGAAATCAAGCTTCTGTGCTTTAATGCGCATTTTTCCTTTTAAACTAAGAATTTGTTTTTCAATATCTGCAGGACTAAGCGGCTTATTCGAAGATAAAATTTCTTCTTTCTCTTCACTATAGCCCGCATCGAGGCGCGAAATATCTCTTTTTGCCGAGGTGGGTGTGATATTATTCTGCTCGTTAAATTCCTGTTGTATTTTGCGTCTTCGATTTGTTTCTTCAACAGCAAGCTTAATCGAATCTGTCATTCTATCCGCATAGAGAATAGCCTTTCCGTCGATATTTCTTGCAGCTCTTCCGATAGTCTGAATAAGTCCTGTGCTTGAGCGCAAAAATCCTTCTTTATCGGCATCTAAAATAGCAACGAGACTTACCTCTGGTAAATCTAGACCCTCTCTTAAAAGGTTGATGCCGACTAATACATCAAACTCCCCAAGCCTCAATGCTCGCAAAATTTCAGCGCGCTCAATAGTATCGATATCGGCATGCAAATAACGAGCCTTAACGCCGACATCAATGAGATAATCACAAAGATCTTCAGCGATTCTTTTTGTAAGCGTGGTGATAAGCACTCTATCGCCTTTCTCAACGCGAATTTTTGCTTCGTGAACAACGTCGTCAACTTGTGTTAATACGGGTCTAATTTCTACTTCAGGATCTATAAGACCAGTAGGACGAATTATTTGCTCAACAATTTCTCCGTGGGAGCGATTGATTTCAAATTCGCCCGGTGTCGCTGAAACATAAATTACCTGATTAATGAGATTATCGAATTCATCGAAACGCAATGGGCGATTATCAAGGGCAGAATACAAGCGAAATCCATGCTCAGTCAGTGTTTCCTTACGCGCACGATCTCCTCGATACATGCCCCGAATCTGCGGCAAAGTCTGGTGCGATTCATCAGCAAAAAGTAAAAATTCTTTCGGAAAATAATCAATCAAAGTAGGAGGAGGGTCGCCTTCGTTTCTTCCCGACAAGTGCCGTGAATAATTTTCGATACCTTTACACGTTCCGATAGTCTCAAGCATCTCGAGATCAAATAAAGTTCGCTGCTCAAGACGTTGAGCTTCAAGAAGCTTTCCTTCTCTTTTTAATCTTATCAATTCTGAATCGAGCTCGTCACGAATAGATACAAGAGCAAGGCGCATTTTTTCTTTTGTCGTCGCATAATGACTTGCGGGGAAAATAACTATCGAAGACAAAACTTGAGCAGTTCTGCCGCGTAGTGGATCGACCATGCTTATTTTCTCGACGGTGTCTCCGAAAAATTCAATGCGAACGGCCAATTCTTCCTCACTCGGTGGAAACACTTCAACAATGTCGCCTTTAACGCGAAATGTGCCTCGAGAAAAATCAAGATCGTTTCGCAAGTATTGACTTTCAATTAATTGCCTTAGGAAAGAATCTCTCCGCAATTGCCGATTTTTCTCGACGTAAACCGTCATATTTTCATAGCTTTCGGTGCTACCGATACCGTAGATGCAGCTGACGGAAGCAACAATAATTACATCATCTCGTGTAAGCAATGAAGTTGTTGCTCGGTGGCGCATGCGATCGATAGTTTCATTTATTTGACTATCTTTTTCGATGTATGTGTCGGTAGAGGGAACATAGGCTTCAGGTTGATAATAATCGTAATAGCTCACAAAGTATTCGACGGCATTATTCGGAAAGAAGCTTCGGAATTCTTCGTAAAGTTGGCCGACTAGGGTTTTATTATGCGCCAAAACGAGCGTAGGACGATTTACCTGCGCGATGACATTTGCCATGCTAAAGGTTTTACCTGAGCCTGTTACACCCAATAAAACTTGATCTCTTTTCTTGTCTTTTACTCCTTTGACCAATGCTTCGATTGCTTGGGGTTGATCGCCTGCCGGTTGGTAATCGGAGACCAACTGAAAAGGGATGTGTGCACGCGTTGTGATAAGGCTCATATTTAATCCGCAATTTATAAATTTATTTCATGGACTCGAGGGCGATCGCAGCGGGTATCTGTACAAACTTGCATATGAAAAAAAGCCTTTCCGGGGTCTGTTCCCATTTTAAGCTTTTGAATAACTTCGAAAAATTCTTCTAAGACCACACTCGTTCCGAGTCCTTTTAAGTTTATTTTTTTCCCTGTCGGAAGCGTGGGATTTCCGATCGCCTGCCATCCCCCATCTGGCGCAATATCTAACGCAATGGGGCGGCCGATCTGTTCCCCCTTAGCATAGGCATGAAGCCCTTTTTGTAAACTAACTTTGATTTTTAATTCCGCTTTTTCTATCGTATGGCTAATAGAATAGTGGTCTTCAAAGTTGTAATCGGAAACTCTATCGGAGTTGTTTTTTTGGCAAGAAGCTAAAAACATTAGCAAAAATAGGCAACACTTCAGCATGATCACCCTTTTTCAAAAAAGATCATGCTTAAGTGTGCCATAGAGCCTTAATCTTGCAATCTCTAAGGCTGCGTGATGGGATCATTAAAGCCTTGAGCGAGAGGCGGGAAAAATTTAATGGCGAGACTGTGCCAAGGCACCATTTTGAAGCTTTGTCGCGAATGGGTTTTGTTTCCATCTTGCACAACCACCATGCCAGTTTGGTAGCCAAAACCTAAATAATTGCTGGCAATTTCAATACCATCACAATTCTCTACCGGAATACCCTGATAGGTGACCGCGAATTTTCCCACATAATTACCATTATCCCTTCGGTAAATAGTGAAAGCATTTTCCCCTTGGCTAGATGCAACCAAGTAGCCATGTTTTTTGCCAATGCGATAAAGGGCAAGGCCTTCAACATCCGCCACCAAATGACCTGTTTCTGGATCCGTACCATCGATTAAATAGCGCTCTTCACCACTATTCGGCTCAGCTTGATAGCGCCAAATACCAACTTTTTCTTCTCCGATATAAAAGGCTTCATAATTATCATCTGCGACACACCCTTCAACTTGACTACCAACTAAAAAGCGCCGAACTTCCGTCAAGATTATGTTTGCATCTGTGCCGCCTTGTACTTCCCACTGCACAACCTCGCCGGCCTTACTATTTACAAAATAATAATATTTTTTTGTTTTTGGACTTTTATAAAAGCAAGATCCATAAATTTCTAAACCAGCAGGATGCTCTTTTACGGAGACTCGTTCGACGCTATTATTTTCCTGATTAACCTTGTAAAAATCGATGGTATTCGTGGTGCGATTTCCTGTAGCAATTAAAGGAATTTTTTCGTTGCCAAGGGGAAAGTTATAGCGAATATCGACATTATTTTGTTCACCATCCGGAAATTCTTGTAGACGATTTCCTTTAATATCAAAAACGCTTAGTCCCGAATTTTTATCTGTACCTAGAATGAGACTTTTACCAGGAGATTTTTTGTTGATATAAATCGCACTGTCGTCGGCAGCATCGCCTTCAGTGCGAACATCATCTGTTTTATCTCTTGCCTCAACAAAAATCGAATCAAGGAAGGCGGAAGCACAAAGCGCGCTAAAAGAAAGCGCGAGGAGTATTTTTGTTCGCATTTTTTTA
>JBPOIV010000217.1:0-6522 GCA_052034245.1 Myxococcota bacterium
CCCCATCGGGATTTTTAAAATCTGCTATAACTTTATTTTTCTCTTTTATATAAATCGCTTGGCTTAATCCTCCCCATATATTAATGGGGAAATCCCTTAGTAATAAGGCTACGCTCTGCTCTAAAAAATTATGCAAAAAGTGCTCTGGAAGATTCCTCCATTGTTTTCTAATTTTACCCTTTTGCATAAAGCTTAAAGAAAATTCAACTAAGCCCTTTGGGGTAAAAAATTTATTTGAATCAAATTCAATAAATACATTTGATAAATCAAGTTTCTTACCCAAAATATAATTATGACCCAGGGCTGATATGGAGCCCTGAACTTTGATTTCACTATCTAATATTTCTTGTCTCAAATCAGTCCAGTGCGTTCTTAAATTTTTAAAAGGACTTTTATGGGGAGTGCTCTACCAACTTTTCCATTTCTCTGAAGCCTCAATTAAATAACTCCGCAGCGCCTTATAATTTTCCCACCCTTTCAACCCCTCAAACGGTGAGCTTGATGAATCCCATTCGGAAGGGGGACTTGCTTCTAAAAATAAGTCGATAAATTTATCGGATTGCTTTGGAATCCTCTGAATAAAGTCGAGCACATTAATACTCGTAGAAATCCCCCTAGGGCACCTTCCTTCTTCCTGATGCCATTCACCAAGAAGCATCGCTCTTTTATTTAATTGAGGATGATACAAAATATAGATATGCTCTATCCCGCTTATATAGTTATAGCTGACAGGTACTTTCCCTTGCTTAGAAATATGAGATTGTTCCCTTAAAACGGCTGGCCATGTTTGCTCAGGTGCGCATGATGCGCAAAAAATTATCGTTACAATAAAAATAATTCTTATTATTATCATATAAATTTTTACAATTAACTAGCTTGACTTTTCTATGACATTACTATGTCTTTTTAAAAAGTATATTTTCCTAAACTCATCAATTTTTAACGAGCTTTTTCTATCGAAATTTGTCATTTATTTTTAGCACTTTTAAAACTAAGTGCAATAAAAAACTATTAAACCGCATAATGAATTGTATAATGATAAATCATTGATTTTACTCGAATTATAAACCCGGTGAAAGGGTATTTCTTTGCTAGTTGAATCCTAACTCGAGCTCTCCCACACAGGACACTTTGGAGCCTCAGCTTCTGCGATCATTTAGACCTCTGACCAAGGATTCAAAAATTATTGTGAGCTATTTTGGTGCTCTCTGCAGATATGCGTTTATTATTTTGACTCGTTTTATTGACTGTAGACGCGTCTACAATTTTACGTTTTCAAGGATTTCTTCTTCAACCAAAGCTAAATTATGATTGCTTGAAATTTCATAAAATTTAATTTTTGGATATCTGTTTTTTAACTTTAAAATTTGCTCGCAAACTCTGTGCTCAAAATCCCACATATATTTCAACAATGACCAGCGAATGGTCTCACCGCACCCCAAAGCGCGATCATCGATAAGAGGGTTTTTATTAAATCGCCTTTTTAGTACTCGAAAATAGCATATTAAACGAGGAAAATTAAAATACAAAACCACATCTGCCCGCGCATAACGCATTTCAAGAGATTTGATACTATTGCCATCGATAATCCATGATTCGTTTTCGACTATTTTTTGCTGCAAGTTCAAAAATTCTTGGTACTCGCGCTCTTTCCAATTGGCTTCATAGAAATACTTGTCCAAGTGATAAAGCGGATAGCCAGTGGCTAAATGAAGCCTCAGCGCACACTCAGACTTTCCGCTGCCAGGGCGGCCAAAAATCATTATTTTCGCCATTTTTGCCTCTTAAAATTGTTCAATCTTAAGGCAGCACACCTAAAGATGTGCTCATCGGTTTATTTCTAATCAACCGCTATTTTTTTCACTCAATTGGCAAAAAAGTATATTGAGAATCTTTTGCTCTTTATCGCCGAGCACGCCAAAAAACTCTTTATCGATTCCGTCGACAATCTTTATTAATTTTTTTATGAGCCTTTGCCCTTCTGTGCTTAGGACTACTGTTTTAGCTCTGGTGTCACGCATATCTTCCTCTCGCCTAACCAGACCCAATGACGCAAGTTTTTTCAGAGATTTCGAAACCGTCATTTTATCAAGCCCCGTTTGGCAAGCAATATTTACCTGCGTTGGCTCTCGCTTACTTTCATAAAACCAACGAATAACTGCCATAATAACAAATTGAGCGTGGGAGATATCATAAGCTAATAATGCCGCCTTAATATGGCGTTGCCAAATGATTGTATTCTTCCATAACAGATAGCCTAAACTATCCTCTGCGTTCTCTGCGGCAAAGGCTGATTTTTTATCTTTCATTTTTTCTCGCTAAGCGCACCAAAGCATCCATTTCCTCTGGAATACTACTCGCCACTTTTCTTGCAACCAAGAAAATCCATAACCACTTAAGTGGCCCTTTCACCACTAATTTATTACTCAAGCAAAGGCCATCTTTGGTGCTTTCCATTTTGTGAGTGGCATACATTTTTGCGCCAAAAAAATGAGTGCAATCCCTAAACTCTTGGTCCTCAATAATTTGAACCAGACTAATTTTTACCGCCGGCACTGCTCCTTTGGGCTTCAATATAAAGTAATTCCCAACAGCAAAGGGGCCCTGAAGTGTGCAATATTCAAGGTCCCCATGCCAACTTGGCCAATTATTAATATCAGTCCAAATAGACCAAATGCGGTTTTTATCTAAGTCTTTAAAAGTCTTTTCATATGTTTTCATCCACATAATCTTCTCTCATTTGATAATTATTACATATTATATATGAGTTTACTAATAAAAAGTGGGCCGTAAAGGCCCCACAACCTAAAAAAAATTACCGATTATTTTTAATAGGTTAAACGAAAAAAGAATTCAAAATCTCCTTCATAGTTTTTAGTATCTCTAAAACCGCCCTATGCAAAAAAAATTATTGATTTTAGAAATTATTCTAATTACGTCGACAACCATATGAAAACGAAAGAGAAGATTATTTATGAGACTAAAGACTATAATTTTTTTAACATTTCTACTCATCCAGAGCCTGGCCATGGCAAACCAATTGGAAGGTAAATTTTATATTGGACGAATGCATTGGTCTGCTCAAATTGCTCATAGTGAGGTTAATAAAACGCTTTCATCAAGTATAGAAAATGCAATTATTATTGAGGATCAAGTACGTCTCGTTGGTTTTCAATCTAACGGCAGCTACTTTAAAACCTCACCGCTAAAAAGCATGAAAAGTGATGAAAATGGTTATGTTTTTGTAACAACATCAGGCAGTATATATTTGGTCAAATTTGAAGATTTCTTGCACGTGACAAATTTCAAAGATCTTCAAGAATTTTACCATGATAAAATCAATATCCTCTCGCTATATCCTTTAATTAGACAAGAATGTGACGCTGCAGGCCCACAATTAAACTCGCAAAGAAGTTATTATTTTAGACACTTGGAAATAAAAGATTTTATTAATATTGACAGCAATTTTACCGAAGCAATCAAGTTACAAAAATCTCAGCCCTGATTACTTATCAACGGCCTGAGGCCTAGAGCTACATTAAAAAATGTATATCTAGGCTGAAAATGGCGCCACCATTTACAAGGTGTCACTATGACTTTCTCTCTAGCCATGTTGTGCGCACTTGAAATCGAAGCAAAGCCGATTATTGATATTTTAGAGATGAAGGAAAAGGAAGAGTTCTTCGACCCACGTTTAGGGTTTAAATTATTTAGCTCAAAGCTTTTTCCCAAAACATGCCTCATACAATTTGGCAAATGCCAGAAAAATGGTGTCGACCGAATAGGCACTCAGATAGCAGCAATAGCTGCCTGGGAGACAATTCGAACTCTCAGTCCCAATTATATAGGAAGTGTTGGCACTGCTGGGGGCTTTCAAAAAAAAGGTGCCTCTATTGGCGATGTGTATTTAAGTGAAAGGCATATTTGCTTTCATGGCCGCCACATTCCGGTGCCAGAATATGCCTCTTTTGAGCTAGGTCACTATCCCGTCATGCACATCCCTAACTTCGTCAACATTAAAAGAGGCATTATCTCAAGCAGCGATGCCATACCACTTTCGAAGCATGATGCTCTTAAAATGACAAAAATTAAAACTGACGCAAAAGATATGGAGGCCGCAGCAATAGCTGAAATAGCCTATGCAAGTGCAGTTCCGATGTTTGCCTTAAAATCAATCTCTGATTTTATCGACTCACCACAAGATACCCACACCCAGTTTTTAGCAAACTTTAAAACCGCAACAGAAAGCTTAGCTCGCGCGCTAAAATCACTTCTTTGCTCTTATGATTTTACTTAGTGAGAAATAAATCTCTCATCAAAGCAAGTGTGTCGGTGGTTCATCTTAGTGGAGCTCTCTTGAGAGTAGTTTTAGACAGCACCGCATTGATATAGGCATATTGCGATTAGGGTTGCTTTTGGATTTAAGTAATTTTCCTAGCGATAGAAGCCCGAAATTAAAATTGACCGACGTGTGATAGCAATAAAAAAGGCCAAAGAACAAACAAATTCAAAGGCCTTTATAAGCAAAAACACAATAATTTTAATTAATTGCGAGATTTCCTTGGTCGAACATTAGTGGGCTTCGACAGAAAGGTTCCTTCCACCTTAAATGGCCGGTACTTTGCCATAACCAATCCATTAAGCTCTACTGCCTGTAAGGCCGCGGCACTCTGGGGCGCTAAACGTCTCGTCTTTGTCGCAATTAATACTTTATTTTCTTTTAACTCTGCCTGACCAAAAAAACTATTAAAAATACCCAGGTGAATCCTATCTAACTCGCCCTGAAGCTTGTCTACTTCAGCAGGATTCTGAACTGCGAACACAGGCACTAAAGGAAAAAGCTTTTGTTTCAACAACGCTTTTTTAAATTCCAAAAGTGAAGGTTCTTTAGCAATACTATTTGGCTGAGCAGCGTCGTAAAAATATTCAAGTCGACCATTATTGCGCAATTTGTCACGTATAGCGGTGAAAAACTTCATTGAGTCTTTAGGGCATTCTTTAACAATAATTAAATCATAATAATTATTTCTCAACTTCGTAAGTATTTCTTCCGTGTTATTAACGTCCAGAGACATTGCCTGATAATCGATTGGTTTTTGATCATCATCATTCCTTAGCTCTGAAAAATCTTGGTCGGCAGCAGTAGCAATCGTCCATTTGATCGAGCTATATTCACTCTGAATTGATGCTCGAATACTGGCAGGCAAATTTTGGCTATCTTGCGGCTGCGTAAAAATAAGCACTCGTTTTCTTCCGGCCGAAGGGATCTTAATCGCTTCCGAGCGCATGTGTATATTCAATCCTTGGCGATAATAACTCTTTACTCCATTTGTATTTGGGGAATCAGGGTTATTTTTAGTAGCAATCAAAGCTCTTCCTTCGAACATATCTCTTGTAAAAAAGTCTCTTTGGAATTCAGCGTTACCGAATAATTTTTTAAACAGGGATAAATTCACTGAGTCCATCCGGTATTGGAATTGCTCTTCAATTTCTTTCACAAAGGAATCCGAGGGAATGATGCTAGTATTAATATCGCCTATTAATAAGCTCTTAAATTTTGTCTCCATAAATCTGGGGAAAAACACCTCGCCACGTTTAACAACATCATTCGGATTGAGAAGCCGAGCTCGTTCCCTTTCCAGAATTATTTTGTGAAGAGAATCAAAGGCGTTATCCTCTGTATCATAAGATCTCCATATTGAATCTTCTTGGGAGAGGGGGTAATCCAAAGAAAAATGAAGCTGGCCCTTATCTTTTAATGCTTTATGAATACCAAAAAGAAAATCAAAAGGTACGTCAACTGGTTGGAGTACAGAAGAATCGTAAATTATAAGATCATATAAATTGCTGCCAAAATTATTATTATTAGATGCTTCACGACAGTCCTTATAATGACTATCTTCAGGCACATCTTTAGGACACCCTTTTTGTACGGATTTCCATTCAAATTTTAGTGTTTTAGCCTCTTTTCTATTAAGATTTAGACGCGTTGTGTAAAATTTCCGGATCTTTTCATTCCAGGTCGCTACATCTGTAGGTTGAATATCTCCAAAAACGAGAATTTGTTTTGATTCGGTTTGTGCCAATAAATCATTAAAAAGACCGCTATCCAGAGGAATTATGCTAGAAGCACTTTCATCCTCATTATCAGAATCACTTTCAGACTCTTCAAGATTGTTTAAATCAAAAAACTCGTCGTCCGAATCATGCGAGTCGTGCGCGTCAGAAGCATTGCTTTCTCCTCCAAGATCGAGCCATTGGTTCAACTCGACCTTAAATTTATTATCTATTTCGATTTCATTATCTACTTCCCGCACTAATTTACTATTGGCGGAATTCTCAAAATCTTTCGGTTTCTCTGGTGGATTGTCGTCTTTCGGCTTTTTTGACTCCCAATATGCAGCCACAGCTTTTTCAATCTGGTCGAAATTTTTAGTACCGTAAAATTGATCATCTTTCCAATCAGGAAAAAACTTAACTACTTCACTATTAAAAATAATAAGACTTCCTCTTTCTTTTAAG
>JBPOIV010000255.1:0-4125 GCA_052034245.1 Myxococcota bacterium
TTTGGCGAGCAAGAGATGGTGGCATATTTATCACAATTCTCTTCTCGTCCGCGCTTATTGTTTGTGTTGCAATATTTTGATGGCAAGGACAAAACTGCCAAGAGCATTGTTCGGGGCATTGAGAATAATATTTTTGTAATGCCTCAGTCTGAAGAACTCAGTCCCTATATAGAAACAG
Source organism: Myxococcota bacterium (assembly GCA_052034245.1). GTDB lineage: Bacteria > Myxococcota > UBA727 > UBA727 > JABDBI01. The sequence goes on from JBPOIV010000255.1 coordinate 179, forward strand.
GCAAACTTAATCATAGTATATTACATACTATTAATCGTGTTTTTTCCTATGTACCTTATTCTTATTGGATTCCACTATTTTTAAGAAATCCCGAAGCTAATGAATGTTATTTGATATCTAATTTTGATCTTGAACTTATTTGGAAAGAATCCCTTATTGATAAAGCCATAATTAATCAAATAGCTGCCTGTAATAAGAAACCCGGTCCTTTCCTCAGATTTTTGAGGAAAAAATTTTTCGACGATCGGGATAGCCCTATTGATATCGCCACACTCAATTCGTTAGCGCTCAATCCACATGCTGGTGCAGATGATTTTATTGATCTTCTTAGTTTAGGGATTGTGCTTACTTCTGGAGAACCACAAGATTCGCCTCTACAAATTATTACTGAAAAACCCTGGTGCTCTTTTCAGGTACTAAAAGTTTTGGTGGATGCACAGATGTCATTAGGCAATCCTGCAGCCAAAAATTATGCTGTTGCCAATGTGATTCGCCATCCCAAAGCCACAGAAACATGGCTGCGTTTACTTTTGCAACATGGTGGCCAAATACCAGCATCATTAGAGGCTCACACACCTCTTTTTAAATTGCCGTCAGAAAAAATTCGAATAGAGCAATTAGCAAATCGCATTGCTATGGCGTCCTCTTTGCTAAAGGCTATTCCATCTTCTTTGTATAATTTGCTATGGAATTACATCGATAAAGACGATGTTAGCCGAGCTAAAAGTTTTGTAGAAAATTATAGTGATGATCTAGGGTTATTAGTGGATTATAAATATGACCACAATCACCCAAGTATCTATGAATTGCTGCGCAAAAAAATAGATTCAAATGAAAAATATCGTGAGGTTTTTGAATTGATTAAAAACTATAGTATTAATGAGCCACTATAGAATAGTTAGCGCCATAGGCCTGAGTTATCAGGTCTTTTTTATTGATTATTTTCTATTGTAGAAATTGTCATTATTTTCAACGGTTAAACAATTAATACGTCGGTGATAGTTATCATTATAATGATATGATGCTGCCATCAAATAACTATGTTTTATTCGATATGGCCGACCCATAATAGAGCCTATCTTAGGCTTTTGAGTAAACAATTGTTGTTTTGGCTCTAAATGCCTGGCATAGGTAGAAAGGAAAATTTGGAAAAAGGCCGTTTGTCCTGCTCATACTTCAGGCTATAAAATGATTGGTGCAGCATGTATCGCCACTTAATCCTAAGGCTCCAACAAGCTTTCGTTGTCTATCTTAAGCGCAAGGCCGCCGCCAAAAACATTGATGCCGCCGATGATGTGCCCCACCATAGGATCGCCGCGGTGCCAAAATCGTCGGGATTGCCAGCATAAGTTTTATTGACATCCACCGGATTACGATGTTGCAGGCCATAATTCGTGCCTCCAGGAAGTACTGTTGCATAACTATTTGCTGTCGATACAGACAAGCCTTTAAGTGATCCTGAGCCACCGCTCCAAGAAGAGGCATCGAGGCCCTTCTGCGCTGAAATTATTCTGTTGCCAGGCAACTGAGCTGCCCGCTCAGGACCAGAAAAAGCCACAGCACTGGCCGTCTCTATTTACGAGTGTCCCACATATGAAGATTTTGCCCTGAAGCTATCCTCACTAACAGCTTTCTTTAAAGCAGCAGGCAATTGCTCAATTAGGTAAACGAACGCATCCCGACGGACTTTCTTCTGCTTTCACCTGTAAAGAAAAAATAATCACTATAAAAGTTCTCATAAATGTTATCAACTACAGAGAAATAATAGGCACCTCACTCATACGACCGAGGCAGGATCTCTTCCATGCCATGTCGAAAAAGCCGGATATGAGTGTGCTTTGCCTGACGAGTGCCTCTTGCGTTTTTATAATAATAGGCGTTCTAGAGCTGCCGGCCTTGGCGGCAATTCGTGTGAGATCATGATTTTGGGGATAGGAATTATAAACGCCCTTTTTCCCAAATACGCATCTACCCGAGCCCAAAATTTGAAACCAAAATATCAATTGGTTGCTGAAAAAAGTACCATAACCCTCATTTATGGGTTCGGCTTCGCGAGTAAGCCAGGAGCAAAGTTGTTTTAATGGCATCTTAGCTCAGAAATCATGATTTTTGGCGAATTGCGACCAAGGTCTGGTACATAAAGTTCCTGAAATCGCTTGACTATCGTTCTTTTCCATTATCAAGCAATTCTTCATGCATACATAGGCCCTGAACTCCTTGCGCTATGGAGTAAATCATACATTCTTTGCCCATAAAGAGCGTATAAGTCAGAGGCCTATATTGCCAACGAAAAAAATCACCATAAAGTATACAAAATATATATATACACCAAACAAGGTATTATATGCTTAAATATGTGCATATTTTTTTAGGAATATTTCTTTGTTCTTATTTCTCTCATGCTGAAGATTTACTCAGCACAAAAGAAGTCGAACAATTGCTTATTTATTACAAAAAAGAATTAGATAGCCATCCCGATGCTGATGATAAGTACCAAATAGCTTTAAATAATTTTCCTAAGAGCTCTTTCTATAAGTTGTTTATTGATAAATATAGGCTTTCAAATCCTGAAGATAAGGAAAAAAACGTTCCTTCTCATCTCATTTTCGATGTAAAAGAGCCTGGGTATTTTAATGCTATGAATGATACGTTTCAGAAACTTTCAAAACATATTAATAAGCCTATTAGCTTAGAAATGCTTGGAGAACTTAATGGTTCTGCAGTAAAGGGAGTTGGAAACATAATAGGTGGCCTTTTTAAAGGCGCACGAAAATATCCAATTGCTTTTTCTAAGTTCAATGAAGAGGCGTTCCGAGAACTCTATAAAAGTTTTATCTTGCTGGATATTCCTCTTTTGCTCGAAAGCATCGCTGAAAAATCGTTGCAACCTTTAATGAGTAATATTGATATAGTTAAATTAACTCGACAAATAGGTCATATTAGTTATTTGGAACCACCAAAAGCAATGCATATGGCAATTACAGGGTATCATTCTAATAATGCTGTTAACATATCAGGTAAGCTATTAGATTCTGACGAATTTAATACTAATGTTCGTTTAGTTTTAAATCATTATTATCAAAGTATACAACGAAGCACAACGTTGATGGAGACTCTTTGCGCCATTTCTGAATTATTACGCGCTTTGGAAGTAAGCCATATTTTTGGAGACGGTAACCAGCGCACCTACGCATTTTTACTTTTACCGAAATTACTTATCGAAAACGGGCTTCCTCCTGCTATCTTAGAAGATCCATGCATGTTTGATGGATTTATGACCGTTTCCGCTATGGGTGAAGCCATTTTGCAAGGCATAACCAATTTTCTAAATGAAAATCGAGAGGTTCACAGGGACTTACTAAAAGAAAATATATCGTTAACGAACTCAGAATGGGTTGAGGGCGCCAATAACTATCAGCCATATTTTACCACCGCGGCTGCGCAGGAGCTTGTAGAGAAGTTTACTGAACTCAATAGAGATCATTTTAAAGAAGTTTTTAAAAATGCTACTACTGAAAACATCAATCGTCCTGGCCAACCAAATTGGGAGATAGACCCTTTATATGTTGCCATATTGTTGAATGATAAAGAATCAGTCGAAAAATTATTAGATCTGGGTGCTAATCCTTTCGGAAACCCCGATAACAATATGGTTGTATATGAATTTCTTCGGATAACGTTTGTCGACATGATATATGGTATTGATGGTGTAAAATTATTATTTAGCAGATTAAAAAACGACAAAATTTTTACAGTTAATCACAATATTTTAGAGGTTATGATTAACAGTATTGAATATCTAACAACTAAGCTTCATCTTGATTGTTCTTACAATCAGATTATTAAAGAAATATCTGATGTTATTTTTATGCATGAAGAAAAGCTTGCTCCAGCCAACAGGGAACGTTTTAGAAAGTTATATGATGATTGGGTATTAAATTATCAAA
>JBPOIV010000071.1:0-3774 GCA_052034245.1 Myxococcota bacterium
TTGCTTGCAGGTATAGCCATTTATCTTCGAGAGTTGGGTATATCATCCGACTTAATCTATCAAATTATTGATGTCATAAAACAAGGTGCACTTTGGGATCGGTTTGGCTCAAGCACACCAGATCGTATGTATATGGATTTTCAAGCAATAAACGACGAGATTGATAAAGGAGAAATAGCAATATATTTTAAACAGCAATTTATAAAACATTGGGATAACTATTTCGCGGCGCTTCTTAAAAAAAACCATAGCGATAAAAATCGCTTAAGCAACTTTGCAGGTAAAATTGCTATTTTGAAAGAGAAGAGAAACTATGTTGTCGAGGAAAATTTGCCGACATTAAATTCTCATCTACCTCTTCTTTTTTTAATGACCGAATTTGAGGACAAGGCTAAAGAGGCAAAGCCACAACTTTATAGTTGGATTAACAAATATGTCGATGATGATGCCCATAAAATTGTTCTTTATTCGGTGATCGACATTAGGATCGATGGGGAAGAACTTACTAAAGTATTTCGAGCATTACCAAAATCTTTGGAATCGCAATCCTTGATGGCGGCGCTCTCGGTGTACCTTTTTGAATTCGGCCTGCCTTCGAAAATAATCTATGATTTTTTTATGGAGATGAGAAAAAATCGTCCCACCAATAAAGAGTTTTATGAAAAAACGGTAAAGAATAAATATCTTGATTTTCTTTCTCTAAAAGGAGCTGACGATACCCTGAATGCCTGCCATAGAAAGACATTCGCGCTGCTATTAATTGATATATTTTTGCCGATGTTAAAAAAACTCACCGGATTACCTGAACCGCATTTTGCCAATCATGAGCTACTTTTAAAACTCTATCAGATGCAAAAGCCTAAAAAGAAGGAAGAATATGTTGGCAATGTTTTTTTTGAAATTTCCGATGACCGATTTGAAACCCTGAAAAAAGAAGTGCCCGAAAATTTATTGGTGCTTAAAAATTATATTCTGGATCTCGATATTGATAACAATCAAAAAGCCGCATTTTTATCTTTGCTTTGTGCCTCCTTTGATAAGGAATATTCCCTCATTGAAAAACTACAAAGTTTAGCAAAAAGCATACATGGTAACTCTATTATTGCGGCGCTCACCATATATTTACATCACTTTGGTATACATCCTGAAAATATCTATAGCTTTATTTTAAAAGCACGGGAAAATTGCAACAACAGTTCGTTATTTTCAGTAAAATTAGTTGCAAATACTTGCGCATATTATTTCAGGATGAATGGCGATAAGCTCACAGAGAGATTGCCTCATTCTTATGGCAAGTTATTTCCTGATTTGATCAATGGCTTTTTCGCGAATTTATTAAAAGAAAATGTCGGAGCAGAAGCAAGGTTTGAAAATAGCGAGCTTTGGCGAGCGCAACTAAAAGCTACTGCAAAGAAAAAGTGATAGTTCGTTTTTAAAATTGCTATTGCTCACGACGAGGGCCGGGTACTTTGATAGACTTACCCGGCCCTTTTTCTAGGCCGCAAATAATCTGAGTTTTATAAAATATAAGACGTGCTTCGGAATAAGTTCCATTGCACCCGGAGTTTTTCCTCTTATCAGCGCGTAAATAGTATTATTAACATCTTGATGGGTAGGTTGTTTTTTATGCAGCAAAAACGTTTTATGTTAACGTTATTGATTGTCAACCTGTTAACTTCATTTTCAGTAAATAGTATAACTTCTCGAGATAAAGACCAGGAAAAATTTCATCAGTTGCTTGCCACCGATAAAGCATTTGATCCCGTAGGCGAAGTGAATCTCGTTTTCGAGAATAAGGCTCCATCAAAGCAAAGAAGAACAAAAAAGACACATACAGAAGACTTAACAAAAATCATCTTCTCACGCTGTACTGGAACCTTGGTTGATGAACAAATAGTCTTATCGGCTGCAAGTTGCTTTGAGCCCTTGTTAAGAGAAAATCCTGCCGAATTTTTGCCAGCACAAAGTACTTTTCGCGTGGGAGATAAAGTATATCACATCGAGAGAATAGCTACCCATGAAGAATATGCTACAGGAACTCCACGTCCCAATGGACAAGACTTAGCGCTGCTGTTTCTGCATACGCCAGTTACAGGTATAAAGCCTGCGCAATTTTTCCGCGGCAATATAATAGAAGTACATGATAAGAAGGTATACGCGGTAGGTTTTGGTTATCATGGTACGCCGACTGAACTGAAGTATTTGGAAGATAGCAAACGCGCTGGGGCACAAAGGATTACTGATATAAAAAATACCATGCTGATTTCGACATTTAGTTATGGTGAACCTGATACTGTCGCGACGAATCTCGGTAATCAAGGTGGGCCGCAATTTTTTTTCAAAAAGAAAGAAGCATATCTAGTCGGGGTAATTTCCTTTCGCATAATTCCTCCTGAGTTTAAAACTGGACTGACCGACGAGCTTTTGACCCCTTTAGGAACTATTGGTTATTCCACCGCAGTACCACTTTACTTGCCTTGGATAGAAGCAAAAATAAAAGAGTTGAAGAAGGCACAGGAACACAAAAAACAGGCCAGACGACTTGAAGGCGCTGCGGGTTGTCAGGAGCATCGCTGGAGTGAAAAAGAATGTTGGGATGCTCACGTACCAAACAATCAAAGCACAGCAGAGTTCTTGGTAGAGATATCATCTCCTGAAACTGTACATCTCGACAAAACGATAAAAGTGAGCGAGCTGAATATCAATCATCCTGAAGCCAGTCTGATCATTCCTCATGAATTAAAAACGACTCTTGATCAGCGATCGGCAGAAGAACAATTTTGGGCTCTCGATATTTCAGGCTCTTCCTTTGAGGCAACGGAGTTTAAGCGAACTCTAATTGTTAAAGAAGACGGGACGATTTTTCGTATTCCTCAGCTCATAGTCGAGAGAGTGCACTTAAATGAAGGGAATTTATTGATTAATGGCGAGCTGTGGGTCGATAGTTTGGAGATTAAATCAGGATTATTAGCTGGCCGTGGTGAAATCGTAAACAGTACGAAGCCGGTGATTAATAGCGGTGGAAGTGTCGCTCCTAGTGAGCCCGGAAAAATAGGCACCCTAAAAATTGTGGGTGATTATCAACAGCAGAATAAGAATGAAAACCAAGATAGTGCTCGGTTGATTATTAAGGTCGGACACCAGGGGCGATTTGTTATCGCTGATAAGTTAATTGTGCAGGGCCACACTGTTATTGGTGGCACTTTGGAAATTAAAAAAATCGGCTCCATCGGCAAAAGTGCAAGGCTTACCATTGTTGAAAGTCCAAGAATTGAGGGAACTTTTGAGCACATTATATCTCCTGGATTGGAGACTGAGATTATTTATGCACCTGACCGTATCCAAATAGTGGTTAAAGACACTCAGGAAAATGGAGCTAATAATGCTCTTGTGCCCTGGATAAGTTCATCGCCCAGGGACAGCAGCATCATGAAATATGCTGAGAATACTCATCAGCCAAAATTAGATGAATTTAATAAGGCGAGCGATAGGATAAAGAAATTTTTGGGACACGAGGCCGTAACTGCTTTAAGAGATTTATTGCCCGTTGAGAAATTAGCTCACCTAATTCTGAAAAATAAAGAAAAGCCTATTAAAGATAATAAAGTGACAGAAATAAAAATAAGCCGTACCGATTCCACCAAACGGCCTCTAAATCCTTCAGAATGGGGACAAAGCGCCTATTGGAGCGGGGGTATTGTTCCAAACAATGACGAGCAAAGCCATTTTTCTGTAGTGTTAAACGCTCCTGACACTATTCTTTTGGAACGCAAT
>JBPOIV010000177.1:0-1626 GCA_052034245.1 Myxococcota bacterium
CTTTTTATCGATGAAATTCATCGCTTAAATCCTGTCATCGAAGAAAATATTTATCCTGCGATGGAGGAATATCGTTTCGATATTGTGCTTGGGGAAGGCCCGCATGCTCGCATCATGCCGCTTAAACTTGAGCCTTTCACACTCGTTGGAGCCACCACTAAGACGGGGCTATTGACCTCTCCCCTGCGCGACCGCTTTGGTTTTAGCGCGCGACTTGATTACTATGATCAGGCGGATTTAAGCCACATAATTCATCGCTCGGCCAGCATATTGAAGGTCAATCTCGACAAAGATGCCGGCTTCGAGATCGCAAAGCGCAGTCGTGGCACGCCGCGTATTGCCAATAGGCTGCTAAAACGAATGCGCGATTTTGCTCAAGTGATGGGAGATGGACGTGTGAGCCTTGAGCTCACTATCAAAGCCCTGGAAAGCTTGGGTGTGGATGAGCATGGTCTCGATATTATCGATAATCGCATTTTACAGCTTTTGTGCACACTCAATGATGGCGCACCCCTTGGCATCGAAACTATCGCTGCATCTTTAAGCGAAGCGCCCTCTACCATTGAAGATGTCTATGAGCCCTATTTATTGCAGCAATCCTATATTATTCGCACGCCCAGGGGGCGCCAGGCTACCGCTAAAGCTTATCAACACTTAGGCTTAGCGGTACGAGGCCAACAAGCATCGCTAAACCTCTAGATCCAGCTGAAAATGCATAGCTTCTTCTCGATTGATAAGTAAACGCACATAAATTCAATAATAATAGGAGAATACTATGCGTTTATTTATTATATCGTCGTTATCACTTTTGTTTTTCGTTGGCTGTGGCCCTTTTTCTTCGACAGATTCAGCACCGGAAGAGAATGCCAAATTTAACAGCGAAAAATTTGCTTTCTTAAGCGCCGAAGCAAAAGCCAATGGCATGCTTTTAAAGGAGCACATCAAAAACTTATGGAAAGAAAAGAAAGCTATTTGCGGCATCACCTCTGCTATTCCTGAAGATGTGCGTAATCAAATGAAAGCCATTCGAAAGGATGATTCTTTAGATAAAGACAGCAAAAAAGCCCAAATTAAAGCGCTGAAGGCGCCTTTTAAAGAAGCAAAGATGGCAAATAAAGCAGCCATGATGCAATGCAAAGAAGAAAAAGCAGCCGAGCTCGCTCCCATCAAAGATCAAATGCAAGCGTTAAAAACGGCATGTCTATTGGCGGTATTTAGCGAAAAGGATGAGTCGGGAAAGAAAGGTATGAAGAAATTCTGGGCCATTTTGAAAACGCTCAGCGATGAAGATAAAGCTGATCTCAATGCACAACTTGAAAGCGATGAATGCAAAGAAGCGCTGAGTAAATAAGTTCTGCTTCTTTACGATGCCAGCTGAGTAATCGTCATTGCGAATGACAGGCCCTTTTATTGCAAACAAAGCTCGTCATTGCGGCAGAACATTCCTCAGCTCGTCATTGCGAAGAGGCATCTCCATCGCAAACGAACTCGTCATTGCGGTAGAACATTCCTCAGCTCGTCATTGCGGAGAGGCATCTTCATCGCAAACGAACTCGTCATTGCGAGCGTAGCGCGGCAATCCAGCGCACTGGTACTACCTCTGGATTGCCGCGCTACGCTCGCAAT
>JBPOIV010000127.1:0-5853 GCA_052034245.1 Myxococcota bacterium
CCTGCTATTTTTGCGGTCACCGAAGATCCTTTCATTGTTTACACTTCTAACATCTTTGCTATTTTAGGATTGAGAGCGCTTTATTTCGCCGTAGCTTCGTTTATTGTTAAGTTTCATTATCTAAGAATAGGCCTTGCTATGGTGCTTTGTTTTGTAGGCTTTAAGATGCTCAGCAGTGCATTTTTAGCTATTCCGATCATCGTGTCCTTGGGCGTGGTGATTTTATTTATAGGCACATCGATGGTGGCCTCAATTATTTTTCCGCCGAAGAAAAATTAGCGCTCCCACTTAAGAGGCGCTCCAAAATGACGGCCACAATGACAATAGCCAGGCCTGCTTCACATCCAAGTTTTATGTCGACGGTATTGAGAGCGCGTACGACGGGCTCGCCCAGCCCTTCCGCACCCACTAAAGCTGCAATAACCACCATCGACAAAGACAACATAATGCATTGGCTTAGCCCGGCCATGATTGAGCTCCAAGCGCTTGGAATCTCGACTTTTAATAGCTGCTGTAAGGGCGATGCCCCAAAAGAAAGTACTGCTTCTTTAAGATCTGCGGGAACCTTGGTTATGCCCAGATAAGTCAGTCGAATGGGTGCTGCGATCGCAAAAATAATCGTGGAAATAAGCCCTGGCACCACACCTAAGCCAAAAAGAATAAGGGTCGGGATCAAATAAACGAAGGTGGGCAAAGTTTGCATGAGATCGAGTAAGGGACGCACAATGCTATAGACCATTTGTCGATGCGCAGCCCAGATGCCAAGCGGTACACCAATGATGATGGAAATTACGGTAGAAAGCCCGACTAAAACCAGCGTTTGAATAGTCTCTTTCCATAGAGATAAATTCACGATTATCATGAGTCCCACAAAAATAAGGACCGATAATTTAAAAGAACGTCGTAAGCAAAAACTAAAAATCACAAACAAAGCACTTAAAATAAGCCAGTGAATACCTAATAAAAACTCCATAAGACCGTTGATAATTAATTCCGCGCGCATCGACACTCGCCGAAATTCGTTAGAAAAATGGCTATTTAAAAAATCAAGGCCATTTTTTATCCATTGGCCAATAGGCAAGGCAAAGTGTTGCTGCTTTTCTTCGTCGGCACGCAAAAATTTGCTAAAGCTTTGGCTTGCGGAATTTCCCTTCACATCCTTCATGCCTTTTAACCAATTAAGTGCCACCGCTTCGTGCTCTTTAAGCCAGACTAATGCTGCTTCTTGTGCACTTTGTCCATCTCCCATAAGGCTCATCAAATAGTTTTCAGTCTCGACGGTAAAAGTTAAGCGCTTTAAAAAAGTATAAAGATTTGGGCATTCTTGCTCTAGGCCAGCGCGGGCCACGGTGTAGACGGAAGCCTCACCAAAATGCGGCCCAAAAACGTTATCGCCGCCCGAGAGATACTTTATGTTCATCGTAATATTCATCGGATGAGGAGCCCAGGCGAGAAAAACTATCCATTCATTATTTGCCACAGCCTGTTCCACTGACACGAGCATGCCTTGTTCGCTCGATTCAACCAGTTGCCAGTTTTTTAGGCCAAAATCGTTTTTCTCTATCATCGCGTTTATCAAACGATTGCCGTCGTTGCCCGGCTCTATACCGTAGATTTTGCCAGAGAAATTTTTATAAAAACGCGCAAGATCAGCAAAGGAATGAACTCCTGCCTCATAAATATAATCAGGCACCGCCAAGCTAAAGCGAGCGCCAAGCAAGTTTTGATGAACTTGTTCAATCGACTTTTCCTGTAAAAAGATCTCGATATCCTTGCTTTGGCTTGGCATCCAATTGCCTAAGAAAAAATCCAAGTCTTGATTGCGTAAGCTCATATAGGTAACGGGCAGACTGAGGACTGAGACATTGGTTTTGTAACCAAGTGAACTCAACATGACATCGGCAACCGCCGTAGTCGCGCTCACGTCGCTCCAGCCGGTATCTGCTATTCTTACTTCTAGGCACGGCTCGACAGCAAAGAGCGCGCTGCAGAGAAAAATCGTAAAAAAGGAAAGCATCTTCATAGTTGTTCCTATGCCTATTTTTTCCGAGCAGAATCAAAATTGTTGCTTATGCTCGTGACCACCTAAAAGATTATTTTTTTCTTCTCGATGGTTTAGCCCCGGGGCTCTTTATCTGCGGGAGCAAAGAGATCTGCGATGAATGAAGGACAATTTTGTGATCCTGATTATTACCGTCACACGCGAAAAGAAGTTTTGCTCGCCCACACCCTGCCCCCCTCATGCTATCGCAACGAAAATTTTCACCTCCTAGAGCAAGAAAAACTCTTTGGCAGGGCCTATGCCTGCGTCGGTTACAGCTCTCAAGTAAAAGAGGTTGGGCAAATTTTAAGCACTAGTATCGCAGGCCAGCCGATCATCGTCACTCGCGATCAAACAGGGACCTTAAGAGCCTTTCATAACACTTGTCGACATCGTGGGTCGCTGTTGGTGGAAAATGACACCAAACTGACACGATTTCGTTGCCCCTATCATTCCTGGACCTATGACCTTTCAGGAAAGCTCATTTCTTGCCCACTTTTCGATAATCACGACCCCTCTTTTAACAAAAATGATTACGGTCTTTTAGCGCTAAAAGTAGAGAGCTGGGGCTGTTTTATCTTTGTTTCTCTTGATCCATTAGCGCGGCCATTATCAGATTATTTGGGTGATCTTCCTCAGCTCTATCAAAACTTTCCCCTTGATGAACTTATTTTAGTGCGCCGTAAAAAATATTCCATCCAGGCCAACTGGAAACTCATCGCGGAAAATTTCCTTGAATATTATCATTTGCCCTTTGTACACCCAGAACTCTGCGAAGTAACAGCAATCGATATGCATCAGCGTAATCAGGGCGCAGGCATGTTCATGAGTTTTTTTGCCCATCCACTTTTAAAGGGCAACAGTCCTCTTGATGCTGATTTTCTGCCCGCTATGCCGGGGCTTTCCACCAAAGAACAAAATGCAGGCTATTTTCCCTTTGTCTTTCCTAATTTGGCCACCTTCCTTTTGCCTCATCATTTATTCGTCCTACTCATGCAGCCCGCATCGCTTCATGAAAGCCAAGAATGGGGCGATTTATTGATGCATCCATCAAGCCTCGCTGCACCTTTTGCTGAAGAAAAAATCGACGCGATTTTTCAGTTCTATGACATGGTCAATCTGCAAGATATCAAAGCCGTTGAACGCGTACAAAAAGGCCTCAAAGCTGAAGCTTTTAGGGGCGGCCGCTTTTCTTATCGTTTTGAAGAGCCCGTTCACCGCTTCCAAAACATGGTGATCGATTACATGACAGATGATTTTCACAACTATCCAGCGGATCCGCGCTAAAAGGACCCAATTGTGCTTTTAGTGCAAGTCAGGCTATTTTAAAGCTGACAATCAACTTTAGGAAGACCTTCAAAGATGGGCTCATACACGATGTTATTGAAAAACTATTATTGCCTGATCATTTTTGCCGGTGTGCTTTTTCTCACGTCATGTACTCACCAACAAGTAAAATTAAATTATGATTTTGATGCAGAATTGGTCGTACTAAAAAAAGATGTCACCATTGTCTTTGTACCGGCAAATAATCACATGCCGCCGCATCTAGAAATCACGAAAACTGAACGCTATCGCTTCACCAAGGACCGTGCTCCGATGGCATTCAAAAAAGACATCACTATTGGGCCTTTGATGCACGACGTGAAACTTAATGCGCAGGTGCAAAAAAATGGTAAGCTCGCGCGCACCATTCAATCGCAAAAAGTTTCTCAAACCATCATGAGCCAAAATCAGCGGACATGGTCGCCTGCACGAACTAAGCTTGCTCTCACGATTCCCTACGTTAAAAGTGATGAAGAAATTGTTGTGACCACCAGCTATTCGTGGATGGATATTCGTTGGCATGAGCCTATTTTATTAGAAGAAGATGTACCTACTCTCGCGAGTGAAGTGATTGTCGACGTTCCTTATGGCGTAAGCAGCCAATTTCAAAGTACTAAAAATGGCGAAACTTTTTCCCTAGCGCCACAGCCCATGGACCACGCAAAGACTTTGTGGGGTCAAAAAGACAATCAAGCAGGCCTCGGCACGCGTTTTATTTTTACCTATGATTTTGGTAAGGACGCTGCAGTGCGCGATCCAGCCTTACGTCTACAATTATTTTTCTCCTTTGAATCCCCTGTGCAAAGCTTGCGCACCCCGCCTTTTGATAATTGGGAGCGGGTATCGAGCTATCTTTATGACCGCATCGATCGCTATGACTATCCTTCGAATGCTGTGCGTGATTTTAGCCGTAAAGAAACTGACCCTCTGCCAGATAATTTTGCCAAGTTAGGCCGCATACTTTCTTTTCTCAGCAATGAAGTCGAAGCCCGGCCCGTTTTTGGTTCTTATTTGGAACAAGATGTTCAGCCGGCGCCCAAAACTTTTTCGCGGCGCTTTGGCTCACCCTTTGATAAAGCTATTTTAGGCAAAGCCATGCTCATGGCCATCGGAATCGATGCAGAAATAATGGCGAGCACAGATGCTAAACAAAATCCTGTGTTGCTTAATCTGTATTCGCCGGCACTTTTTCATCGCATTATTTTGGCGATAACCCTGGAAGGACGCACCTATTTTTGGGATCCAAGCGTCCCCTTTGTTGAACTCGAAGCAATGCCTATTGAACTTTATTCGGCCCGTCTTTTAGCTATTCGAAAAAACAAAGGACAATTATTCAGCATGCCCGCTCGGCTTCCTGATTTAGTGACGCTCGAGCCTGAAAAAGAAATTGAAGTGCTTATTCCTATGGGCGAGCCCAAAGACGATGCTGCACATGCAAGCCCTGTAGGTGAAGAGAATGGCTTTGTCGTTGAGCCCACCGCAGCACCTGCGGCCGATAATAAAGTTCCCAAAGAAATAGCGAAGAGCGATGAGACGAGTCCTATCATCGAAGAACATAGGCCCAAAGTCGAAGATTTTAAGCCTGCTACGCCTTTGCCGAAAGAAGAAAAAGAGCCTTCTGCAGAAGAGCCAAAGCCTAATATAGAGGAGCCTAAAGGTCCTCCGAAGCCCATTATCGAAGAGCCAGCCCCTCTAAGTCCTCCCTCGTCGCCGACAAATAGTAGTGAGACCATTCCAAAGCCGTCTGAGAACACTTTGGAAACTGATTCGCTTTTCGAAGATCGTGCTTCTATACTCGAGGAGATGCCAGCGGAGATTCTCAATGCCCCTGAAAAATCTACTACACCGCCGAAGCCTTAGCTTTTTTGCTTATGTGGTGTTGGCCACCATCATCGGATATTTTTTCCTGGCCCACTACACGCCGAGTTTGGGTCCTGGACAACAAGCACCTCTCGAAAATGCCATAGTGTCTTTGAGTGGTGCTCATACAAGTTTTAAAAATCTTCATCAGAAAAAAATATTGGTGATAAATTTTTGGGCTACCTGGTGCCCGCCCTGCCAAGAGGAATTGCCAATTTTAAGTAAGATGGCCACAGAATTTCCCGAGGCAGTTTTTATCGGTGCCATTGTCGATAGCAAAAAAGAAGATGTTTTAGCGCTAAAAAAGCGCTTTCATCTTGACTACTTTTTAGGCTTCGTTGGCTCAGAAAGCACCGAACGCTTTCAAGCATCGACGCTTCCTACAACCTATATCGTCGATGAGCTTGGCATTATCCTCTGGGCAAAAAGCGGAGCGCTCAAAGAAGAGAGCTTTCGTGTAGCCCTAAAAAGCGCGCTAGCACACCCGCAAAGAACCAGTACTTCTCATTGAAAGCTCAATAAATAAGACTAAAGGACTTTACAGCTTTAATAAAACTGCCTAAAAGTTTTTCAGTGTGGGGTTGTAGCTCAGCTGGGAGAGCGCTTGAATGGCATTCAAGAGGTCG
>JBPOIV010000038.1:0-1937 GCA_052034245.1 Myxococcota bacterium
AGGAATCATTAGGAAAATTAATACGCGAGAATTTTTCGTACTATATCGGCAAGGTTAACGCCCACAAGATTATACCTCAACGCGGCCTCTTGCAAGAAGAGGTGACCAATGCGAAGAGCGAGCAGAACTGACTCTTTATTGGTATTTTGAGAAAAATTATCAGGGCAAGGAAAATGAGTCATAAAGTTATTAAGCTCTTCGTCTTGGAGCATTGTTCTATCAGAGAGTTGAAAGGTCTTTGTTCTGAGTAAAGCTGTTATTACATCTGCCTTCATCCTATCTTCGGGAGAATCAGAATATTGTATGAGATTTTTTACCTGCGCACTCTCCTGACTAATGATCTTTTGCCGAGTGTTTTTCACATAGGTCGATAATTCTTGAAGGCGTTCCGCGAGAGGCAGTTCATTAAAGCTGAGTTGTTTTTCCAAAACCTGCCTATGCATCCAGCGAAAATATTCCAAAGCATTTTCTCTTGCCGTCGCCATCTGGTCTCTAAGGCTTATATTCTCTATCATAGCGCTCCCCGCTCCGATTCCTGCTCCGATAGGGATGCCTGGGATGGCAGTAATAAGATTAAAAGGAAGCAAGGTGATTGCCGCAATCATGCCGGCAGCATGGCGAATAGCGTTATCCACACTCCCTTCAGACTTTTTAGTTTGCCACAGCGAATAGCCCAAGGCCGATATAGCAAATGCTCCTACCGTCCCCCCATCTTTCGCTGCTTGCCAAACATTTTGTTGGCCCTTTATTATAGTGCGCAGCTCTTCTTTTATTTGGGTCTCAAGTTCAAGTCCTGCGATTTCAGCCAACATTTTTTCAATAATTTCCTCTTTCCCTTTCTCAATGCCCATCGCAAAACTAAGAGGTGAAGACAAGAAGAAGAAGATACAACTAATGCTTGCGAGCGTTCTAAAATTCTTCATGAAAATTCCTTGAATAAGTTTCCCTTATAAACAATTAACGAAGATAGTTTATTAAGCTAATCGCTGTTTTTACGGGGAGCATTAATCATGGCAAAGATCATTGGCATCAGTGGAATCAGCGGTGCGGGCACGACGACAATCACAAAAGCACTGGGGAAATTCTACAATGCCAGCACTATTTTTTGGGATGATTTTGACGATATTTCAGAAAGCCCCGATGACTATGTTTTATGGTTTAACACCAGCAAAAACTACGCCGATTGGCGCTACCCAGCTTTAGAAAAAAGCTTAAGCGCTCTCAGGAATGGTAGGTCAATAGAGCATCCCACCCTCAAACAAAAAATCGAAGAGACTCCTCTTATTTTTTTTGATGCGCCCTTAGGGAAAAAACATGAGGCCACAGCACAGCATGTCGATATCTTCATTCATCTTGACACCAGCATGGATGTCGCTCTAGCACGTCGCCTAATCCGAGATTTTTCCACGGAAGAAAGTGCGCAATCAATTCTCGATATACTTCGCTGGTATCTTAAAGAGGGGCGGCCATTATTCGATGCAAGCGCGATTCAAGAAAGATCCGATGTTGTCATCGATGGCAATCTTTCCGTCGATGAAATCGTCCAGCAAATTCAAAAATTCCTAAAATAATTTAGTCCCATTAGGAACGCTGTGGGTGGGCTCTACTAAAACCACCTGCTCATTTTCATCAGCCAAGCCCAAGACCAATACTTCAGAAATAAACTTCCCGATTTGTTTGGGCGGAAAATTAACGACAGCAATTATTTGTTTGCCGACGAGCTTTACTGTTTTATAATGAAGGGTTATTTGCGCAGAAGAGCGCTTTATACCCAAAGTACCAAAATCAATTTCAAGTTTATAACTCGGCTTTCTCGCTTCCGGATATTCCTTAGCCGAAATAATAGTACCGGCGCGAATCGCAATTTTTTCAAAATCAGAAAATTCTATAGGCGATGACATTTTGAAACTCCATAAGATCTTTTAATTACCAATGTA
>JBPOIV010000066.1:0-2288 GCA_052034245.1 Myxococcota bacterium
CCTTGTAGGAAATTCTAAAAAATGCCGCCATGCAAAATAAATAAACAAATAAAAATGCCGTTACTGAAAAATCAATTATTGTATTTATTTGCGCGCTCAAACTTTCATTGGCGGTCAATATCAATATGGGCACAATGCCAAAAAAGCTCGAAAGAATGCCACAAACAGGCGCACCGCGTTTATTTTGTTTGGTGAAAATTTTCGGCAAAAGGCCTGCTTGCGCTAAACCAAGTGCTGCCTGTCCTGATGAAAGAGTCCAGGCATTGGCCGTACCAATGCACACGATTGCTGCTATGAGCGAAATAAGCAGGTGCCAATTGCCACCAAACATTAATTGAGCTGCATCGGCATAAGGCGCTCTAGAATGAGCCAGATCCGCTGCGGGAACTAGGCCAAGTATGCTTAAACTATTGAAGAAATAAAGTGCAGCCACGCATAAAGTGCCAAGGACAATAGCTTTGGGAATAGTTACCCGAGGATTTTCGACCGAGCCTGCAGCGGTGGTGGCTGTTTCAACACCGATGAAGCCCCACAAGGTCAAAAGCGCTACGGAACTTAATAAATGAGATAAATTCCCTTCATTTATTTTTGAGGTATCCACCGCAAAATTATCGATATTAAAATGCATAAATGCTGCAATGGGCATGAGGAACAAAGGAATAACTTTGAGCAAACTTAAAACAAATTCTGCACGACCCGCCGCTGAAACGCCCCGTAGATTCAGCCATGTCAGAGAAAATAGTAAAAGCAGCTCAAGGCTTACCAACACGCTCACCGAAGGATGTCCGAAAAGTGGCGAAAGATAGCCGACACTGGCCACATAAAGCACAGGTGTGCTTACCCATGAAATAACCCAATAAGTCCAGCCGGCAAAAAAAGCAGCGGTTGGGCCAAAAGCCTCTTCGATATACACATAAGGCCCGCCGGTGCGCGGGAACTTTGAACAAAGCCAGCCGAAAGTCAAAGCCAAAGCAACGGCGCCTGTGCCCGAAATAAGCCAACCAAGCAAGGCGTAAAGTCCATAAGGCGCAAGGCTTGCAGGCTGCATAAACACACCTGAACCAATTTGGCTGCCGGCAACGAGTGCAAATACCGCCCAAAAGCCTATTTTTTCCGTTTTCACATTTCACCTTCTCGCGCCAAACAGCACGCGTAATGGCTCTTTACTTTAACTATTGGTTAGCTCATAAATAAAAAAAAGAGAACTAGTGAGGTGCGCCAATAGAGCTTGATTTTGATTCACTTATTCCAAAAAGTTTTTAAAAAAACATTTTCGGATTTAGCAAGAGAGAGCGATAATAAACTCTATTTGTTGAGGATTTATGTCTTTGCCACACACCTATTATCGCTCCGTTTATCATTTTTTATGGCTCATGATAAAGCCCTATAAATGGTATTATTTTGGCATGTTGCTGGCGCCAACTTTTACTGCTTTTTATGACCTTGCCAATAATTATTCATTAAAACTTGTCATCGATGCTTTTTCTCTCAACGACGAGGTGAGTTATGAAAGTTTGGCGGTGCCTATAATTATTTTTATAGCAGCGAATATTTTGCTCGATGTATTTTGGCGTACTTCCGATATTATGGAATGGAAATCTGAGCCTTTTGTGCGTCATGCCATTTTGCATGCGAGCGTTAATTATATTCAGCATAATCCTTATCGTTTTTTTCAAAATACACAAAGTGGCAGTATTAGTAGCCGTATCAAAGGCATACTCGAAGGCTATGATAATTTTTGGGCGGCCATGCATCATGATTTGATGCCGCGCGTAACGAGTACCATTGTGCTCACCGCTGCTCTTGCCATAGTGAACCTTAAAATTTGTTTTCTCGTCGCTTTATGGGCCATTTTATTTTTCTTTGTGATGTATAGATTTTCTCTTCGCCTCGATAAATTATCCTATATTCATGCCAATGACCGTCATACTATTTTTGGCTTAATAGCTGACAATATCTCAAATATTTTTACCCTATTGTCTTTCACGACAAGAAAAAGAGAGCTTTATACACTGGATGAAAATATTAAAAATACTTTTATAAAGTCAAATATAAAAGTTTATAAATTTAATTTTATATCTAATGCCACGGCCGCTATTTTATATTGGATAATGTTGATCACTCTGTTTCTATTCATGATTTATTTACGAAAAAATAATGAAGTGTCGAGTGGCGACGTTGTTTTTGTCATGACAACGACGCTTAAGATGAGTTGGGAGCTATGGCAAACCATTCAGCGCATGCAAAATTTCATGAAGAATATTGGCGATTTAAAAAGTTCATTTGAA
>JBPOIV010000270.1:0-17726 GCA_052034245.1 Myxococcota bacterium
TTCTTGTATTGGTTTTAAGTCATCGTTTTCTTTTAAGTTATTAATTTCCGCCAAAGGAAAATGCTGTTTAAGCATGTAGCCAGCAAAGTATTCATCTGATCTCAGCGTTATTTTTTTATAAATGTCATCGCATGTTTGTCGTTGAGCGTCGCTTAAGGAATACAAACGGGAATCATAGGAATAACTGGAGCCTGATTTCGAATAATCATTCCAATCACTCGCTTCGACTTTTATTAAGCTATTTGAGTAATCTTGCGACCCATATTTCAAAGATTGCTGCTGATGAAATTCCGCAGTATTCCAATAAAAACTTTCTGGACATCGGATATACGACGAAGGCAGCGCATACTCTTTCTGCAAAAGCACATCTTGCCGAGAGCCAAGCGGCGCGGGAGCGCAAGCAGTAATGAAAACCAACATAAAACTTATATATAATTTTGTCATGAGACACCTCTTTGAATAAACTTTGGTGTTTGAAGATTGGATAGTGATTAAAAAAATACCCCAAGCGCACAGAAAAGACCTGCCTTTGAAAAGGGAGGGTGCTAAAGCACAAAAAACGCGCTAGAGAAGGTCTTTGATGAAGTTTATGATCTAAGAGATAGTTTATGAAACTAAAAAAAACGCCCGAATTATATAGCTTTTTCAGCAGCCAATTTCTCGATCCTGATTCAAGCAAAGATGAAGACCTGGCGCGGCATTTTATTGCTGCAAGTACAATTGAGCTTCGAGAACAAATAATCGCGCAAGGCAAAGCCTTATTGATGGATGGTGATTTCCCAATCGACGAGCTTGGGAGTGAGGCTAATCGCTGGTTCGTCGATGCTGATGAGGCACGCGCTTGGTTGGCGGCCTTAATTACAATTCTTGAGGGTGCGCATGCTGAGCGAGTAGTGAAAGATAGCAATGGGGTAATTTTAAGTGAGAACGATGCCGTGACCGTCATCAAAGATTTAAAAGTAAAAGGCGGCTCTAGCGATTTAAAACGAGGGACTTTAATCAAGAAAATTCATCTGATCGATGATCCTGAAGCAGTAGAATGTCGGGTAGATGGCAGTACTTTAGTGCTCAAAACCTGCTTTTTGAAAAAGGCCTGATCAAAAAAAAGCTCTAAAAATATCACCATCTCTAAGGTTCGTATGCTCCCTCAAAAAAACGGCTGTCCCTATTTGTTATTAGCTCCTATGGAAGGTGTTGGCGATCGTGCTTTTCGCAAAGCTATGGCCTCGGTGGGGGGATTTGATGAAGCCGTGCATGATTTCATTCGCGTGCCTCTTAACGCCCATATTAAAAGCCTTGCTAGCGTGTATGACGCTGATGAGTTAGGGCCTACGCCCCTTGCTGCTCAAATAATGGGTTCGGAGCCGCAGCTTATGGCCCTAATGGCCCAAGAACTTGTGGCGCGAGGGGCGCCACGAATTGATATTAATTGCGGCTGTCCCTCAAATACCGTCACAGGTCGTAATGCAGGCTCTAGTTTGCTCAAAGATCCAAAGCTTTTGCTGGATATTATTAAACCAGTGGTGCAGGCGGTAGCGGTTCCCGTGACGGTCAAAATGAGGTCGGGATTCGAGGACATTTCTTTATTTAGCGAAAACATTCTTGCAGCCCAGGAAAGCGGTGTTCGCTATATTAGCTTGCATCCGCGCACCAAAGTAGAAGGATATGGTCCACCTGCTCGTTGGGATCTCATCGCCAAAGCAAAATCGTTGCTTCATATACCGCTGGTGGGTAATGGCGATATTCTTAGTGTCGATGATGCCATTAAAATGCTACAGATGACCAAGTGTGATGCGCTTATGATTGGGCGAGGCAGCATCATGAATCCTTTCATTTTTAAGCAGATTCGTGCACATTTTGAGGGCAAAATTTTTCAGCCGCAATGGGAAGATTTGGAGACTTTTTTAGCCGTGTTTTTGCAGGAAACAGCTAAGAATTTTTCTACTAATTTAGGCGTCAATAAACTTAAGCAACTCTTGGGCTTTTTGTTTAAGAGTAACGCTCAACTGCTGGAAAAGAGGCAAGCGATGCTGAGGACTTCAGTCAGTGATCCTGATTCATTGTTGGAATATGCACGCCCTATTTTAAAAGCGCTTTGGAATTGAGCGATAGTTCAAATAAGGACATGGCCAAAAAAACTTGGTTTTAATGGCCATCTCTCTAGTCCGCACTCTATTCAATCTGCGTGATCACCAAATGAGCAGACACGGGGCGCGTGCCTCCTGCTAAGGGTGTTATTGTTAATGCCGTAGCATTCCCTGCGGGATTTCTCACGGTAAGCACTGAGTTAATTGCGGAAGTTTGAACTATGGCTGTCCCCACAATTTGACTTGTGCCCGTTGCCCGACCAACTACGGTATAGGCAAGATCAGCACCATCGAGTGTTAAGATTAACTGGCCGGCTTCAGATACGCTCACCTGAAATTGGACAGTATACACCCCAATATCGGCAAGCAAAAAAGATGAAGCAGATAGTCTTGTTATTGATGTCACACTACTAGGGCCATCTTGTGGAAAGGATACGTCTGTGCCAGGAGCAACAGTTGCGGCATTATCAGGCGGCATGAGGGCAAAAAAATCTGCAAAGCCCAAAACACCACCCGCTGGCCCCGCCGGTCCTGCGGCACCAGCAGGACCCTGAGCACCCGCCGGCCCTGCCGGTCCTGCCGGTCCTGCCGGTCCTGCCTCACCTGTAAGACCAATAGCACCCGCCGGCCCTGCCGGTCCTGTGGCACCCGTCGGTCCTATTGGACCTTGGGGACCCTCAGGCCCTTGGGGGCCCTGCGGACAAATATCGCAGTCGTCTCCATGAATGTCACTTACTAGATCCACAGGAAAAGGAGGGGGAAGGGGATATCCTATGGGTCCAGGTCCTGGCGGAAAGGGGTATGCTGCCGGTCCTGCACCTTGTGTAAGGGGCGTGACTGTAGGACTGACTGCATCTGCCAGCGCCTCCTCACAATCTTCCCCTCCTTCTATAGATCCATCAGCTGATTGGATACAGGTTGTGGCTTTGTCAAGCACAGGCTGTTCATTCAGTACAACATTGACTGGATGTCTAGACTCCTTATTGTATACGAATTCTTCTTGATCGGATGTTTTGCCTTGGTCTTTTCGACCGCATGCTCCCGCTAGAAAAATGGGCAAAAGAAGCCCTATAAGATAATATCTATGGTTCATGAGAAAGCACCTCCCAAGCATTTTCCCTCAAAGCAGAGTGCAGAATGTTGGAGATGGTATTTTATGGTATGAAATAAAAACTCTGTTGAATGTTTTTAAATTAGCAAATTAATATATGTAATTAATGTCTTAGGCATGGGAGTTAGAATATGTTTAATATTAATTCCAAAATGAGGCTTATAAAGTGGGATTCCCTTACTCGTTAGGGAGGATATCCAGGCTTTGTAAGAAATGCCAAAAAATGCACGGGCTTGTTTTTTGGGACACAAGTAAGAAGAAAGAGCTCTTTTAAAGCCTCAAAGCCGTGCTATTCCTTCAAATACCGTCGAGCAAGCTCCGCCCACCTGAATTTTATCGCCGAGAATCACCGATATCTGTCCATCCCGCCCCAAAAAAGAACCTTGAGAAGCTTGGTAATTTTTCTCAACGAGCTGGGATTTTTTTGTCGTTAAAATATGAGCTGCGACAGCGGCATTTCCTGAACCGCAGACAGGATCTTCGATGACACTGTTCGATGCCTCAAAATAGGAACGCACGTTGACATGATTGGGCCGCTCGATGCTATAAAGCGTAATGCCCGTGCCGTGCGTGTCTTTCATCAGGTTTAGAAAAATCGATTCGTCGATTTTGGCATCGCCTAAACTGTAGCCAGCAGGCAGTTGCGCAACAATCCAACGAGGGCCGGTGGTGATCATTAGGCCATCCCGCACCGGCAGGCCTATTGCGGCCGCAATCTTTGCATCAGCGCCAATAGTTTCAATCGAATAATGCGGCAATTCGAAAAAGACTTTGCTTTCTTTAAAATAGATATTGATAAGGCCAAAATCACATTCTTGCACACAATTATCAGAAGAAAGAATGCCTGCTTTTCTGAGCGCCCACGCCGTTCCTAAGCTGGGATGGCCCGCAAAAGGAAGCTCTGCACCTGGAGTGAAAATTCTCACGCGATAATCTGCGCAGGTTGAAGGACTCACAAAAGTTGTTTCAGAAAGATTGGTCCATCGAGCAATTCTTTGCATCTGCTCAGTGCTAAGTCCGACCGACTCAAGAAATACACAGACAGGATTTCCTAGACAGGAGCGCGGCGAAAAAACATCAACTTGTTGAAAAGAATACTCCATCGTCATCCTCGTCAAGCGGGAAATAAAAACATCTTAATTCCTCATCGAGAGGATGCAAGTGCGTCACCCTTCTGAGCCGCGGTGGTGCTTCATGATGAATAGAGGATGCCTCGAAAAAACCAATCGACCAAAGAGGAGATAGAGCCAATTCTGGTCCATCAAATTTTAGGCATAAAATAGCAATTCAAAATTTCTTCTCTTTCAGCTTCGCTCCAAGTAAATTCAATCCACAATCCGTCATTTTGTTCTCTGTCGGTATGGCTTGCAAGTCTATAATTTTTCATTTCCTCTTCAGCGAAAGCAATTTTTGCTAAGGCCTCACAATTTAAATCACTCGACAAATGAACTATTGATTGGTTTGCTTGAGGCGAAAATCTTTGATGGTGATTGTGTTTTTTTTCACACCCCAAAAGCAGCGCGCACAGCACTACGGTAAAGCTAATTTTATATACTATTTGTTTCACGATTTAAGGCCCTGCTAAATAGTGTCTTTTTAGTTAAGAAGAATAAAAATCCTAATGCCATTAAAGCTCATTGCTCTGAAGAAAACCGAGTACGGAAGCGCTGGGCAGGCCAATCTGCGACGGATCGGCAAGCTCAGTCGACGAAACAGCCTCAATAATCCCGTCTGCTCGAATTTCAAAAGATGCGAGCAAATACACCTTTTGTAATTTGAAAAGCAAATGAGCAAATAAAGGCTGAGCCTCCTGTCTTCGCCTTTTTACCAAAGGCGCAATCAAGTCATATACCGATTGCATCTTATCCGCGACGGAAAGAGGCTCAGGGACAAATTTTTCCGATCCCCGATCGAAAATTTTTGATTGATCAAGAGGAGCTAAAACAGTGCTTTTGTACGCCTCAACAGGGCTCAGTGCTTGAAATTCTCTTCGACTTTGATCATGCCAAGGGAGCCACGCATTATGTTTAGATTCTGCTGTGGCATAGCGTTCATCTTTAATAGCTGTCAGGTCTTTTGCATTTGTGATTAGCCAGCGTTGTTCACCATTAGTAGTATTTTGATTGGGCGACAGATTGAAAGCGACAAGTTGTATTTCATCACTTTTTACATAGAGGTCTTTATTAATGACGAGTTTATCCGTCGGGATAAAAGGAAAAAGATCGCTAATCTCAGTAAATTTATTTGGTAACGGCTCTTCATGTAAATGCCACATTATCTGAACGACATCTGGAGTTATCTTGAATTTACTTTTTCCTAAATAAATCCCTGCGAACGTCGAAATATCATGCAGCGTTGTATCTTCATGCTGCCCATGAGTAACACTGGGATAGACAATTTTTAATGGGCTACGAAGCTCAAGTTTCCAGGCGCTAGGTATTTCACAATTGAGCTCGCCATCGCCTAAATTTTCTCTTGTGAAAGACTGATTTTTTATTTTCCATTTGAGTTTATGGTTTTCGGTCTTGGTGGGTCGAAGAGAAAAAGGCACCCCCTGATAGTTGTCGTTCAAAATCCATCGTCCCAAGGTCTGCTTCTTAAAAGAAAAAAGCGCCCCAAGCTGCTTGGGATCAAAATTCCCTAGTACTGAAAGAACTTGCTCACACTTAAGATCATCGGCATTAGCAGCGTTATGAGCAAAAAAATAAGCGAAGAAAAAAAGAATTAATCTCATAACTCTTCCTTAAAGTATTTTTCTAAAATCCCCGGCAAAGCCGCGTCATATCCTTGCATCAAGGTGCGATACGCAGCATCCGACTTCTCTCCTAAGGCAAGAACTTTTATTGTGCTGGCTTGAAGATCTTGATCAATTTCATTCAACACAGCGGTATCTGCTCCTTGCCGCAGTTCTCGGTCAAACGCTTTTGATAGCTCTTTGTAATCGTTTATGGCTTTTTGATAGTTCTCAAAGCTCTCTTCATACTCCGTCTTTGCCTGAAAGACCAAGCTCTCCAGCTCGACCAGCGAGGCATTTTTAATGGTTGCATTTTTACTGAGCTCTCGGGCATGGCTCAGTATAACGGCTATAGATTCAGAATTGACTTCCGGTATTTTTGCTAAAGTTTCCGTTGTCGCTGACAAATTTTTTTCTTGCTGAGGAATTATTTTCGCAACGCCGGCATCGGATTTGGATGCATGTATGATAGAGAAGGCACCGCTCAAGACAGCGATTGCAATTAATAAAATATATTTTTTCTTAAAAATCATAGGCACCTCTCATAAAGGGGAACAGGTGCTCCCCTTTGCGAAAACTATTTAAAGACTCACGCTTAAATCGATGATGGCTTGGCCATTGGAAGTGGTCCAAGAACTTTCGCTGTATGAACGCTCTATAGTGCCTGATAACTGGTCCTGGTTCGATACGGTGTCACTGCCCGCACCGAATAGCTCCTTGCCCGTTTTAAGAACTATCGCCCCCACCGCGCAATAAACATTAGGACCGCAAAGAGTCATTAAAGCTACGCCGGCGTGATAAGCACTTTTGCTGTTATCAGGGAGCGAAGACTGCCGCTGCGTTATTTCCCAAGTTTTTGCATAGTTCAAGATAAATTCAGCAGCAATCTCTTGCATCATCGCTTGTTGAATATCTGCCACATATTTTTTTTGCTGAAGAAAATCGGGATTTTCTCCGAAAGGCGAAATTTCCACATTGCACGAGATTCCGGAAGTATCCATGCGTTTTCGCTGGACATCTGTCCACGACGTGCGCCAAAAGAGGAAGCCACTTTCCCCTACCTTTGAAATAAAAGAGCGGAATTTAGACATGTTAAGCGTGCAGGAAACATTGGTCGGTTCACTTCGCGTAAAAAAATCATATTCGAGCGCAACGCTTTGGGACAACATGTTTGATCTTCTGGGGGCATAAAAGGGGACTTCAAAATTGGAGGAAATTCTGAGGCTATCTGAGTCAATGACAGTATTTATAGTTCTACTTTCACGCCCGGTTTTACCAGTACAAAATGCTCCGCGACTAACAACATTATTATACGTGCCTGCACCATCGCCAGAGAGTGTAAGTATCTGAGGCGAGACCATTTGGCCATTCTTGATGAAAATAGGGTAGTCAGCGCCACTAGTCTCATCACCTATAAGAAGACTATCGGCCGATGTTCCCTTGCTCGCCGCCATAATCGAAGTAGTGCCATTAAAATCGCCGCTTATTTTACCCGCGATGAAACTACTCACGGGCTTTTTCATTCTAATATTATGAATTGGCAGCCTTGCTACGCTAAATTCTCTGTAGAAAGGATTATTTTGGCTAAAGGCCGAAACGACATTTTGTAATCGAGCTTCTTCATCATCCCAAATACTATAGCTTGCCGATGCAATGCCTACGCCAGTCGCTTCAAACTCTTGAAGTTTTTGTTCATTGGCCGCAAAATTTTTGGCAGATAGACTATCAATAGTTTCAAAAATCGTTGTTAAAGCCGCTAAATCTGCGTTTAAATTTTCGAGTCTGGGGAATGTACGATCATAAAGCTCTTTGGCATCGGCATACAGAGCTTGTTGGGCATACACTTCTTTTTGTGCGCTAGCTAAGATAGTTTTTCGCTCTTTTGCCTCATCGGCGCGAATCTCTTTTGCTTCAAGCAATAAAGTTTTTATTTTTTCGCGTTCCTCTTGAGTTTCAGCATTCATCAAGAGCTGACTTAGCATGGCAACTTTTTTATCTAGCTCCAAATAGGCAGCTTCTGCCTTATTAAATGCGCTTTGTGCGTTCTCAAAATTAAATTTGGCTTTTTCATAACTCGCGATAACTTCTGGATGTTCACCTTTAAGCGCTTCTATTGCTGCCGCTTTTTTAAGAATCTGATGCAAAAGCGATGACGAGCGCACATAGTTGCCAAGTTTACTGTCGAAGAATGGGGAAAAGGGACCGTTCTTCGCAAAATTGACGTATTCCTTTACCGGCACATCGGGCATGAGATAGGTCAAATTGTAATTGTGTTCTAGGGTTTCGCATGCTGGAGCCGCCAAGAGTTGAAAGCTCCCGCTTTGAGCCTTTTTAGAACTGGGTGAGACATACAGGACATCAGTTTTGTCATCCACTAAGATTTGTGTTCCTTTTAGCGTTGGATCCTGAGCCACAGCAAATGATTGAAATGCATTTAGCTCTGCCCCACTCGCGTTGTAATTGGGGAGTGCCAAGGCTTGGCTTTGCACCAATGCACCTAAAAGCAATAATCTAATCCACGCATAGTAGTTCTTTTTCTGCCTAGCTCTTATTTTCATCGCCGCTGCCCTTTTTAAGTTTTTTAATATAGCTAGACGTTTGTTGGGTATTTTTCGAAAGTGTTCATTTTAATAATTTGTTGTGTCAATGAAAACTTATTACCCCCTTTAGTGTTGTCTCTGAGGGTCACAAATGGAACGCCAAAGCGGTAGGTGAATAATGACGGTGAAAAGATGTATTTACTTTTAATCCGCAGAATCTAATATTTTTTGCAGCAGTGAATACCCTGATAACGGATGAAAATGCCTTAAGCCTTCTGGCATGGCCTAAAATAGAGGCCTTTAAGTTGAGCAAGAAAAATTTAAGGTACCAAACTATCCATCAATTGCGGGAAAAATTAGTGGATGTATCGCTTAACTATGGGTGGGACTTAACTCGCGTGCAATTTGAAGCAAAATATAATGTACATATTAGTGAGAAAGTCCCCGAATGGCAGCGTTTGGCAATAGTGGACTATGCACGAAAGAAAGGCCTCCTTCCTCTTGATGCTTATGAATGGCTTAAGAATAGCCCCTATTTTCCTCTGCTTTCTAAAGATGATTGTAAAAAGGCGATAATCACTGCCCTTGTGATGAATAAATAGAGTTCCTTAGGCAAAGCTCCCTTTAGGAAAGAGTGAATGGCAAATCGTCATTTTTTTGTCCTCACTCTGAAGCCATAGTAATAACAATAAAACGCCTTTTTGGCGTTTCTTTATGGTGAAACTATGTCTCAGAAAAAAGAGCCCAAAAAAAATGTAAGGCGCCCGCAACATCAAGCGCGTCAGCCTGGAATTGAAGCGAAGATGGACCCCCAGCCTGAGGCCATTAATTGGGAGTATCGTGGCAGCGATAAGCTCAAGGATAAAGTCGCAATTATCAGCGGCGGAGATTCGGGTATTGGGCGAGCTGTGGCATTGTTATTCGCGATGGAAGGCGCTCATATCGTGATTACTTATCTTGATGAGCATCAAGATGCTGAAGAAACCGCAGGCTTAATCGAATCTTGCGGCCGACGCTGTATTGCCATTGCTGGCGATCTTTCTCGTCCGCGTTTTTGTGAGCGCGTCGTGAAGAAGACCTGGGATAACTTTAAGGCCATCAATATTTTAGTGAATAATGCAGCAGAGCAGCATCCTGTAGAAAAAGTCGAAGATATTTCTATTGAGCAATGGGAACATACATTTAGAACCAATATTTTCTCCTATTTTTACATGATAAAATATGCCGTGCCTCATATGAAAAAAGGTGATTGCATAGTTAACACCACGTCGGTGACTGCTTACCGAGGCAGCGCGCATCTTATTGATTACAGCGCTACCAAAGGCGCCATTGTCAGTATGACGCGTTCTTTGGCAACGAATCTCATCGAGCGAGGAATCAGAGTTAACGCCGTGGCGCCGGGCCCCATCTGGACGCCGCTTATACCGGCGAGCTTTAAAGCTAAGCAAGTTGCGCAATTTGGTTCTGATTCGCCCATGAAGCGAGCAGGGGAGCCACGAGAAGTAGCACCAGCTTATGTATTTTTAGCCTCTGAAGATGCCTCTTTTATGAGTGGCCAAGTGCTTCATCCTAACGGAGGCGAAATCATCAATGGTTAGTGCTTTATTTCGAAAATAATTTTGTCCTATGCTTGGTTTATCTAATGATATGTTGTCGAAACCATTAATCCGTAGGACACCATGAAAGATAGACCGCGCACTGATCGAGAACTGTCCTTTCGTTCTGTCGCTTTGGGCTTATTGCTCGCTGTCGTCATGGGCGCCTCAAACACCTATTTGGGTCTTAAAATTGGTATGACCGTCACGGCGTCGATTCCCGCTGCAGTCCTCGCCATTGCGGTGTTGCGTGGACTTCTTCGCACAGGCACGATCTTTGAATCAAATCTCGTGCAAACGGCAGCCTCAGTGGGGTCAGACTTGGCAGCGGGGGTGATTTTCACGCTTCCCGCCCTTGTTTTTATTGGCTATTGGCAAGATTTTGATTATCTAACGACGACCTTAATAGGCCTTGCCGGCGGCACCTTGGGTATTTTGCTGATGATCCCGATGCGCAAGGTATTCATCATTGGCAAATATAAAAATCTTCCATACCCCGAAGCACATGCGACTGTCGCCGTGATGCGTGCAGCCTATGAAAGAACGGGTGAGGCAAAAAGTGGCGCGTCCTCGCTCATACTTGGCACACTTTGTGCTGCCGTTATGCAGGTTTTAGTTGCATTCATTGGTGTTTTTAAAAGTCCACTTGAATATGCTGGCGTGCTCTTTGGGCGTATTTTTTATATTGGCGGTGATTTGTCGCCTGCACTGGTTGGTATTGGCTTTATTGTGCGTCTGACGGTGGCCTTACAGGTCTTTCTTGGTACCTTTATTGCCTGGGGCGTTTTGCTTCCCATTCTGGGCGATGGATTGACGGTCAATGGATCAGTGCTTGATGCCGCGTGGGGAGTTTGGTCGTCGAAGATTCGCTATGTCGGCGTTGGCGCTATGATAATTGGCGGAGCAGTCTCCATTTATAATGCCAAAGAAGGGCTCAGCCATGCGCTCAAAGAAATTTTTTCGCGAAAGGATGAGGCGCGGGAAAAGCTTCCTTTGCACGAACGCGATATTTCGGCGCGCACTATTCTATTTTTCGGGATGGTGTGCATCCTGTGTCTTAGCTTTGTCTTTTTTAGCGCCACCCATAATATTACTGTAACTATTATTGCTGCCCTTGTGATGGTGGTGTTGGCGTTTTTCTTTACCTCAGTTGCGAACTACATCGTTGCTATCGTAGGCAGCTCGAATAGCCCAGTCTCAGGGTTAAACATTGCTGCTGTTTTGATTACAGGCATATTGCTGCTTGTTTTTGGCTATAGTGGAATGCCCGGCATGGTGGCGACCTTGAGCGTTGCTGCGGTGATTTGTTGTGTAACCAGCATGGCCGGCGATAGTTGCAACGAGCTTAAGATGGGGAACATGATCGGTGCCTCACCTTTTCGCCAACAAATCATGTTGCTTTTGGGTATGTCGGCATCGGCATTTGTTCTGCCCCTCATATTGAAATTGCTCCATACCAATACCCCAGGAGGCATTGGAGGACGCGAGCTTGCGGCGCCTCAAGCCGCACTCTTGGCCAGCCTTCTTAAAGGCCTCTTTGGCGAGGGTGAGCCTTTGCCGTGGACGCTCATAGGTATTGGGATAGGTGTCGGGGTAGCTTTAATTGTGGTGAATGTGATTTTGGCGCTCACTAAATCCTCTTTTCGCCTCTCAGTTATTTCCGTCGCTGTGGGGATTTATTTGCCCGCACCCATAAGCCTTCCCATGCTTTTTGGTGCAGCAGTGGCAAAAATGGTATCTGGCCGCACCAAAGGTCATGAAGCGGAAGAGCGTTTGCAAAAGGGAGTCTTATTTTCATCAGGGTTTATTGCTGGTGAATCACTGATGGGCGTAGGTTTAGCGCTTCTCGCTAGTCTAGGATTGACGAGGCTCAATCTCGGTATCGATCCGGCCCTCAGTCTTCCCCTCTCAATCATCGGAGCTTTATTGATGATGACGATCTTTATCTTAGGTACTAAAAGGCGACAGTGAATCATGGTTTTTCAGCAATTATTAACCAAAAAAATAATCAAGAGTATTATTCCTGGTATTCCAAGAAGCCATCCAATTATATACCACATAAATACACCTTTCTTGTGGGGTAAATCTCTATAGCTTTTTAACTATTTTTAAGGCCCCTGGCCAGCGAAAAAAGATCACGAGCAAGGGGCCTGTTGCTAAGCGAATATTTTAATTGGCCTTAAGTGGACTTCAAAAGCTCAAGGTAAATGGCCTGTAGATCTTTAGAGATGGCTGATAACTCATCCATCTCTAAGCTCTCCATTTCTTCCTTTGTAGGATGCTCATTATAAGAAAAATATTTTACTAAAATATCGCTACGAGAAAGTTTCCTATTTTTATAATTTTCAAAAGCTGTTTTTCTCTTCTTTACCTCTATGGTGTCAATGCCTTTTAATACCTGAAAACTTAAATCTATAGTGGCTTTTTTCATGTTTTGATCATGACTAACTAATGTACTTGCTAAGTTCTGTGCGGCTATCCTCAAAGCTTCTTCTTGCGTTGGACGAGCTATTTCTATCTCTTTTTCCGCTTGCTTGGTTTGCGCTTTCATTGATTTTGTTTTTTCTTGAGCTCTTTGGAGTTCTTTTACGCTTGTCTCATTTTTCTTATTTTCTGGAGGCTGAGACTCCTCATTGCCACAGCCAACCAGCGCCAAAATAAAAGAAATCAAATAAATTTTTTTAAGCATTTTTTTCCCAGGTAAAAAGCCCCAACGCTTGAGGCTTAATAAGTTTTAATTATTTTTTAAACTGAAAGACTGAAAAAACGGCGCCATCGGGGTCTTGGCAGGTGATGAATTCGCCCATGCCGTGTACATCTTGTGGCCCAAATAACACTTGGCCACCCTTGGTAGTTATATAATTTTTGGCTTTTTCTAAATTATAGGTCGTGAAATAAGTGCTCCAGCTGGGTGGAAAGGGCATTCCGTTTGGGGTCTCCATTAAGCCACCAATAGACTCACCATCGCTATCTTTCAATGAATGATAGGTCATACCGTGAAAATCTGAACTTTCAGATTTCCAGCCAAAGAGGGCACTATAAAAATCAAGAGCTAGTTTAGGATTTGGCACCATGAGTTCATACCAACAAGGTGCGCCTTCGGTCATAGGCTGTGCGGGAGCACCCGCGTTTGCTTTCTTTTCCCACAAACTAATGACAGCCCCTGCAGGATCTTTAATCACTGCCATGCGGCCCGCTTCCATCACATCAAAACTATCTTTGATAATTTCAGCATTGAGCGCTTTTGCTTTCTTAACACTTTCATCGCAATTCTCAACGAGAACATAATTACCCCAGTGTGCAGGTACTCCCTGGAAGACATCATGTGTCATCGCAAACATTGCGCCCACTGGTAAATTATTGGCGAAAATCATAATATAATTGCCCATGCCTTCGGGCATTTCTTCTTCGTGATAGCTCCAGCCAAAAAGGCCCGCATAGAATTTTTTAGCAAGCTCACTATTTTTTGCCGCAAGCTCGGCCCAACAAAAACTATGTATCTTTGGTCCTTCAGACGCTGACATTATATTCTCCAAATAGAAATTTAAATAAGAAATAACATGCACAATTAAGATAGCAATTGGGTTAATGAAAACAAAGCTAGGATCTATAGATACGTCGCTTTTCATACTATATAAAAATATCGTTTTCATTTTTCTTAGCCAAATCGGGCAGATATGCACTAAAGAAGAGGTAAAAGAGGATAACGATGACTAAGTATTTGATGCTATTTTGGCTTTTTTTTGGTGCACAATCGGTTTTGTCAGCGCAGCTTAAGATCAATGTCCGAGATGTAATGGATTTGGCGAGCTATGAGCAAGTTTTGACTGAATCGATGGCTCTATCAATGGACAAAAAAGAATCCAAAAGTTTTCTCATAAAAAGGTGGAAAAGCTGTTTTGACGCTTGTGAGAATTATGCGATTAAGCTCAGCCTTGAGGCCATGCCGGTAGAGAATAAGCTCATTCATACGCCGTCTTATCTCATAACAGCCGTAAAAGAGCTGTGGCAGGGGAATAGAATGATGAGCGTTTTAATGAGGGAGTCCTTTGTCCTCACAAAAGGCCAAGAAAAAATCGCAAGCGATATATTTTGGGACCGACAAGGAGAATTGATAGTGAGGCAAGAAAGCATCTTTTCACTTGCTCACTAAGCATCGGTCAACTGTCGGATTGACGCCAAGCACTCTTCTAAGTCTAGCTATAACAAATGATCTGAAGGAGAATTTATGCTTGGCGTTACTTATTGTGCGGTGTTAGAAGGTTTTAATGCGAAGAGTATGCGGGTCGAAGTCGACATCGCCCGTGGGCTGCCTAATTTTACGCTGGTGGGCCTTGCAGAAAACTCCGTCAAGGAATCTCGCGTGCGTGTTCAGGCAGCCATTACCAATGCGGGCTTTGAATTTCCCAAGGCAAAAATTTCTATAAATCTAGCGCCTGCCGACGTGCAAAAAAGCGGCACTTCATTCGATTTAAGTATTGCCCTCGCTATTTTGTTGGCCTCAGGCATTATTCCGAAGCCAAAAATGGCAGGGGTGGCCGCCATTGGCGAGCTTTCGCTCACGGGGGAAATTCGGCCGGTACGGGGCATATTGGCAATGGCTGAATCTATTCGCGAGCAGGGGATGCGCTATCTGTTGGTAGCCAAAGAAAATGCCGAGGAAGCAGCTCTTATCAGTGGCCTCGATGTGCGCATGGTCAGCAGTTTTGGCGAAGTGGTGGAAGCAATTGTTCAGGGCACGATCGAAAACTTGCCGATTCCCGAGAGCACTCCCCATGCCCAAGAAGTTTCAAAGATGGACATGAGTGATGTTGTAGGCCAAGAAGAAGCGAGGCGTGCACTTTTGATTGCAGCGGCTGGTAATCACAATCTTTTATTTATCGGAGGACCTGGCAGCGGAAAATCTATGATGGCATCAAGGCTCCCCACTATTTTACCGCCGCTCAGTTATGAAGAAGCATTAATCCTCACTAAAATACATTCCTTAGCCGGTCTCACGATGGGCGGCCAGCTTATCAAGGCCCGACCATTTCGAGCTCCGCATCACACCATTACGCGCGCCGGTTTGGTGGGAGGAGGCAGCGGCCATATTCGCCCTGGAGAAATTAGTTTGGCAAGCTTTGGAGTGCTTTTTCTCGATGAGCTGCTCGAATTTCCTCGCGCGGTTTTAGAAGTTTTGAGGCAGCCATTGGAAAATGGCGAGATAACGCTAAGCCGGGCTAATCAAAGTATCACTTATCCCGCTTCCATTTCTTTGGCGGCGGCTCTTAATCCTTGCCCGTGCGGCAATTTCGGGCAAGGACAGGCTCGATGTACTTGTTCTCACCATGCCATTGCCAAATACCAGAGCCGCTTAAGTGGGCCATTGCTCGATCGCATTGATCTTTATGTCAATGTTCCGCCGCTGGATTTAAATTTGATGGCCAAATGTCCTGCGGGTGAGAGTTCGGAAAGCATGCGCGAGCGCGTTCTTAAGGCACGTACGCTGCAAGTAAATCGTTTTGGCAAAGATCGCAGCAATGGCAAAATGACCCGGTCGGAAATAAAAAAATTAGCTTCTTTGAGCAGTAGTGGGCTAAGTTTCTTGATTAAGGCTGCAGGACATCTGCATATTAGCGCGCGGGGCTTTGATCGCATCATTCGCGTGGCACGTACGATCGCTGATATTGAGGATGAAAAAAATATTCATGAGCATCATATTGCGGAAGCCTTACATTATCGTCCACAAACAAATTTGAGTCGACATTAATGTGATTGTTAAATTATTTTCCTTTGTTATGTGTGCCTAAATCGCTTATCAAAATGCCTTACGAAGAAACTTAATGAAATAGTTGTTATAGTATTGGGAATCACTACTGGTTTGGCTTTTTAGGTTTTTTAAACAGGTAGGAAACTTATGCGTACAACAGGTTTTGAAGCGAAGGGATTGGATGGCGTCGTTGTGGGAGATACGGTTCTTTCGCGTGTCGATGGTGAAATCGGCGAATTGATCTATCGCGGCTATAATATCGACGAGCTGGCTGAATGCAATTTTGAGCAGATCTGCCATCTTTTTCTCTACGGCGAGCTGCCCAGTCAGGAAGCAGAAAAAAAGCTTCGAGAAAACTTACAGAAACGCTATACGGTGCCTGCCGACATTATCGATTTTATTTGTCGACAAGCCACCCATGATCACCCGATGGCGACGCTGCGAACTGCAGTTTCTATGATATCCGGATATGTTAAAGAGCCCGCGCTCAATAACGAGAAAGAGTTAATCGAAACAAGCTTAGATTTGATCGCAAAGACCGGCACCATTGCGGCCGCGATTTGTCGGGTACGCCAGGGCAAAAAACCGGTTGTACCCAATGTTTCCTTCGCGTATTCGAAGAATTTTCTTTATCTTTGCACCGGCGAGATACCGGAAGATGTAGTCGTAAAAACTATGGATACTGCCATGGTTTTGCACATGGATCACGGCTTTAATGCTAGTACTTTTACTGCCCGCGCGGTTACCTCTTCGTTATCGGATATGATTTCCGCAGTGACTGCTGCTATTGGTTCTTTGAAGGGGCCTTTGCACGGCGGTGCTAATACTGAAGTAATGAAGATGTTGCTTGAAATTGGCTCCGTCGAAAATATTGAGCCTTGGCTTAATCGCGCGCTTGCTGAGAAAAAGAAGATCATGGGTTTTGGGCACCGCGTTTATAAAGTGACCGATCCTCGGGCCAAGCACTTAAAGCGCATGTCGAAAGAATGGGGAGAGCGCGCTCAAGAGAAGAAATGGTTCATTATGAGCGAGAAAATAGAAAGTCTGATGATGGAGAAAAAAGGCATTAATCCCAATGTCGATTTTTACTCCGCCTCGACCTATTACACCATGGGCATTGAGCCTGATATGTACACGCCAATTTTTGCCGTGGCGCGCATGGTGGGCTGGACTGCTCATGTGATTGAGCAGCTTAAAGATAATCGTCTCATGCGTCCCGAGGCTAACTATATGGGGCCGCTGGGCAAAACCCTGTAAATAAAAAATCTCCCGACGGGAGATTTTTTCATACCTTTTTGTGACCGTTAATAAGGCGCAGTAAAGGTATCTAGGAAGCTAATAAAATCTGGATCTGTTGTGTAATCAATGGGTCTTAAGCCATTTCCGTCATAGGCATTAGCAAGTGAACGAGAAAAATCTTGGAAATCAGGTCCCAGGACAGAAATTTTTTGAAAAATAATAGCCGAGATGCCGAGGTTATCACCCTGAACGGCGAGATGCAGTGGGGTGGTGTTAGCAACGCCATTTATT
Organism: Myxococcota bacterium; assembly: GCA_052034245.1. Classification (GTDB taxonomy): domain Bacteria; phylum Myxococcota; class UBA727; order UBA727; family JABDBI01. Next base: position 17,347 of record JBPOIV010000270.1, read on the forward strand.
GTTCTTCTGGAACTTATAAGCAAGCGTAGATCACATAGATTTTTTTTATACGGTATTAATAAGTCATTAACGGGGCCAAACTGACTATCTTGAAAGCTTCCGCCAATCATCGCAAAGAGTGTATCAATATCAGGGCACAAGGCCATGCTATTGATTTCATCGCTGGGACATATTTCATCTTTTAATTCACTACTAAAAAATAGGCCTTGCTCTTCAATGACCCGGGTAAAAGATGGAAAGCTTTGGAGCATAAAAATGTATCCAGCTATAAAAAAAATCCCCCTCATTATACATCTCCTCAGTGTGCTCATAAAAACTCATACGAGTCTTTATTATGCTAACTTTAAATTCATGAAGATGATAAATTTTTATCTTTTTAT
>JBPOIV010000242.1:0-5250 GCA_052034245.1 Myxococcota bacterium
AGAATTTTTTTTTCATAGGCAAAAATTTTTTTCTTGACAAAAGTGCTCCAAAGCTGCCATAATAAGAAATGTCGTTGACAAAAAAAAGCACTCAAAAATGGGTGCTTTTTTTATTGCGCGAGTTTTATTTATTAAGCAAATACCATTGCGGTCCTTCTTTGCTATCTTTGATGCAAATCCCTTCAGCCAAAAGCTCATCTCGCAAAGCATCTGCTTCGGCCCAATTTTTATTGGTGCGGGCACGCTCTCTTTTTTCGACCAAATCCATTTGCGTAGCGCTCAATTTGGGGGCTGAAAAAGTATCGATATCAAAGCCTAAAATGGCATCAAAATCGCGCATGAGCGCTAATTTTTCGCTATTTGAAATCGTAGTATCTTTTAGACTTTCCCACAAAATAGCTAGGGCTTTAGGTGAGTTAAGATCTTCGAGCATGGCACTGAAAAAAGCCTCTTTAAGCGCATTTTTACGCTCAGGATTCTTAGGCGCATCAGGATTTAGCTTATAACTCAAGACGCGATTCCTTAACGATTCAAAGGCATTACGCGCCCCATCGAGAGCTTCAAAACTAAAAAATAGCTGAGATCGATAGTGGGCACCGAAGCATAAATAGCGATAATGCAAAGGGTCGTAGCCTTTATCAATGAGTGAACTCAATGTTAAAAAATTGCCCGAGGACTTAGCCATTTTTTCTTTTTGGAGAACCAAAAACTCGCCATGCATCCACCAGTTGACCCATTTTCGCCCAAAACGCCCTTCACTTTGGGCAATTTCATTGGAATGGTGAATAGAAATATGATCAATGCCACCGCAATGAATATCAAAATGCTCGCCCAGATATTTAGAAGCCATGGCTGAGCATTCGATATGCCAGCCCGGAAAACCAACGCCCCAGGGCGAGGTCCACTTCATGATTTGGTGAGGAAACTTGCTTTGGGAGAACCAAAGTACGAAATCAAGGGGATTTTCTTTGCGAGAATCAACTTCTACCCGTGCCCCCTCCAAAAGTTCATCCAAATTTCTACGCGAAAGCTCGGTGTAAGTAGGGAATTTATTAATACGAAAATAGACATTACCGTCGACATTATAAGTAAAGCCTTTTTTTTCCAACTCGAGCACGAAATCCTGCATTTCTTGAATATGCTCTGTCGCACGACATACTAGCTCTGGCTTTTTAATTTTTAAGAGCGCTAAATCTTTAAAAAATGCTTCCTCATAGAATTTCGCAATGTCCCATGGCGATTTGGCTTCTTTTTTAGCGGCCAAAGACATTTTATCATCGCCTTCATCAGCATCAGACTGCAAATGGCCTACGTCAGTGATATTCATCACGTGATTTACTGCTAATCCACTAAATTCAAGCGTGCGACGCAAAATGTCTTCAAATATATAAGTTCTTAAATTACCAATATGGGCAAAATTATACACTGTTGGACCGCAGGCATAGAGCTTTACTATCCCTGGATTAATCGGTGTGAATGGCTCGACTTTTCGTGTCAACGTATTAAAAAGCGTAAGCATGTCCTATCTCCTCACTTTCTTAGGCGCTTTAACAGGCTTTCATAGTGATGTCATCATTTTCTAAAACACCTGCTCCTTTTATAAAGGAAATTAGCCTGAAGCACTTTCGTAATATTGAGGCTTTAAAACTCAATTTTCATTCCGGAATAACTATTTTTGTGGGCGATAATGGACAGGGAAAAACCAATATTCTTGAGGCTATTGCACTTTCTTGCTCGCTTAAGCCTATGCAATCTTTACGCAACAGTGATTTGATCAAAGAAGGCCATGAACAAGCCTTTTTGAGCGCTCATTTTGGCGGCTTGAATGAAAATTTCTTAGAACTAGAAATTTTGCCTCAAGGAAAGAAGGCTCGTTTTAATAGCAAACATCTCCTAAGCGCGGAAAAAATTCGACAACAAAGCCCTATCGTGAGCTTCATCCCCTGCGAACTTGGCATGATAAGTGGGAGTTCTTCTTTACGAAGAAGAGCCTTAGATCAAGCAGCGGCAGCTTTATATAGCGACCATATCAATGCCCTGCGCGATTATGAGAAGGCCCTTGTGCACCGAAACCGCATATTAAAAAGCTGGCCCCTTGATCAAGGGATGCTACAAAGCTTCACGAAGCTCCTCATCAAAGAGGGTGCTCGTGTAATTTATTATCGCCTCAAAACTCTCGTGGCCCTCAATGAGCATTTTTTTGCTCAAGCTGGGGCGATTTTAGGCACGACGGAGGAACTTAAAATTTCCTATTTGTGCGGCAAAACTAACGTTTTTTATGCGACAGAAGCTGATCTTGTGCATGAACTGGAAACTGCCCACAAAGAACATGCAAGTTTAGAAATAGCCCGCCGCGTAAGTCTTTTTGGTCCGCATCTCGACGACATGTGTTTTTTTATAAATGGTCTTAACGCACAAAAATCGGCATCGCGAGGACAATCGCGCGCCCTTGTCCTTGCCTTTAAATTGGCGCAAATGCTCGCTATTTTTGCCGTGCGTGGCCATCCACCCATAGTCATTCTCGACGATATTGTGTCTGAGCTTGATCAGCATAAAAAGGAAAATCTTGTATCTTTAATCGCAGAACTCGGCACGCAGGCTTTCTTTTCAGCGACGGATTTAAGTTGCTTCGGTGGACAACTTTCTTATGACGCATTATTTAGGGTGCACGGTGGTGGACTTCTTGGTCACTAAGTTTTGGAAAATTTAGCGCATTTAAAGGCCGTCGGTCGCGAGGTTCTTCATGTCTCTCAAATTTCGCTTAATTCTGATGCAAACATTCCAATTTTTTATATGGGGCTCATGGCTGCTCACCATCGGTGCTTATTGGTTTCAAAATAAACATTGGTCAGGCACAGAATTCGGCGCCATTTTTTCGACCATGGGAATAGCATCACTTTTTATGCCTGCGCTCGCTGGTATTATTGCTGATCGTTTTATTAATGCTGAAAGACTTTATGGCTTTTTCCATTTAATGGGCGCGCTAATTTTAGCTTTGATTCCTCAAATCAACGATCCAAAAACAATGTTTTGGGCCATGCTAGCAAACATGATTTTTTATATGCCAACCATTTCTCTTTCTATCGCTATTTCTTATTCGGCGATGAAAAATGCCAGCCTCGATATCATCAAAGATTATCCGCCCATTCGCATCTGGGGAACTATAGGATTTATTGCGGCCTTATGGACCACAAGCTTAAGTGGGCTCGAAACTTCAAGCGGCCAATTTTATATAGCCTCTTTGGTATCACTTATGCTCGCCATGTACTCTTTCTCATTGCCGAAGTGCCCGCCTTTAGGAAAAAATGCCGGCGGCTCTTTTAGTAAAAATCTGGGTCTTGATGCCTTTGCGCTCTTCAAAGAAAGAAATATGGCACTCTTCTTTCTGTTCGCTATGCTGCTCGGCGCAGCTTTACAGCTGACCAATGCTTATGGTGACACTTTCCTTCACGATTTTTCCGCCATTGAAGCATATAAAAATACTTTTGCAGTCCAACATCCAGCGATTATATTATCAATCTCACAAATTTCAGAGACTCTTTTCATACTCGCCATTCCCTTTTTTCTACGGCATTTTGGTATCAAACAAGTGATGCTCATGAGCATGATCGCTTGGACTTTGCGCTTTGGGCTCTTAGCTTTTGCAAATCCTGCTGATGGGCTGTGGATGATTGTCCTTTCATGTGTGATTTACGGCATGGCATTTGATTTTTTCAATATTTCTGGCTCACTCTTTGTCGAGACTCAGGTGGATAAAAAAATGCGTTCAAGCGCACAAGGCTTATTCATGATGATGTGCAATGGTTTTGGGGCATTGCTTGGAAGCAGAATCAGCGGGCATATGATCGATACTTATTTTATGCTGGATGGAAAGTTTGACTGGCATGGTATTTGGCTGTCGTTCGCTGCTTATTCAGCGCTCATTACGTTATTATTTGTCATCTTTTTCAAAAAGCCTGCTACAGCACAGCTTCCTGAAAGCGAACTTTTGCCCATTACTAAAATGGCGAGCACTTAATTTTGTTCCTCGGATAAGGCAAGCTCGTCTTCCTTCTCTTTTTCTTTAATCCTTGCCGAAAGACCTTCGGCAAAGGCTTTGAGAGAGCTCCATTGGCCAAGGTAATTCGCGATATCTGCTTCAGTTGTATAACGCTTAAGACTGTGAGCAATCACATCACCGGTCAAAATAACTGAGCCGCATAATTCTGAAAAGATAAAGAGCGAGGCATTTAATTGCTGAATATGGTCTTTGGTATAAGTTTTTATCACCACTTTATCGATATCTTTTAGAGGCAGACTTTCTCGGTAGAGAGAAAGCAACTCCTGATTAAGAGTTTCGATTTCAGTGACAATGTTTTGAGCTGTCGCTAATGCCACGATCAGGTCTCTGAATTTGCCTTTAGCCTCTGCCTTTTCCTCGCTATTTAGGCCCAAGGATTTTTGTTTTAATTTTAGTAGATATTCTTGAGTGGTATTGAGTTTCTCTTTGATTTCTGTTGGCCGCGCCATATCTACAACTTGAAGCCCGGTCTCTAATATAGTGTTATTATAGGCAAGAATATCGCCAATGATGCCTACTGCGGGCACGAAATAGCCTAATACCTTAGCCCCTGCACCGACGATGCTCAACGCTGTTGAAGCGGTATGACCAACTGTGGAAACCTGGTCTCTGACCTCATCAAAGCGAGTCGGCTTTTTGTCCTCTTCATCTTTAATAGATAGTAAATCTTTAGTATGTTCAGTCCATTCATCTAATTGCTTATCAATATCTTTAATTTTAGGATCATAATTATTAAGTTTAATTAAGAGATTTTTTATTGCTGAGTTTGTTTCAACTATCTGAGCCTGTTCTTCCGTTAAAGGAAGATTCCAAACATCAGCGCAACTAAACAGACCCAATACGGAAATTAGGCTTAATAGCTGACAAATTTGGCAAATATTATACTTCATTATATTGCATCTAAAAAGAAGATCACTTTTACATAACAACAAAGCATTGCATGTAAAGGTGATCTTCTTGATCAATATATGAATAGTATCAGTAACTTAGTTTTAAAAGTAAGTTTATAAAATCTCAGTATCTTCGACGTTTTCTACTTCTTCACTCTTTTCTAAAATGCCGGCAAGTTCTTTAGAAAATTTCTTCGAAAGGCCCCATTGGTCAAGCGCTTCTTTGATGAATCTTTCGTCCTTATTATCTTTATAAGGCTTTAGAAGATGTGCGAGACCTTCACCCGAATTCGTGATGAG
>JBPOIV010000289.1:0-4087 GCA_052034245.1 Myxococcota bacterium
ACGGGATTCTTCAATTTTCTGCCATAACACTCGCTCCATGCTATCAAGCCGAGAAAAATTAGGCCGCTCACGAAAGTGTAATTCTAAGATTTTGTCGATATCTTTTTTCATTGAACAAGCTCCTCCAAAACTTATACGCAGGAGGATGGGAAATCCCTCGAAAAGACCGGAAAATTTCAACCCGCGTGATCCTCGTGGAGTCATCCAGCAGGCTAGCTAAGGGTATTAAATTAATTTATCAGCGACTATGATAATATCGTTCTTGATTGGCGTTCCATTGCAAGCTCTCTCACATTGAAAACTTTCGCTAAACCACGGCCTTCTTCACAACGAGGCGCACCATCAACTCTAATGCCACGTTATCTTCTAAACAGGCTCCCTCGGCCATGGACCGCAGCAATATGGAAGATCATTAAAAAACTTAACTAATACTTTTAAAAGTCCATTGAGAAAAAATGAAAAACTCTAAAAAGAATGACTCCCCTAATTGTTGTAACAACCATACGCTCCAAAAAAAATCTTCTCCTTTCCCAATAGCTTCCCAAGCGATTTATACATGCCCAATGCATCCTGAAATTCGGCAAGAAGGTCCTGGTAGCTGCCCTAAGTGTGGCATGGATCTTGAACCGCTTATTGCGAACGATGCGGAGGACCAAGAGTTAAAAAATATGGCTCGGCGTTTTAAAATAGCGCTTATCTTTAGTGTTCCCTTGACAATAATTGCCATGGGTGACATGCTTCCAAGCCAACCGATATCGCGCATTCTGTCCTCCAGTTTACGCATGTACTTAGAATTATTCTTAGCTACGCCTATATGCCTGTGGGCAGCATGGCCATTTTATGTTCGCGCTTTTTTATCAATTAAAAATAAAAGTCTCAATATGTTTACCCTCATCGGCCTAGGCGTGAGTGTTGCCTTTATTTACAGTTTGGTTGCAGCATTGATACCGGGAATATTTCCAAAAACATTTATCGGCCCCGATGGCCATGTTGCGATGTATTTCGAGGCAGCTGGGGTCGTCGTTACGCTGATATTATTGGGTCAAGTTTTGGAACTAAAAGCACGCTCAAACACGAGCGGAGCAATCAGAGAGCTTTTAGGACTGCAACCGCATCAAGCTCGTCTGGTCTTAAAAGATGGTAGTGAAAAAGATATAGCTCTTCTAGAGGTGAAAATAGGCGACCTGCTGCGCGTTAGGCCAGGTGAAAAAGTGCCTGTCGATGGTGAAGTGGTTGAAGGAAAGAGTTTTGTCGATGAATCGATGATTTCAGGCGAGCCCATACCGGTGGAAAAAAATAGTAAAGCGAAAGTGGTGGGAGCAAGTATAAACGGCACTGGTTCTTTTATTATGGTGGCCCAAAAAATTGGGGCTGATACCCTTCTTGCTCGCATTATTCATATGGTGAGCGAAGCACAAAGAAGCCGCGCACCCATTCAAAGACTGGTGGACAAAGTGTCTGCCATATTTGTTCCGGCGGTAATCATTACCGCAATAGCTACCTTCATTATGTGGAGTGTATGGGGTCCTGAACCAAGGCTTGCTTATGGGATTATTAACGCTGTAGCAGTATTAATAATTGCCTGTCCTTGCGCGCTCGGGCTCGCGACGCCCATGTCCATCATGGTTGCGAGTGGGCAAGGGGCTTTATTGGGTGTGCTTTTTAAAAATGCCGAAGCCATCGAACATATGAGAAAAATAACTACTTTAGTGACTGATAAAACCGGCACACTCACCGAAGGCAAACCAAAGCTCATAAAGATTCACGCGCCCTTTGATGTGAAAGAAGAAGAGCTTTTGCTTTATGCCGCATCGCTGGAAAGAAGTAGCGAACATCCCTTAGCTCAAGCCATTGTTAATGAAGCCGGTGCTCGCCGTTTGAAGCTACGAGAGGCAAAGGATTTTGTTTCTCATACCGGTAAAGGAGTAAGCGCAATCATTGATGGCCATGAAGTAGCTTTGGGTAATCTTGCTTTAATGGCGAGCTTTAGCCTTAAGCCAGACTCTCTGGAAAAAGATGCGGATGCCTGGCGAAATGAAGGAGCGACCGTGATGTTTGTTGCCATCGACAAAAAGATGGCAGGACTTCTCGCTGTCGCTGATCCTATTAAAGAAAGCTCAAAAGAAGCCATAAGAACTCTTCAACAAGCAGGTCTAAAAATAGTGATGCTTACGGGCGACAATAAAGTGACAGCTCTTGCTGTGGCCAAAAGACTAGGCATAGACGAAGTAGTGGCAGAAGTATTACCCGAAGAAAAATTGAACATCATAAAAAAATACCAAGACGAAGGTCAAGTTGTTGCCATGGCAGGCGATGGTATCAATGATGCTCCCGCCTTAGCGAAAGCCAATGTTGGCATTGCCATGGGCACAGGGACCGATATCGCCATGGAAAGCGGGGGACTTACTCTGGTCAAAGGCGATCTTAGAGGTATTGTTCGAGCCCGAATATTAAGCATTGCCACCATAAGAAACATCAGGCAAAACCTATTCTTTGCCTTCATTTATAATGGCCTGGGAATCCCCATTGCCGCGGGTGTTTTGTACCCAGCCATGGGTATTCTGCTAAGTCCCATTATTGCGGCGCTGGCAATGAGCCTGAGCTCGGTTTCAGTAATAGCTAACGCGTTGAGACTGAAAAAAACAAAAATTGGATGAAGATCTGGCTCTTTCGATTTCTTCACTTCTATTCATGATCCGCGGCACGCAGATGAACAAAAACCATCCCACCAGCTTGGACGGGGCCATTGTAATAGGCGCCTAGGGTAGAATTGGTTGTGTAAAGAGTTCCCACGCCACCAAGCGCGGGGACTAAGTGCCAGAAAGTAGGAAAGCGAAAAGTGTAGCCTAAGGAAAATGTTCCGATCAAAAAAGCGGTTTCTGATAAACTGGAAGATAACACCAATTCTTCGCCGGTTTTTGTGCCTCCCTCGAGACGACTGAACAAGGTATGATACTTATTAAGATCAAAATCGCATTCAGCAAGCACAAAGCCCGTAGTTAGACCCTTGGTCGGAATATTCAATCCAAACATGATGGTACTCGCTAAATTGCTGTCTTTCCAAAATTTGAAATTTGCCGATACCGAAGAACTTGTTTTATGTACGCTGACCTCAGGCTCCATAGGCTCTGGGCTTTTCAAGAATCCATAGGATGCTTGTAAACTAAGCTCCTTTATTGGATTGTAGGAAATACGGCCGGCATATGAATCGGGAACGCGAAGATCAATATTGTAGCGATTCTCATCAGGCTCGCGTCCATTAAACCAAGAAGCTTCAAGTTTCCATTGGCGACCAAAAATACCCATAGTCAACACGCCGAAGCTCATATGCGTTGAATCATACCAATGATGGCCTAAAGGTGCGAGAGGGTTGGACCGAGAGGAAATACGATGAGGAAAGGCCACGGGCCCCAAAGCGGGTTCGCCTGCAGGAGCGACATAGAACTCCAAGCCGACATCCTCTCCAACCGGAATCAAATATTTTAAGGCCAGCTCCATAAACAAATCGTGAGGATGTTGGCGATCATGTAGTCGCTGGCCTTGCCAAGTTTCACCGGTTTGGAAAAGAAGAGGATAGCCATTTCCGCCCACCGTCAAGGGCTCCAAACTTAGCATTCCCCGTGCAGAAAACTGACCAGCTCCCAATTTATGACGTACTGAGGCCATCAACCAATTAATGCTAAAGGGCTGTATATCTCCATGAGTCGACCCTTGAAAATCTCCACCCGCAAAAATGTTGCCATGAAACATGAACTGCCAGTTCGAAACATCAACCAAAATCATAGGCATGGGAGAAGTGTCGGGCTGCCAAGCAGTACCTGAACCTTCGCGAGCCATCATCGGTAATATACTTGGCTCCGTCATATCCATGTTGTGCATGGGCATGGATTCGGTTTTATGCTCAGTTTTAGAGCTTTCTTTTTGATGATCAACATGGGTTTTGTCGAGGGCAAAAATTGGTAAGGGACAAGATAATATCAGAAGCAGGATAAAATTTTTCAATACGATATCGCACCACTTCTTCATATTTAACCCTTAAAAAACTGCCAATATTGTTCTTATTAATTATATCATTAATAATTACATT
>JBPOIV010000192.1:0-3261 GCA_052034245.1 Myxococcota bacterium
CTTTTATTTAACAGACCAAAACATGATATTATGCACTTATTTTAGCAAGCCCAAAACACCATTATTTAATATAAATAAATCAAAATGTTAGAAGAATACACATCTTCTCGAATTTACCATGACAGTAAAGCCTTTTATAAAAATGGCGCTAGCTTTTGCCTAAAAATCTTTTCTTAAGGCATGTTAATAATTAATAAAAAGCAATAGATTAAGATGTGGCTTATCGCCCCTGTAACAGGACGATAAGCTAAATTTTTTGGCTCTTTTTTCGCTAATTAGGCTGACCATTTAAGCTTTTTATAAGCATTTTGCTGGCTTCAATGCTTGATTCATAAGCGCCATGAATACTGCCATTAGCTGCTGGCCGCGCACAGGCTTCGCCTGCAAAAAATAAACGATCCTTCACTGGCTTTCGCAAATCTTCATAATCTTTTGAAGCACCTGGGCTGACATAGGAATACGCACCCAAGGTCCAAGGATTTTGTCCCCATTTAGTCAGCGCTGATTTTTCAAATTCTTCCTCAACACTTTTGCCATACATTTGCGTTAAAGCATGTTTTGCATGACTCAAAGCCAAAGCATCGTTCTTTTCAAATTCTTTGGCCCTTTTTCCACCATAAAATGCAACTGCAATGGGTGCATTGAGTGGACGGATAACAAAAGCCACATTGTCGTCACCGGGGCCATCCCATAAAACCCAAGAATTTTTCGGGGTATCTTGAAAGATATCTTTTTTAAACTGCATAACAACTTTGTTTAAGAGACCCATGGGCAATTTTTTAATCACCTCTGTTTTCCACGGCGGCAGCGGAGGATTAAAAATGATTTTACCCGCGGCTAATACGCCGGTAGAAACAGTAAGCAAAACTCTTCGCGCATAAAAGCGCTCGTTATTCTTAAGCGTAACCATCACGCCCTTCTCATCGTAGCTGATTCTTTCAACGATGGAGTTGAGACGCACAGGAACATCCTTGCCGAAAGCAGCGACAAAGCTCCCTATTCCTTCTTCCAAAAAATCGTCGTTATCAGAGTCAAAAGAACCCGCTGTAATGCTTGAGACCTGCTCAATTTCAATGCCATTTTCCAAGGGTCCGATGTTTGATGCTATGAGGTCCGCACAAGGCTTATTTGCCGGCAATAGTTCAGCAAGTGGCTTATCCTTTTTTGACTTAATAGTTTTTTCCAGGCTTCTATCCAAGTCATCGGAAGTGGCTTCGCATGCACGAAGTTCTGTTTCATTGGCTTTGCGATCACCGACAAAGATAGGTCCCCTCAAATCTGTATCAATGCGATGAAAACCTAGCTTATCAGCGATTGGCACAAGCGGATTATCATCAACACCATGAAACCACGCTGCCCCTAAATCGAGAGGTACACTAAAATCATCGCTCAGCATGGCTCGACCACCAATGCGATCTTGAGCCTCCAGAACAATAAAACTCTTTTTGGCGGCACGAAGTTCTTTGGCCGCATTGAGGCCGGCCATACCTGCCCCAATGATGATGACATCAACAGGCTCCTCGGGAGTATTTGGACGGATTTGATGAAGACTTGAACAAGCAATCAGGAAAACTAGCTGAGAGCAGCCCAGCAGTTTGATGAAAAAGACAAATTTTTTCATGCAGCTACCTTTCTGGTTTTAAAGCATGCCTAAATACTACAGCCTTAGGCTAAGATTCGGCATTTCTTGTCACTATTTTTATTATTCAAATTTCATAGAACTTAAACCACGAGTCAATGTTCAGGCGAGGAGTTTTCAAATCGGGTCATGCCCTCGCTAACAAATATTTTAAATAATAGTCGGCATTTTTTGGCGAATATCTCTGTTAGCTCCTTCGCATAGAACTGAATCAAACACGAGCTAAGATATGCAAAAGTTTATGGTAGCAAGTATCTTCTTAGCAATTTTCTCGATAGCTTGCGGCGACGATGCGAAAAATAATAACGGTACTGGGGCGACTAAATTAAGCGTATCCCCCGGTGCGAATGGCGGCCATGGCTCTACAAAGGGGCCTTCAGAATCAACGATGGAAGAATTTTCCAAGATGGCAACCACATTCACTGATTGCATTAGAGCAAAAGGAGGTACAGCCTCAACAACTTATTCCAAAGAAAAAGTGCAAACAGGCTGCACCGAAGAAGAAATCAAGGGTTTAACTACCTTCGTTAGCTGCTTAAACGACAAATGCCAAAATGCTGCAACTGCTGCTGAAGCTCTGATGAACAGTGGAACATGCGTTCAACCAACAATGTCCGCCACATGTCAGGCGGCAGGTAACCAAGGATAACTGCGCGCAGGCATTTTTTTTATCACTACTAGCAACAGCATTCAGCTAGGTTAAAGCCCCATCACGCAAGGTGGGGCTTCTTTTGTTCCTAATGTTCCTTTGGGGCCCTAACTTCAAGGCAAAAAATATTCTACTGTGGCCTGAGCTCACGCTTTCCCCGTGAAAAAAACTGGTCCAAGTAGGAGAAAGTCCATCGCCTGCACCGCCCAATTTTTTGCGCAACTATTTTTTGGGCCGCATAATCCTTCAGATATTTTTCTAAAAGACATAAAAAAAAACCGCAAACCTCTAAAGTTTGCGGCTCATACAAAACCTAGCCTGCGATCACCCTGGAATGCAGCGATTTTGGTAGTCATTCCAATCGCAACGATCTGCGCGACGACATTCATGACGGGAGAGACGGTAGCAATTATCGCCACCACCCCAGCCACCGCCGCCACCGCCGCGACTATCTTGGCAACCCCAGCGTGTCCAGTCGCAGCCACGGGTGTTTTCGCAATAACGTCGGCTATCGATACGTTCGCAACGATCGCCCCAGCCGCCACCGTGACCACCACCCCAGCCGCCGCCGTGACCACCGCCCCAGCCGCCGCCATGGCCGCCACCCCAGCCGCCGCCGTGACCACCACCCCAGCCGCCACCATGACGGCCATCCCAAGGAGAGAAAGCGCTTGAGCTGAGAGAACCAACTAATAATGCGATAGGAACCAAAACTTTAAGGAATTTCACCATACTTCCCCCACGAAGTGCCAGAAATTTTCTGGCATTTGTTGGTAGAGGGAAAGCTTTCAATTTGTTTTACGAAATTTATTTTTTATTATGATACTCAGCGAGGATGGGCTTTAAGCGCTTTACTATGTGACTGCAAATAAAAATATACCGGCAGGCCGCTCACGATAAAGAGACTGGCGATTCCTAAAAAATGCCAAGATGTTTCAAATAATATCCATAAGCAAAAAAGTACAGCAATGGC
>JBPOIV010000265.1:0-4529 GCA_052034245.1 Myxococcota bacterium
AATCTAACTAAGAGACATTATTTGAGCATTCTAGAAGATGAGGCCCGTACAGCTTTGGGTTTATATACCAAAGAATCTTACGAGGAATTATTTAAGCGCTATGTTTCCCATGTTTCAGCCTGGACAAAGAAAGAACGTTTGATAGATCCTTTGATAGGTCAAAAAGCTGAAGCTGATGCGCTATTTATGCACAAAATTGAAAGCAAACTTTTGGCCACTAATGAATCGAGCGAGGAATTTCGTCGGCAACTGATAGCCCAGATTGGGGCCTATCGCCTAGAAAATCCTCAAAAAGATTTGGATTATAGAGTAATTTTTTCCTCTCATTTGAAGCGGTTAAAAGAGAGTATATATCGAGAGCAAAGAGCTGTTGTAGAAAAGATTATTGCGTGTTTTTTGCGCTACATGGATCATGATCAAGCAGGGCTTGATGAGAAAGAAATAAATCATGCCAAAGCGTTGAAAGAGAAGCTACTTGAATTTGGTTATAATGAATCGAGTGCACGCTGGGCTATGGCTTATTATATGAAAAATCTCAGTAATGATGACGTAAAAGAACAACAACCAAGTTTGATTTAGTGGAGCGAGATATTTATGCAATTTAAAATTGACGACATACATGTGGCTTCTTTTAAGCCGCTCGTAACGCCGGATGAAATTCGTCGAGAAATTCCTTTGTCAGATGACAGCATTCAAACGGTTGTTAGTTCTCGCGAGGCCATAGCTTCTATTTTATTGGGCAAAGATCCCCGAAAAATTGTCATCATGGGGCCCTGTTCGATCCATGATCCCAAAGCGGCTTTGGAATATGCGACGAAGTTCAGGGAACTTGCACTTTCAGTCAAAGACACGCTTTTTTTGGTGATGAGAGGCTATTTTGAAAAGCCGCGCACGACGGTGGGATGGAAAGGTTTTATCAATGACCCCAAACTTGATAATACTTTTCATATGAACGAGGGCCTGCATCTGGCGCGAAAACTCTTGGTGGATATCACCAGCATGGGCGTGCCCGTAGCAACCGAAGCGCTTGATCCGATTACGCCCCAATATATCGCTGAGCTTATTTCTTGGACTGCGATTGGTGCCCGAACCACCGAATCTCAGACCCATCGCGAGCTTTCTTCGGGGTTGTCGTCGCCAGTCGGTTTTAAAAATAATACCGATGGAAATATCGAAGTGGCCATCAACGCTATTAAATCGGCACAGCGTCCCCATCATTTTTTGGGCATCGATCAGTTTGGGCGAACTTCTATCGTTGCTACTAAAGGAAATCCTCATGGCCATCTGATTTTGCGTGGGGGCAAAGACCGGCCAAACTATGATAGCGTATCGGTGAATTTGGCGGTAAAGGCGCTTAAAGAGGCTAAATTGATGGAGAGCATTATTGTAGATTGTTCTCACGATAATTCGGCAAAGGATTATCGCAATCAAGCGCACGTGTTTTTGGATTGCATTCAGCAAATCACCCATGGCAATAAAAATATCGTCGGGTTAATGCTTGAATCGCACTTATACAGCGGTCAGCAAAGCCTGAGCGACAATCTTCATTACGGTGTTTCTATCACCGATGGCTGTCTTGGCTTTGATGAATCAGCCGAGCTAGTGAACGAGGCCAAAAGGCTTTTGTCAAAGGAATAACATGGGCGCACATCATCATCATCACGAAACAAAGCAAAGTCCGAGCAATAGAATTCTCCTCGTGCTTTTTTTGACCGCAGGCTACATGGTGGCCGAAGCTTTTGGTGGCTATTTCTCTAACTCCCTATCGCTCATGGCCGATGCAGGCCACATGCTTGCTGACGTCGCCGCTCTGCTCATTTCGCTTGGCGCCTTTTATATCTCGTCGCGCCCGCCCGATAGCAAAGCAACTTTTGGCTATCATCGGGCCGAAGTCATTGCCGCCCTGTTTAACGGGCTCGCCCTCTTGGTAGTTTCCTTTTTTATTATCAAAGAAGCGATAGTGCGCTTTTTTAAGCCCGAAGCGGTCGAAACAAGCACCATGATGCTTGTCGCTTTGGGCGGTTTATTTATTAATCTTATATCTTTGACCTTGCTTCATCGAGATAAATCAAAAAATATAAATATTCGTGGCGCGTGGCTTCATGTTTTATCAGATACTCTAGGCAGCGTCGGCGTGCTAGCCTCAGGCTTACTTATTCGCTTTTTTCATTGGGACCTGGCTGATTCACTAGCCTCAATTATCATCGCAAGCTTAATTTCCTATTCGGCACTGCACTTGATTTTCGATACGCTTAAAGTGTTGATGGAGCATGTGCCAAGCCATTTGAATCCCAAACTTATCAGCGAAGAAATTCTATCGATTCCCGAAGCATTACGCATCCATGATTTGCATATCTGGAGCATCAGCTCTGGAAAAGACGCGTTGTCGGTTCATGTGGTGGCCCAGGATGGCGCCAACTATAATCGCTTACTCCGTGAGGTGCAGCAGCTCTTGAGTTTGAAATTTGGTATCGACCATGCGACCGTGCAGATTGAGAGCGAATGTCCGATGCCGGATAAGACGTGTTGATAAGGACTTAGGCTAAATTAGTTCTACCGCCAGTTTTAGGTTTAAAAACCTATTAACCGTCTTTTCCGGACTTGACCCACGGCTATCTAGTCCGCTAATTTTTACGATTTTTCTTAAATAATGAATTTTTAAATTCTCAGTTAGCTTTGCTGCACCTTAAAATATTTAAGTCCAAAACATCCTAATAATTCCAAGTTCTCATATCGCGTTAAGTGGAATTCGGGGCGTGAAAAGGGATTATACTGAATATATTTTTTATTCTTTTAATATACTACGGTGCTGTTAATAAGTAATATTTTTGAATTCTATAGTGAAATAAGTATTTACAAGCATTTTATATGATATGATTTTATCACTAAAGAATATCTTTGTAGAGAATTTATATGAATAAAATTATTCCCCTGTATAGCGCAACCATTATTTTTGTATTTGCATCATTAGATGCATTAACGCAGCCTATGCCGTCTATCTCGGCAGGTGTTTTTCATAGTCTCTTTCTCGATGAACAAGGTTTCGTGTGGAGTGCTGGGCAAAATCAGAAGGGGCAATTAGGACATGGTGATACCAAGAATCGATTAACACCTGCACAAATAAATGGTGTACCCCAAATCAAAGCTATTGCGGCAGGTACATTTCATAGCCTGTTACTCGATGAAGAAGGTTTCGTGTGGAGTGTTGGGTATAATGAATATGGGCAATTAGGACTTGGTGATACCATTGATCGATCTAAACCTGAACGAATAGAGGGTGTACACAAAATCAAAGCTATTGCGACAGGTTGGAGCCATAGCCTCTTTCTCGATGAAGAAGGTTCCGTGTGGAGTGTTGGGGATAATCGATTTGGGCAATTAGGACATGGTGATACCATTGATCGATCTCTACCTGCACGAATAAATGGTGTACCCAAAATCAAAGCTATTGCGGCAGGTTATGCTCATAGCCTCTTACTCGATGAAGACGGTTTCGTGTGGAATGTTGGGTATAATGAATATGGGCAATTAGGACATGGTGATACCATTTATCATCAAGATAGACCTAAACGAATAGATGGTGTATTCCAAATCAAAGCTATTGCGGCAGGTTGTTATCATAGCCTCTTTCTCGATGAAGAAGGTTCCGTGTGGAGTGTCGGGAATAATTCATCGGGGCAATTAGGACATGGTGATACCATTTATCATCAAGATAGACCTAAACGAATAGATGGTGTATTCCAAATCAAAGCTATTGCGGCAGGTAGGGGCCATAGCCTCTTACTCGATGAAGAAGGTTTCGTGTGGTCTTTTGGGTGCAGTCTCAACGGGCCATTGAGAAACGAATATGGCAATTATCGATCAAGTCCCGCGCGGATAGATGGGTTATCCCAAATAATTGCTATTGCAGCAGGAGATGGCCATAGTCTTTTTCTTGAAGGAAATGGTGAAGTGATGGTTGTTGGATTTGACTCGTTGGGGCAAGCAGCATTTGGAATTGGATACACCCCCAAAGTCATTATGTCGTTATTCCAAATAATATCTAAGGTTAAGAGTGCTAAGAGTAGTCTGCTCCCTAATGAGTCTCCGTATACTAGCGAAGCCCCTGCTATAGGGCCTACTGACGATCTACAAAGCCCTTCTAAGCGAGAGGTAGAGCTAGAAATGAAGGGCGGATATTTTTCTGATAAGCAAAAAGAAGCCGGGTTAGAAATTAAAATACCTCACTTACTGCCTTTCTTGGGTAATCCCTCCACCTATGGAAGCATTCTTTTTTCTCTCATGTACGGGGCCAAGATCAAGTATTGGGCCAATATATTGTCTAGGTTCTAAAGGACGCCTTTATATTTAGTTGTGAAGAGCCGCTAACCTTAGGGTAGGCGGCTTTTTCATTGGGGACTGATGAGACCAGCAATAAAAAAACGCTCTATGAAGAGCGTTTGAGCCATCAGCGCTAGAGAATTTATTTGCTTTCTTTAGCCGCTTCTTCAGGCTTCGCAGTACCAAAAAGTTGTTCTTGTGAAAGGCTG
>JBPOIV010000187.1:0-8327 GCA_052034245.1 Myxococcota bacterium
ATTTTCTTTTACACGATAAAGACCCATCAAATCTTGCTGATAATTACCATCATAATTTATATCAAGCTTATATTCGCCTTTTGCAATTACTTCATCAAATTCAATAGTTGCCATGCCTTCTTTCAAAGGAATAAATTTACCCTTAAATTCAGCTCTATCATTTCTTAAAATAACTGTTCTTATCGATAGATCTTGGGCATGTAAAATAATACTTTTCAAGTCCCTTTTTAGACGTAGCTCTATGCTAACGAGGCCCGTGAAATGCTCTTTTTCAGGATTAGTCCATAGGCTTAAATTATAGGCGCGTGGCTCAACGTCATCACCTAATTGGAGCGGTGTCATTTCACTGGTCGGGCTGCTTCTGTGCGGTCTCAAACTCACGCAACTTGCAAGCATCAAGAAAAAAAATAAAGGGAAAGTAAGTGTATATTTTTTCATGGCGCAACTATAGCCCCTCGCCTAAAAATGCCTAGCAGGGCCGAAAAAATTAGTTGCCTTCGGCGGCTATTTTTATTTCGAGCTTTTGCAAATGTTGCGTCAGGGAAACATCCATTTTTTTATGTTGCTCGACTTTGCGCAGCGAAGTCAGTACGGTTGAATGATCACGACCGCCAAAAACCCGGCCGATCTCAGGCAAGCTCATGCTGAGCATGGACCGACAAAAACTCATGGCCACCTGACGCGCGAAACTTACCTGACGTTGACGAGACTGCCCAATCAGATCTGCCGTCCTTAAATCGTAATATGAGGCCACAATTTCACAGATCTTTTGCCAGGAAACCATGCACGTTCTTTTTTTGATTACTGGCGCTAAAATTTCACGAGCTTGATCCAAACTCATGCTTTCTTTGGAAAGGGAAGAACATGCCGAAACCCGCACTAAGGCGCCTTCCAATTCACGCACCGAAGTAGTGACATTCGCTGCGAGAAAATTCAAAATTTCATCCGATAATTTCACCGACAGATTTTCCGATTTTTTATGAAGAATAGCGATGCGGGTCTCGATCTCGGGAGGACGAATGTCGGCAATAAGGCCCCACGACAATCGGGTTTGCAATCGCTCTTCGAGGCCACTTATTTCATGGGGATATTTATCTGACGTGACCACTATTTGTTTTTTGGCTTCATGAAGGGAATTAAACGTATGAAAAAACTCATCCTGACTTGCATCTTTTCCGGCTAAAAATTGAATATCATCAATCAATAAAATATCGCAGCCATTGCGATAGCGATTACGAAAGGAATCAAACTGACGCTCACGAATGGCCTGAATATAAGAATTTACCCATTGCTCGGCCGACAAATATACTACCTTCAAAGTCGGGTTATTTTGTTTAGCGCGCAAACCGATGGCATGTAAAAGGTGCGTTTTTCCAAGACCCACGCCGCCAAATAAAAATAAAGGGCTAAATTGCGTACCCGGATGATCCGCGACAGACATGGCTGCGGCATATCCCATCTGATTGGAGGGACCTTGGACAAAGGTCTCAAAACTATAGCTAGCATTCAGATTGGTGTTCGATAAAAGAGGAAGAACCGTTGCATCAGCCTTAACGGGATGATTTATAACCGGCAAAATAGGTGTCTCAATTTTTTCTTCTTCATGAACACTGAGCTGCTCGGCATTTTTCTCTTTTATGGGCTTATGTTTTACTTTTTGCGAAGGATTGATAAGCTTTTTTTGCGCTTCCCCACTACAGACAATTTCTATTTTGATAGCCTCGCTTGAAGCTTCAGAAATAGCAGCATTGAGCTCGCCCATGTAGTGGTCGATGACCCAATTGCAATGGAAGGAAGTGGGAGCTTCTAAACAAAGGACATGGTCAATCAAAGACCGCGCGACGAGGGGCTCAAAAAAACCCTGCCATACGAAAAAACTTAAACGACGTTTGAGAGCTGCTCGCGCCTTCGTCAATAAATCAGCAGCCTGCTCTTTGCCACTTTCGGCATCAAAGTGCTCGCTTACTTCTTTTATCGCAACCATGTTAATCCTTCACCAAGACAAAATCTCGCCGCTCATGTTGTTGTTAACAGCAAAAAAAATTTTGGCTCTAGGGCCAAGCTAAATATTTTGTGAGCGGGACTTTTGTTTTGTAACCTTTATTCTCTAACAAATGCAAACGGGTTTTAGCAATACCGAGTTTTAACAAGCATTTAACTCATTGAAAGCACACAAGAATTTTCTAAACTACTCAAATTTTAGAAGTGAAGAAAAAAATAGATGAGAAAGAGAGATCACATAACCAAAATTTAAACATATAAAATCTTTATCATTAAAATTTTATTATAGGTAGAAATTCATTTCGAGCTTAAAATTCCCTTCCCCTATTGAACAACCCATCGCAAAAAAGTGATTTAGGGTCATATACCTTTTTTTAGTTCAGTGAGGAAATAAATGTTTAAAACTCCCTGCTCACGGCGTAAGGCACTCACTATATTAAAAAGCGCTTGTGCCCTTGGAGCACTTTCACCATTGCTCACCTTATTTTTTAGCTCCTGTAAAAAAAGCGCTATTCAGGAATTGGAAAAAACGCCGGCGACTAAGGCACCTATTGTTCCTTGCCCTACAGAAAATTTATCGGCCAAAGAAATCGCTATTCGCGACCGCCTCAAATATGTCGATGCCACACCGGTAGAAACGCGAAATTGCAAGAACTGTAAGCTTTATTTTCCGCCCAAAGATTCTTCTCATTGTGGAACTTGTTCAGCCGTACCGGGTCCAATACACCCACAGGGATATTGCATATCGTGGTATCATCGCATGTTTTAGAAAAAGGCTCTGATTCCCAAAAAGCCGATGGGAATGCTTAGTTTCCAATTTTGCATAGGATTCAAGGGGAACTGCACTTTTGGCGCTACACCAATATCAAGCGCCACGCTCTCAGAAAGCCCCACCAAGACCCCTGTCATAAAAGACGAACTAAGATTAAATTCATGAGCTGCAACATCATAACTTGGTGTGGCACTAAGGCCCAAATAGGGAAATATAGTGCTCTCGTTGGCAAAAAAATAGGTCCCAAAAAGAGAGACGCCGATGGTGCCAAGCTTGGCAGGCACAAAAACCCATTCCGCGGGTACACTGAGGGCCAGAGCAAAATTATCGACTACAAAAAATCCAGCGCCCATATCCGAATTGAGCGATAGACGCTGTTTGGTTTCTGTCGCATGAATAAGCCGGTAATCCAAGCTCAAGGAGCCTAGGATAAAAAAAGAGCTCTCAACTAGTTGCAAACGAGGCTCACTAAAACTTGTTGCAGGAACCAAAATTAATAACAATAAAACAACCGAAACAACATGCGACTTTTTCAGCAACATTGATCCCCCAATAAATATCAATAATAGTATTATTAATAATTTAACTTATTTTCTCAAGTGAAACAAATATAAAAATCCGCCGAGAATAGCGCTTAAGAATGAAGTGTTTTCGAAGAGATCAATAAAAAAAGGGTTTCTCGCATGGAATTTATTTTAGGCGTTTTTTCCCTAATGCTTGTCGCAAGTGGCTCCATATGCGCGGCAGAAGACATTGTTCTCTGCCAAGAGGCTCACCCTAAAGCGCATTCTAGGACCCAAATTATGCAAAGGCGTAGTCCTCTCATGAAAGCAGCTTTGTCAGGAAATATCCAAAGAGCCAAAGAAATAGTGCGAGAAAAAGCTGACAAGGAAGAAGAGGATCAGTTTGGAAATACCGCCCTTTTATTAGCCGCGACACGAAGAAATAATCAAGAAATGGTGAAATTATTGTTAGATGCCAAAGCCAATCCTGGGCATCGCAACAAAAGTGGGGACAATGCCTTGCATATGGCCATCAACAGCGGTGCTAGCGAATTGATAGAGATTCTCCTTTGGGCTGGCGTTTATCCTTTTGCAATTAATGAAGCCTGCGAAACGCCTTTTTCAAGCGCTCAAAAAGAAAAAGAAATGGCGGCCATCTTTGATGATTATTTACAAATTTTAGCAAATTAACTTCATTTATAGATGGCGAACAATGGCTCTTGCTCAAGCTGGCTAAATCAATCATAAGCACTGATGAGCGCCTAAGCCTTTGGAATCAGCTATGAATGAAACTTTGAACCTCGATAAAAATTTTAATCGCGAAGAAATTGAAAGTAAATGGTACAAAATTTGGCTTCAACACAAACTTTTTAGCGCAGGCCACGGCGATAATAATCAAAAAGATCCTTATGTCATTATGATGCCACCACCCAATGTGACAGGCGCTTTGCATAATGGCCATGCTTTATTCGTGACTCTGCAAGATATTTTGGCCCGTTTTTGGCGCATGAAAGGCAAAGATGTTTTATGGCTTCCTGGAACTGACCATGCCGGCATAGCAACCCAAGCCGTGGTTGAACGCGAACTCATGAAAAAGGAGCAAAAGTCTCGCCACGATCTGGGTCGTGAAGAATTCTTGGCGCGCGTTTTTCAATGGAAGGACAAGCATGGCTCCAAAATCATTGAACAGCTAAAGCTGATGGGCGCTTCAGCAGATTGGGATCGCTTGCGTTTTACGATGGATGAGCAGTGCTCAAAAGCAGTTCGTACGGCCTTTGTGCAACTTTGGAATGAGGGGCTTATTTATCGAAATGAACGCCTCGTTTCTTGGGATCCTAAGGCAAAAACTGCGCTCAGCGACGAGGAAGTTGATCATCTTGAGCGCGATGGCGAACTCTTTTATTTTGCCTATTGCCTAAAACATATGCCCAATCACGAAATAGTAGTGGCGACTACGCGTCCTGAAACGATGCTCGGCGATACGGCTGTGGCTGTGCACCCCAAAGACTGCCGCTACCAACATCTCGTGGGCAAAGAATTAGCGCACCCCTTCTTTCCTGATCGAAAAGTCTTGGTAATTGCCGACGATTATGTTGATCAAGAATTTGGTTCTGGCGCCGTAAAAATTACTCCAGCGCATGACCCCAATGACTTTAAAATTGGTGAGCGCCATCAGCTGCCTTTTATTACTATTTTAACGCTCGATGCGCAAATCAATGAAAACGGCGGGGAATTCGCGGGGCTTGATCGTTTTGTTGCTCGTAAACGCATCAAAGAACGTCTCGAAGAACTCGGGCTAAAACGTAAAACTGAGGCCATAAAACATTCGGTCTCTATTTCTCAGCGTTCTGGTGCCGATATTGAGCCTATGCTCAGCCGTCAATATTTCGTTAATGCCAAGCCATTAGCAGAAAAAGCCTATCACGCCGTCGAAAGTGGAGAAGTCGCCATTATTCCTCCGGCTTTCAAAAAAATCTGGGATCATTTCCTGCTCAATATCCAAGATTGGTGCATTAGTCGTCAACTTTGGTGGGGCCATCGTATTCCGGTTTATTACCATATCGACTCCCTAAAAAAGGCGCTTTTGTCACGCCCCAATTTGAATGCCACCCAAGCGCTGAACAATAATGAATCACTCGAAAAAGTTTTGCGGCTTGCGCTCGATGAGCTCGATGAAGAAAGCATTCGAAGTTTTTCTCATGCCTTTGTCGACGAGCCTGCTGATAAAGAAAAATATTTACAAGAAAATGATGTGCTTGATACATGGTTTTCTGCGGGACTCTGGCCGTTTTCAACGCTAGGCTGGCCTGAAAAAACTCCTGATCTTTTGCGCTATTATCCCGGCGCGGTTTTGGAAACCGGTTTTGATATTTTGTTTTTCTGGGTCGCCCGCATGATGATGTTTGGCATCCATTTCATGGGCAAGCCACCTTTCAAGGATATTTATTTACATGCCATGGTTCGCGATGCGCATGGCCGGAAAATGTCGAAATCTTTGGGCAATGCCATTGATCCTATCGATGTTATCGAGGGCATTAGTCTCGATGATCTTCTCGCCAAAACTAAAACCTATCCTGTTCCGGAAAGCCACTTAGCAAAAGTTTTGGAAGGCATTAAAAAAGATTTTCCTGAAGGAATTCCTAGTGCGGGCGCCGATGGTTTGCGCCTTAGTCTCGCCATGTTTTCTGGCCAGGGCCGCGATGTTAAATTTTCAGTTCCCCGCGTTTTGGGCTATCGCGCCTTTTTGAATAAAGTATGGAACGCCACCCGCTTTGCCCTCATGAATGTTGGCGAGGAAGAAGTTAAACCTTTTGAAAAAGCAGAACTTGCTCTCGCGGATCGCTACATTCTTTCTGCCCTTAATAAGACCATCGAGAAAGTTGATTCTTTTATAAAAGAATATCGATTTAGTGAAGCAGCTGAATGTATCTATCATTTCTTCTGGAATGAATATTGTGATCGCTATATTGAATGTGCCAAAGTTTCATTCCGTCACGATAGCCCTGAACAACAACAGCTAACAAAAAGTGTTTTGCTCAGCTTACTAGACAGCAGCATGCGTATGCTTCACCCTTTCTGTCCTTTTATCAGCGAAGAAATTTGGCAAGTACTGCCCAGCACCAAAGCGTATAAAAAGCGTGGCATAGAATTTTGTGCTGTAGCACCATTCCCTGAGGCCGACAAAAGTTTGATTGATGGCGAGGCAGAAGCAACGATGAATTTGGTTTTTGATCTATGCACCATGATCAAAAATGCTCGTCAATCATCCGATCTTCCAACAAGCTTGGCGGTGCCGGTAAAGCTCTATGCCAAAGATGCCACAGTAAAAAATATTCTCGAAAAAAACAAAGAGCTGATCGTGCACCTAGCGAAAACTTCGAGCATCGATCTTTATCTGCGTGGTGATGCCGTACCCGAAGAGCTTTCAGTGACTAATAGCAGCGCTGAAGTGGATGCAGTAATTCCCTTGGCCGGCCTCATCAATGTTGAAAAAGAACTAGCCCGTCTCAATGCAACGCTTGCTAAAACGAGCCAACAACGTGCTGGTCTTGAGCAACGCCTCAATAATGCTTCGTTCGTAAAAAATGCCCCTGTGGAAGTGGTAAAAACCCATGAACAGGAACTTAATGCTCTCAAAGAAAAAGAGTCGCAAATTAGGCTGAGTATTGGACGTTTATCAAAAGCCTAAAAGCTTCTTAAGGCAATAAATTACTAGTGAAATTGCTCCACATGAAAGATACATTTTCATATGGAGCTTATTACATATAAGCTATTAAGCCATTAAACTCCGTAGTTGTCATATCCCAGAAGATTTTAGCTTCGGCGAGAAGAATGCTCGATAAAGGGGATAAAAAATTATAGCTTATTTTAGAGGTAATTTTTTATGATTAAGATATTAAATTAATACTTACTATTAATCTTTTTAATCCATTAATTACTTATGCTAATGATACTGAAATAAAAGTTTTAAGAATAGTTAATAAGACCGGCCATAATCTTAACGTTAAGGTAAGAGTAGACGGACTCAAAGAACAAGAACGTACTATTTATTTCGATGACTCTTTAGATATTGTTGCAAAAAAAATCGAAAGCATAAATGTCCAAAAGATCGCGACAACTATTCCAATCCGCGCACCTCATACTATCGATATGAAGAAAGTTGAAAAACAATTCGCAGATGCGGCCGCTAATGAATCTTTTGCTAGCAATTATCGAGGAATCACTATGATAATCAGCGAAGGGCCCTTTAATCTGGGTATTAAAACAAGCTTTGAATATTTGCCCAAAGAAGAAGATCAGTAAAGTCGTAAATTTCCCCATCTCAATTTATGCGCCCTCCCTTGAGGGCTTTTTTCTTCCCCTAATATTTTTTTGAAAAAAAGTATTGCCAAACAGAAGATTTTGGGCCATAAATCAGGCCATTCGGGGTGTAGCTCAGCTTGGTAGAGCGCCTGCTTTGGGAGCAGGAAGTCGTAGGTTCGAATCCTGCCACCCCGACCATTTTTTTTTGCGCTCTTAGCTCAGCGGATAGAGCATCGGCCTTCTAAGCCGAGGGTCGCAGGTTCAAGTCCTGCAGGGCGCACCATTTGCGTTCCGCCAAGACTATTGACTTTCCTCACTAAGTCCCTACATTTCGCCCATGGCTTATTCATCATTAATCACCACTGCCACCGCCCAGATAACGGCCATCACCGTGTGGTGGACGGGCATTTATTAGGTACGTGATTAACTGCTAAATAAATCTCCCGGCCCTGAATGCCGGGATTTTTTTTGGTAGATGCCAAGGAGAATATTGTGTCTGAAAAGAAAACCCCGAGTACCTTGGTTGTGGGCCTTGCGCTTTTTTCCATGTTTTTTGGCTCGGGTAATTTAATTTTTCCCTTGATGCTGGGCGCCAAATATCAAGCGCTTTTCTACATATGTGCCCTAGGCTTTGTTATCACTGCCGTCATTTTGCCAACTTTAGGAATCATGGCGATGATTCCTGCCCAAGGTCGCTACGAAGCGCTTTTTGAAAATCTCTTAGCCACGCGCGTTTCTAAATGGTTTTT